>JANNWL010000587.1:0-12348 GCA_031414735.1 Burkholderiales bacterium | reverse complement strand
GGCCACGATCAGCAGCGGACGGCCGGCCTTGGCCACTTGCTCCAGCGTGGGCAGCAGGTCGCGGATGTTGCTGATCTTCTTGTCGAACAGCAGCACGAACGGGTTTTCCAGAATCGCCGACTGCTTTTCCGGGTTGTTGATGAAGTACGGGCTCAGGTAGCCGCGGTCGAATTGCATGCCTTCGACGACTTCGAGTTCGCTGTTCAATGACTTGCCGTCTTCGACCGTGATCACGCCTTCCTTGCCGACCTTGTCCATCGCCTCGGCGATGATCTTGCCGACTTCTTCGTCGCTGTTGGCCGAGATGGTGCCGACCTGGGCGATTTCTTTCGAGGTCGTGGTGGGCTTGGACTGCTTCTTGAGCTGCTCGACCAGGACCAGCACGGCCTTGTCGATGCCGCGCTTGAGGTCCATCGGGTTCATGCCGGCGGCCACGTACTTCATGCCTTCGCGGATGATGGCCTGGGCCAGCACGGTGGCGGTGGTGGTGCCGTCACCGGCAACGTCGCTGGTCTTGGAAGCAACTTCCTTGACCATCTGCGCGCCCATGTTCTGGAGCTTGTCCTTGAGTTCGATTTCCTTGGCCACCGAGACACCGTCCTTGGTGACGGTGGGGGCGCCGAACGAGCGCTCGAGCACGACATTGCGACCCTTGGGGCCGAGCGTGACCTTGACGGCGTTGGCCAGGATGTTCACACCCTCGACCATGCGGTGACGCGCGTCGGCGCCGAAGATGACGTCTTTTGCTGCCATGTTTGTTTCTCCGATTCAGTGATGGGTTGAGGAATTACTTTTCGACGATGGCGAAAAGGTCTTCTTCCTTCATGACGAGGAGTTCCTCGCCATCGACCTTGACGGTTTGGCCGCTGTACTTGCCGAACAGCACGCGGTCGCCGGTCTTGACGTTGGGGACCACGAAGTCACCCTTGTCATTGCGCTTGCCGGGGCCCACGGCCAAGACTTCACCCTGGTCGGGCTTTTCGGCGGCGTTGTCGGGGATGACGATGCCGGAGGCGGTCTTGGTTTCTTGTTCCAGACGCTTGACGATCACGCGATCGTGCAGAGGACGAAGTTTCATGGGGTCTCCTTGGGAGTCGGGTTAAGCACAGTCGGGAGCAACCGGAAAGTTGGTGCTCATTCACATGCGGGGATCGATAGACGCTTTGAGCGCCTGACCAATCGTTAGCACTCGTCGTTGATGAGTGCTAGCAGAGGAATTATAGGGGCGAGTTCGTGACGTTCAAGTGTCCGAATGCCAGTGGCCCGAAAGATCCTGTGGGCAGCCGCCGGGCTGCAAGCAGGCAGCCCGGGTCAGGCGCTGCGCTTGAACAGCGCCAGAAAGGCGCCTGCCGCCACGAACAGCCCACCGAAGACGCGGTTCATCAGCTTCATGTGCTCAGCGGTCTTCAACGCACCCAGCACGCGTGCGGCCAGTGCCGTGTAGCCGGCCATCACCACCAGGTCGGTGAAGCCCAGCGTCAGCCCAATCATCAAATACTGCGGCGCCAGCGGCTGCGACAACGTGATGAACTGCGGCACCACGGCCAGCAGGAACACCGTGCCCTTGGGGTTGACGATGTTGATCAGCAGCCCGCGCACCAGCAGCTCGCGCCGGCGCACGGACGCCGCGTCGGCCTGCAACTGCGCCAGTGGCTGCACCGGTGCGCGCCACTGCTGGATGCCCAGATACACCAGGTAGACCACGCCACACCACTTGACGACCGTGAAGGCCAGGGTCGACGCTGCCAGCAACGCGCCCAGGCCTACGCCGACCACCAGCAACTGCGTCCAGATGCCCAGCACCAGGCCGGCCGTGGTGGCGTAACCCTTGGCAAAGCCGTGGTTCAGGCCCGAGCTCATCGCGGCCAGCGCCCCCGGCCCCGGCGACAGGCTGATGGCCCAGGCGGCGGCGAAGAAGGCGAGCCAGGTGGTCAGTTCCATGGGGTGGCGATTGTGGGTGGGCCGGCCATCAGTCGTGCCCGCCGACCACCGTCAGCCGGTCGGCACGCCAGCGAAGCATGCCGCCGGCCAGGTTGGCCACCTGGGTGAGCCCGGCACGCTGCAACAGCACGGTGGCCTGGGCCGATCGCGTGCCCGACCGGCACACGGTGACCACCGGCCGGCAACGGTCGATCTCGCCCAGCCGCGTGCCCAGTTCGCCCAGCGGCAGCAGCACCGCGCCCTCGATGTGGCCCAGCGCGTCGGTGAATTCGGCCGGCTCGCGCACGTCGACCAACTGCACGCGGCCCAGGCGTTCCTGCAGGGCCGTGGGTTCGATTTCCCAGAGCCCACCGAAAGTGAAATTCAGTGGTGCCCAGTCGGGGTCGGCAGTGGCAGATGCAACGTCGCTCTCAGGCTGGCCGCAGCGCAGGTTGGCCGGCACGGCGACGGCGATCAGCTTGGGATGCGGCAGGCCGAGTGCGTCCATGTAGCCAGCGAAGTCGGTCTCGTTCGAATCGCCGCCCAGCCGCGGGTTGAAGCGCCGTTCCTCGGCCACGCTGGTCACCGTCTGGCCCTTGTAGTCGTGCCCGGGGTAGAGCAGGCAGGTGGCTGGCAGCGTGAAGATCTTCTCGTGCACAGACCGGTACAGCCGCACGGCGCTGCCCTGCTGGAAGTCGGTGCGGCCGCAGCCGCGGATGAGCAGGCTGTCGCCGGTGAAGGCCATGGATTGGTCGTCGAGCACGAAGCTCATGCAGCCGTCGGTGTGGCCCGGCGTGGCGCGGGCTTGCAGGTGGCGGCGGCCGAAGGCGACGGTGTCGCCGTCCTGCAGTTCCACGTCGGCGTCCGTGGCCTGCGCCGCGGCCGACAACACGATACGGCTGCCGCAGCGTGTCTTCAGCAGCCAGGCGCCAGTGACATGGTCGGCGTGTACGTGCGTCTCCAGCGTGGCCACGAGAGCGAGGCCGAGTTCGCGCAGCAGCGCGGTGTCGCGGCGCACCTGCTCGAAGACGGGGTCGATGAGCACGGCCTCGCCGCTGGCGCTGTCGCCCAGCAGGTAGGTGCAGGTGGATGAAGCGGCGTCCAGCAGTTGTCTGAAGACGAGCATGAAACTCTCCGGTCGGATCGGCTACCTTAGCCGAGCGCGGTGCAGCGTGGCTGACCACTCGCCGCTGACGCTGACGGCCGCGCCTTCGGCCACCAGGATGCCGCACTCCGGCGCCGGCGCGCAACGATGCGCCACACGGGGAGTGCGTCCTCAATCCAACATCAGTGAGACGTGCGCCGCCACCACGCGCCAGCCGGGCCGCATCCGCACCCAGGTCTGGCTCTGCCGGCCGCGCTTGTTGGCGCCGGCGCGGCGGAACTCGGTCATGGCGGTGGCGAAATCGCGGCCGTAGGTGGTGATGACGGTGTGGGCCAGCGTGCGCTCCAGGCCCTGGGCCGGCCGCGCTGCGCGGAAGGCCCGGATGGCTTGGATGCCCACCAGGTTTTCGGCCACGCCGTAGCGCACCGTGTGCTCGCTGGCCCAGAACAGTTCGTCAAGCACCTCAACATGGTTGTTGACCAGCGCGTCTTCATAACGTTCAAAGGTCGCTGTCATCTCGGCATGCACGTCGGGCAGGTTGATGTCCACAAGCGGAAGTCCTTTGCAACGCGTGCTGCGGCGATGCGCCGCCGGCGTGGTGATGAATCCAGTCAAGCAGCGTCAGCGGCGCTGGGCGAACACCCTGTCGTGCAGCGCCATGCCGGCCAGCAGGGCCAGCACGAACAGGCCGGCCGCTCCGCTGCCGCCACCCAGCGCCACCAGCGCCGGGCCCGGGCAGTAGCCGGCCACGCCCCAGCCCACGCCAAACAGCACGCCGCCGCCCAGCAGCCGCGCGTCGATGACGTTGGAGGTGGGCAGTTCCATGCGCTGCCCTGTCCACGAGCGTCCGCGCCGCTTGGCCAGCGCGAAGGCCCCCACCGCCACAGCAATGGCGCCGCCCATCACCAGGCCCAGACTGGGGTCCCAGGCGCCGGCCAGGTCGAGGAAGCCCTTCACCTTGGCCGGGTCGGTCATGCCCGACGCGATGAGGCCGATGCCGAAGACCAGGCCGCTCAAGCCGGCGATGAGTGCGTTCACGGGCGGCCCCTCACGCCAGCACGTGACGCAGCACGAACACGGTGGCCGCGCCCGCAGCCATGAAGGCCCCCACGTTGGCCAGCGAGCGCAGTGAAAATCGGCTCAGCCCGCACACACCGTGGCCGCTGGTGCAGCCGTTGCCCATGCGTGTGCCCACGCCCACCAGCAGGCCGGCGGCCACCAGGCCCAGCGGGCCCACGTCCACGGTGGTGGCGGGCAGCGGCGCCACCAGCCGCCAGGCCCAGGGCGCCGCCAGCAGGCCGGCGATGAACAGCAGCGAAGGCACTTCGGGCTGCAGGCGCGAGCGCGTCCACAGGGCCGCGAGCGGCCGCGCCACGAGGCCACTGATGCCGGCCACGCGGCCGGTGCCCAGCAGGTACAGGGCCGTGGCCAGGCCGATGAGCACGCCGCCGGCCAAGGCGGCCCAGGGGGTGAAGAGGTTCCAGGCGATGGTCATGGGCGGGGCTGTGGTTGAGGTGGTGCAGCCCGGCCATGATGCCGGAGCCCGTGCTCAGCGGCCCGGATGGGCCGTGCCCTGGGCGCCAGGCCCCTTGCGACTGCGGCGCGGCAGCGCGGTCCAGCCCGCCAGCCCCAGGGCCCACAGCGCCAGCGTGCCTGGTTCGGGCACGGCGCTGACCCAGTGCACGAGCTGTCCGTCCGCCAGGTCGCTGACCATGGTCTGGTCAATCCACGGCCGGTACGCCGCCAGCAGCACGAACGCCGATCCGGTGGGCTGGTTGCTGGCGTCGGTGAGCAGGGCCGAGCTCAGCCCCAACAGCGGGCTGGTGCTGTCGGTGACATGGCCCAGGAACAGGCCGCCGCCGCTGTCGCCGCTTTGCACGTGCACGGCGGTGTCGTTGCTGATCAGGTAGTTCACCGTCACCAGGCCCAGCGGGCCGCTGTCGTCGGGGTCAATCTGCGTGGTGAATTCGCTCACCGTGGTGAAGCCATAGCCGCGGCCGGGTCCGCTGTTGAGCGGGCTGGTGATGGTGACCGCCTGCGCAGCAAAGGGGCCGTCGGCAAACAGGTCGCTCGACACGGGCAGGTCAGGCGCCACGCCCAGGCCCGAGGAAAGGCGCAGCAATGTCAGGTCGTTGGCCGGGAAGGTGCCCGATCCCGGCGCGTCGTAGCGGGCCACCACGGTGCGGCTGCCAAAGCCGTTGCTGTAGCTGCCGCCCACGTTGAAGGCAGCGTGCTGCACCGTCAGCACCCAGTTGTCGGTGACCTGCAGGCCGATGCCGGTGGCCTTGAAGTCTGTGGTGGGCAGGCCGCCGACGATGGCGTGGGCGGATGGCGCCAGCAGCAGTGTGGTCAGGGCAAGGCAGGCGGGCAGGGTGCGTGGATGCATGGGGGAGACCTCGGCGTGTTTGCGTCGCGCACTGTGCGCTTGGTCGGGGATGCACGCAATGGCCGATCTGGGGGCACCGGCCGTCTGCAGTCCCTCAGCGCGCGTCTTGGAGGTCAATCTCCTCTCCTTCCACCAGCACGCGTTGCAGTTGCAGTGAGGCGTCCAGCACGACCAGGTCGGCCCAGGCGCCGGGTGCGAGCAGGCCTCGGTCGGCCAGGCCCAGGTGCTCGGCGGCGATCGTCGCCGTGCGGCGCGACGCCTCGGCCAGCGGCAGGCCCAGACCGACGAGGTTGCGCAGTGCCTGGTCCATGGTCAGCGTGCTGCCGGCCAGGGTGCCGTCGGCCATGCGCACGCCGCCCAGGCACTTGGTGACGGTGTGGCGGCCCAACTTGTAATCGCCGTCTGGCATGCCGGCCGCAGCGGTGGAATCGGTGACGCAGTAGAGCCCGGGAATGGCGCGCAGCGCCACGCGGATGGCGCCGGGGTGCACGTGCAGCAGGTCGGGGATGATCTCGGCGCGCGCGGCATGCGCCAGTGCGGCGCCGGCCATGCCGGGCGCACGGTGGTGCAGGCCGGTCATGGCGTTGAACAGGTGGGTGAAGCCGGTGGCGCCGGCATTCAGCGCGGCCACACCGTCTTCGTAGCTGCCGGCGGAGTGGCCGATCTGCACCACGAAGCCGGCCGCGCGCAGGCCGACGATGAGCTGGATGTGGCCCGGCAGCTCCGGCGCCAGCGTCACCAGCCGCAGCGGCGCCAGCGCATGCAGCGCCAGCACGTCGGCCAGGGTGGCGGTGGTTGCAAAGTCGGGCTGCGCGCCCAGGCGGCCGGGGTTGATGTAAGGCCCTTCCAGGTGCACGCCCAGCACACGCGCGGTGCCGGCGGGGCGGATTTGGCACAGGGGCGCCAGGGCACGCAGCGCGTCTTGGATCTCGGTCAACGGCGCCGTCATGGTGGTGGCCAGCAGGGACGTGGTGCCGTGGCGGGCGTGGATGTGTGCGATGTGCCGCGCTGCATCCCCGCCGCCCATGGTGTCGCGGCCGCCGCCGCCGTGCACATGCAGGTCGATGAAGCCCGGCAGCAGCAGCGGCAGGTCGCTGGCTCGGGCCGCGGCCTGCGTCACGGGCGTGCCTTCGATGGCAGTGATGCGGCCATCGGCATGGTGCAGCGTGCCCTGCACGAAGCCTTGCGGCGTGAGGATGTGACCGTGGATGCGGTTCATGGTGCAGTGTGGCTTGGCGGACAGTGTCCGCCAGTGCCGGGCTGGATCGCGCTGGCATTGCGGCAAGACGCATGGCGGAAAATCATCCGCCTGAAACCTGGGTTCAGTGTGCCGGCGCGCCGGGTTCGGCTTCGTCGGCGGGCGGGGTTGCGGGCATGCGAAAGTGCTCGCTGGCCCAGGCGCCCAGGTCGGCCTGGCGGCAGCGTTCGCTGCAGAATGGCCGCCAGCGGTTGCTGGGGTCGAACAGCGACGGGCCCTTGCAGGCCGGGCAGGGCACCTGTCGCGCCGCACCTGTCATGCGCACAGGGACAGCTCGAAGCGCCCGTCGGCGCCGGCTGACCGCAGGCGGCCCTCGGCGTCGGGCCGCATGAAGCGGATCGACACCAGCAGCCGGTGGCCGCTGATCTCGGGCACCAGGCCGTCGGCTTCGTCCAC
The DNA here is from genome assembly GCA_031414735.1 of Burkholderiales bacterium. Lineage (GTDB taxonomy): Bacteria > Pseudomonadota > Gammaproteobacteria > Burkholderiales > Burkholderiaceae_C > Rubrivivax. Next base: position 5,283 of record JANNWL010000587.1, on the reverse strand, counting down.
CCGCACACGCAGCAGCTGGTAGACCTTGCCCTGCGGCAGGCTTTGCTGGTACTGCCCGCCAGGCGCCACCATGCGCTGCGGCGTGCCGCTGTCGCGCAGCAGGCCCAGCAGCACCTGCAGGGCTTCGGCCAGTGGCATCAGCGTGGACATCCAGCCTTGCAGGTCGACGCGGCGCTTGTCAGGGGCGTGTTGTTGCCAGGCGTAGTAGGCCGGCAGGTCGAATTCGCAGGTGCCGCCGGGGATGTTGATGCGGCTGCGGATGCTCATCAGCCAGTCGTTGCTGGCCAGCACCTGCCCGGCCTTGCCTTGCAGCTGGTTCAGGCCACTGAACGCGTGGTCGATACGGACCGTGACGTCGTCCAGCGCAGCTTCAGAGATGCCCGGGTGACCGCGGTACGACTGCAGCTGCGAACGGTGGCGTTCCAGTTCCTTCAGCAGGTCGCTCTTGATGTCGGCCCGTGAGGCCACGTCCATGATCTCGAAGATCGTGGCCAGCGCGAAGTGGTGGTCCACCGGTGCGTCGCGTGCCACCAGCACCCCGAGGCGGTCGAACAGGTGTTCGAGCCGCAGCATCGTGCGGATGCTCTCGTTGAACGGGTATTCGTAGAGGACCAAGGCGGACTCGTCAGGCGGTGGGCGGCGGCGCCGCGGCTCTCCCGGGATTGTTCCACAGCGCCCACAGCGCCCCGACCTCGGCCGCCAACTGTTCGAGGCTGATGTGGTCGTTGTGGATGACGGCGTCGGCGACTGAGCGCCGGACCGCGCGCGACGCCTGCCGGGCCATCACGGCGCGGGCTGCGGCTTCGGTCCAGCCCGGGCGTTGCGAGACGCGCTGCATCTGCGCGGCCTCGTCGCAGTCGACCACCAACACCCGGTTGACGCGCATGCGCCAGTGGCTCGACTCGGCGAGCAAAGGCACGTCGAACACCACCGGCCGGCCGGCCGCCTGCGCGGCCTGGCGCATCGCCTCCTGGCCGATCAAGGGGTGCAGGATGGCTTCCAGCCGGGCACGCACCGTGTCATCGGCAAAGGCCCGCTGGCGCATGCAGGCACGGTCCAGCGAGCCGTCTGGCGCCACGGCGGCGGCGCCAAAGGCCGCCCGGAGGGCCGGCATGGCCACGCCACCGGGCAGCGTGAGCGACCTTGCGATGGCATCGGTGTCGACGAGGTGCGCCCCGCAACCGACCAGGCATCGGGCCACCGTGCTCTTGCCGCTGCCGATACCGCCAGTCAGCCCGATGCGGATCGCGCGGGCGGCCGCCGCGGAGTTCAAAGGTGCCACACCGCCCGCAGCGTGTCGCCGAAATAGATGGAGGCCAGGCCGCCCAGCGCCAGGTAGGGGCCGAAAGGGATGGGCTGATCGCGCTTGTGGCCAAAGCCGGCGATCAGCGTGATGCCCACCACCGCGCCCAGGCCCGCGGCCAGCAGCAGTGCCGAGGGCAGGGCCTGCCAGCCGAGCAAGGCGCCGATGCCGGCGAGCATCTTCATGTCGCCCTCGGCCATGGCGTTGACTCCACGCAGTTGGCCGTAGACAAAGCCCACGGACCACAGCACGCCGTAACCGGCCACCGCGCCGGCCAGGGCCGCACTCGGGCTGACGTCTGTCCAGCCCGCCAACGAGCCCACCAGGCCCAGACCGATGAGTGGCAGGGTCAAGCCGTCAGGCAACAGTGTGGTGTCGAAGTCGATCAAGGCCATCGTCAGCAGCAGGGCGATGGCCACGCACCACAGCAACGCCTCGGGGCGCGGGCCGAACATCACTGCGGCGGCGGCAAACAGGCCGGCGGTGGCCAGTTCTACTGCCGGGTAGCGCGCCGAGATGCGTGTGCCGCAAGCCGAGCATTTGGCGCGAAGACACACCCAGCTGATCACGGGAATGTTCTCGTACCAGCGCAGCACATGACCGCAGTGCGGGCAGCGCGAGCGTGGGCGCAAAAGCGACTGCACGGGGAGTTTCTCCATCGCCGCAGACACGGCCGCAGCCGCTGCGGCCAACTGCGGCGGCGGCACGGCCTGGGCGCCGAACAGCGGTCGCCAGGCCTGTGCATCGCCCAGCTGAAAGTCCACCGAGTCCTTCCACCACTCGCGCCATAGCATGGCCGGCAGGCGGTGCACCACCACGTTCAGGAAGCTGCCCACCATGAGCCCGACGAGGCCCAGCCCCCAGGGCGAAAGCAGCAGCGCCACAGCGCCGTCAGCGCCCATCACAGGCGATCAAACGACGGCGCCGAGCTTGAAGATCGGCAGGTACATGGACACCACGATGCCACCGATGAGCACGCCCAGGATGACGATGATGAAGGGCTCCATCAGGCTGGACAGGCCCTTGACCATCTCGTCGACTTCCTCTTCGTAGAACTCGGCTGCTTTGGCCAACATGTGGTCCAGCGAGCCCGACTCTTCGCCAATGGCCGCCATCTGCAGCACCATGGACGGAAAGACGCCGGTGGACGTCATCGACGTGGTGAGTGCAGAGCCCGTGGACACGTCGCGCTGGATCTGCTCTGTGGCCAGTGCGTAGACGGCGTTGCCCGAGGCGCCGCCGACAGAATCCAGGGCCTCGACCAGCGGCACGCCGGCGGCAAACATCGTGGACAAGGTGCGCGTCCAGCGCGCGATGACCGACTTGTTGATGAGGTCGCCGAACACCGGGATCTTGAGCAGGATGCGGTCCATGGTCATCTGCATCTTCTCGGAGCGCTTCCAGCTCTCGAAGAAGAAGTACAGGCCGCCGCCGACAAATCCGAAGATCGCCCACCACCAGGCGACGAAGAACTTCGATAGCGCGATGACGAATTGCGTGGGTGCCGGCAGCTCGCCGCCGAAGGACTTGAACACGTCCTCGAAGGCCGGGATGACGAAGATCATGATCACGGTCAGCACCACGAAGGCCACCACGATGACGGCGACCGGGTACATCAGCGCCGACTTGATCTTTCCCTTGATGGCCAGCGTCTTCTCCTGGTAGAGCGCCAGGCGGTCAAGCATGGCCTCCAGGATACCGCCGGCCTCGCCGGCCTCGACCAGGTTGCAGTACAGCGAATCGAAGTGCAGCGGCTGCTTGCGGAAGGCCGACGACAGGTTGGTTCCGGTCTCGACATCATTGCGGATGTCGGTGAGCAGCTTGGTCATGCGCGGGTTGTTGCTGCCGCGGGCCACGATGTCGAAGGACTGCAGCAGCGGCACGCCGGCTTTCATCATGGTGGCCAGTTGCCGCGTGAAGACGGCGATGTCCTTTTGCTTGATGGCCCGGCCGCCGCTGGTGCGGCGTTTGCGTACCTTGGTGACCATGATGCCCTGGCGGCGCAGGCTGGCGCTGACCACGGCATCACCACCGGCACGCATTTCGCCGCGCATGAGTTTGCCGTTCTTGTCCTTGCCTTCCCACTCGAAGATGAGTTCCTTCGTGGCGCTCTTGGGCAGTGCAGCAGTGGCCATGGATTGGGAGTGGTGGGTTGATCGAACAGGGTCTTGGAGGCGAAGTCTGCCTTAGCGTTGGCGGGAACAGCCAGTTCCGCGGAGTCCGGCCGTGCGGTGTTGCCGAGGCAGCCTATTCGTTGGTCACGGTCAACACTTCTTCCAGTGTGGTCATGCCCGAGCGCACCTTGACGAGCCCGGACTGCCTCAGGTCGCGCACGCCTTCGGATTGCGCTTGCTTGGCAATGTCCAGCGCAGTGCCCTCGGACAGGATGATGCGCTGGATGGCTTCGGTGATGGGCATCACCTGGTACAGACCGACGCGGCCTTTGTAACCGTTGTTGCAGGCCGAGCAGCCCACGGCGCGGTAGGGCTTCCAGTTGCCGTCCAGATCTTCAGGCTGAAAGCCGGCCCTGAGCATGGATTCGCGCGGGTAGTCGGCCGGCTTCTTGCAGTTTTCGCACAAGCGGCGCGCCAGGCGCTGCGCGGTGATCAGCAGCACGCTGGCCGCGATGTTGAAAGGCGCCACACCCATGTTGAGCAGCCGGGTGAGTGTGGTCGGCGCGTCGTTGGTGTGCAGCGTGCTCATCACCAGGTGGCCGGTTTGCGCCGCCTTGATGGCGATGTCGGCGGTTTCCAGGTCGCGGATTTCACCGACCATGATGATGTCCGGGTCCTGGCGCAGAAAGGATTTGAGCGCAGCCGCAAAGGTCAGGCCGGCGCGGTCGTTGACGTTGACCTGGTTGATACCGGGCAGGTTGATTTCGGCCGGGTCCTCGACGGTGGCAATGTTCACCCCGGGCACGTTCAGGATGTTCAGACAGGTGTAGAGAGACACCGTCTTGCCGCTGCCGGTGGGCCCGGTGACCAGGATCATCCCGTAGGGCCGACCGATGCACTGCATCAAGCGGTCCTTCTCGATCTTCTCGTAGCCCAGGGCTTCGATGCCCACCTTGGCGCTGCTGGAGTCGAGGATCCGGATCACGACCTTTTCACCGAACAGCGTGGGCAGCGTGCTGACCCGGAAGTCGATCGCCTTGCTGCCGAACTTCAGTTTCATGCGGCCGTCTTGCGGCACGCGCTTCTCGGCAATGTCCATGCGCGAGATGACCTTGATGCGCGAGGCCAGCTTGTCCTTGATGGCAATCGGCGGCTGGGTGATTTCCCGCAATTCGCCGTCGATGCGGAAGCGCACCCGGTAGTGGTACTCGTAGGGCTCGAAGTGCAGGTCCGACGCGCGCATGTTGATGGCGTCGATCAACATCTTCTGCAGGAAGCGCACCACCGGTGCGTCCTCGACCTCGGTCGAAACGTCGTTGGTTTCGACCACTGCCGTGGCTTCGTCGGAAACGTCGAAATCGAAGTCGGCGCTGGCCATCGACTCCAGCATCTCGTTGGCCGAGATGCCCTGCGCCTCGAGCTGCCGCATCAACTTGTCGTACTCGACGATCACCCATTCCGGTGAGAGTTGCGTCGCAAACTTGATGCGTTCGGCGGCTTCCTGGTCGGTGGGGTCGGCCGCGGCGATGAACAGGCGGTTGCCGCGCTTGCCCAGCACCAGCAGCTGGTACTGGCTGGCGATCTTCTGGTCGAGCACATTGCGCGGCAGCTTCTGCAGGTCGATCGCGTTCAGATCGAGCAAGGGCAGGGCCAGTGCGCTGGCCAGCGCATGCGCCAGTTCGTCGGACTTGACGGTGCCAGCGGCCACCACCGCGGAGACAAAGCTGACCTTGCGGTCGCGTGCGCTGCGCGACAACTCTTCGGCGGCGTTGAAGCTGAGCTTGTTGGCTTTGACCAGCACGCGCGCCACGCCAGACAGTGAAGACGGCGGTGGTTCGACAATCGCTTCGACGGGCATCGAGGTCA
>JANNWL010000586.1:0-4846 GCA_031414735.1 Burkholderiales bacterium | reverse complement strand
CGCCACCCACTCGTCCGCGCCGTCCTCCAGGGCCTGCGCGCCAGAAAAAGCGCCCGCTGCAAAACGCAGGTCGATGACCGGGGCGGCGGCCACGCCGGCATCGCGTTCCGCTTTCGTGACCCGCCGCAAGGGGATGATGTTTGACGGCGCCATCTCAGTGGCGGGCGCGGCAGGTGCCACGTCATTGGCTGCAGGTGCCGCAGCCAGCGCGAGCAAGCGCGACCGCAGGTAGGCCGCCAGGGGTGCGTCGGGGCAGTACACGTAGCAGCCCTTCATGCCACGCGTCATCAGGGTGCGGTAGGTGTTCTTGACGATCGCATCGGCCAGCGCCAGGGCGCTTTCCCGCTGCGTCTTCAGCATCGACTTCAAGCCCTTGACCGACTGGTCTGACGACGCTCGCTGCGTCGCATCGGTGACGATGCGCCCGTCGCGGTAGGCCAGGTCGGGGCCGATGATGACGCCCACGTAGTCCAGCTCCAGGCCCTGGCAGGTGTGGATGCAGCCCACTTGTTCCACTGAGCCCGGCGTCACGATCCACAGGCTGCCGTCCTTGTCCAGGTTCCAGCGGCGCTGGTAGTCAAATTCGGGCAGGCTGCCCGGTCGCGCGTCGGCGCCTGCTGCAAACCGTGGCTGACCGCCAGGTGCCCGGCGTCGTCGTGCCGGGGGGCGACGTGCACGCCCCGGGGTGCAGCGCGGTTGAGCTGTCTCGCCGCCCTCATGGCGGCCCAGCGTCGCGCTCGCTGAGCCCGGGCTGCGCGACCGCCGACGCCGGCGTGGGTGTGGCGCAGGCCAGCAATGTGACGTACGTGCCCGCCATGCCAATGCCTGCGTAGTGGGCGCCGGGCTCCAGCAGGTTGCTGCGGTGCAGGTCGGACGCTGTCCACAGCAGCACTGCGCGCCGGGGTGCCACCGTGCCGTGCAGCAGATTTTCTACACACAGGGCGCTGCCGGTGGCCTCTGCCCGGCGCCTGAAGCCGGTGTGGCTGAACCGCCCGTGCTGGGCCATGGCCTGGCTGTGGGCGCGCGCCACCGTGGCCAGTCCGGGATCGGGGGACCATGCGGCGTGGCCCTTTGCCTGGCGGTAGGCGTTGATGGCCTCAAGCTGGGCCAGCTCGGGCGCGCTCATCGACGCGGCGGTCAGTGGCTGGGTCGCAGCCCGCTGCGGCAGCCCAGCCAGCGTCGCCGCCAGGGCGAACAGGCTCAGGACGGCGCGCCAACGGCCGATAAGAGGGGAATCGGTGCGCATTGGCCGGGCATGGTGGCACAGCTGCGGGCTGGCGCACCCCTGCTGCGGCGCACGCCTGGCGATCGGCCATGCCCAATTCCACACACACCTGCCCCACTTGCGAACACCCGCTGCAGCGCAGCCGGCGCAGCCGTGGCGAGCGCCAGATGCATGGCCGCAGACGGTGGCGTTGCACGCAGCCCGGTTGTGCATGGGCAGGCTGGCTGCCGAAGTCCGCCCCTGCCGCGTTGATGCAGGCCCGGCGCCTCGAGCCGCTGCTGCGCAGCCGGCGCGGGGTGCAGGGGCTGATGCTGCTGGTGGCGGGTCTGGCGGTGGTCGCGGCGACGGGCTGGTGGACCCGGCCGCCGCTGCCAGAGGCGGTGATGGTGGGCGCCCATGTGGTGCACCGCGGCGCGCACCTGGAAGGTGAACGTCTTCCGCCCGGACACCCGCTGACGGCCCTGCTGCCTGCGCGGGCACTCGAAACCGAGCCCGGCGGTTACAGCGAAGCCGGCGGGGCCGTGTTGCGGGTGCGCCGGCATTGCGCCTGGGGCCTGCCAGGCCGCGACCCCTACCGCGGGTCGGCAGTGCAGGCGCTGCAGACCGCCACGCTGTCGCCGACCGTGGTGCGCCAGATGGCTGCCGACATCCATGCCGGGCGCCGCGTTGACCGCGTGCACATCAGCAATGCGGTCATCCGTGCCGAGCGCAGCGGCCGCGAGTTCGACCCGCACCTGGTGGCCATGACCCATGGCATGACGCTTTGCGTGGACACGCGCGTCAATTTCGCCCGCGGCCACAGTGAAGCGGGCGACCTCTACGAAGCCATGGACGATGACGGTCGCATCTACGCCGTGATGGTGCCCGACGTGTGCGGCAACGTCTCGGTGCTCGGCCAGCGCTATGTGCGCGGGCCAGCGGCTGCGGCTCAAGTTGCCGGCCCGGGGGACCCGCAGCCCTGGATGCGCCTGCGGCCCGACGAGCGGATTCGTCAACTGCCCGACGGGCTGCGCTACGTCGACCGCGAGGCCGCCCCGGCGCCGGACCGCGGCGGTCCGGGTGGGCATGGCGTCGACGCGCCAGGCACGCTGGTGCTCAGCGCCGTGGCGCTGGGGGCGCTGTGGCTGGCCCGGCGCAGCGCGGGATAGCGTGGTTGACACGCCCGGCGGCATAGCGGACAAACCCCCGCTGTGCCGGGGCAGTTCTCCGTGCACCCCTTTTGGAGTGTCGTATGCGCAGTCGTCTGTTTGTTCTGGTTCTGTTTTCTGCAGGCCTGGTGGCCTGCGTCAGCCCGCCGGCCGACAAGCCGGTCGTGGGCCGGATGTCGGCTTTGCCCGCTGTGGCACATCCGGCCGACAACCCCACGTCGCCGGCCAAGGTGGCGCTGGGCGCGCAGCTGTTCATGGACAAGCGGCTTTCGGGCAGCGGCAACAACAACTGCCAGAGCTGCCATTACCGTGAACTGGGCTGGACCGACGCCAATGTGCTTTCCAAGCGCGACAACGGCGACCTCAACACCCGCCACACGCCGTCGCTGTACAACGTGGGCCACCAGAGCATCTGGTACTGGGACGGCCGCGCCGCCACCATGGAAGCGCAGACGCTGGCCGCCTGGCGCAACCAGATGAGCGTCGACCCGGCGGTGGCCGCCGCGCGCATCAACGCCGTGCCGGCCTATGCCAGCCAGTTTCAGGCGGTGTATGGCGCGCCGGCCAGCCCGGACACCATCGTCAAGTCGCTCACCGCCTACCTGCGCACCAAGAACAGCGAGAACTCGCCCTGGGACCGCTACGAAATGGGCGACGTGAAGGCCGTCTCGAAAGACGCCGTCGAAGGCTGGCAGCTGTTCTCGGGCAAGGGCGGCTGCACGGCCTGCCACGCGCCGCCGTTCTACGGCAACAGCACCTTCTTCAACATCGGCCTGGAACACGGCAAGGACAAGCCCGACGTGGGCCGCTTCAACGTGACCAAGAACGAGGCCGACCGCGGCGCCTTCAAGACGCCTTCGCTGCGTTCGGTAGCGCTGGGCGCGCCGTACTTCCACGACGGCCAGACCGCCACGCTGAAGGAAGCCGTTCGCTACATGGCCAGCGGCGGCAAGCCCGACCCCAACCGCAGCCCTGTGCTGCAGCCTCGCAACCTGAGCGAGGCCGAGATCGACAAGATCGTGGCCTTCCTGACCAGCCTGACGAGCACCGAAACCTGGGTCGCCGCCAAGGTGCCTTGATCCTCGGCCGCGAACGGGTCGGGCAACGCGAGGTCGCGGTAGAGCGCGGCAACGGCGCAACAGGCCGGCCCGAGGGCGTTTTCGCACCGCACAATTCGAACGGCAGGCGCCACCGAATCGTCTTGTCCGCCGCTTTGCACAGTCTTTAACTGTGTCGCCTGCCGACTCTCGTCCTCAATCACCACCCCCGACTTCACAAGGATGTAACCCATGCACAAGCCTCGCGTCACAAGAACCCTGGTCGCACTTGCCATTGCCAGCGCCTTCCCGATGCACGCCGCCGTGGCGCAAACCGCCCCGGCCACAGAGGCCAAGAGAGACGCCAGCCAGCTCCAGGAGGTGATCGTCACCGGCAGCCGCCGGCTCGAAAACGTGAGGGACGTGCCCTTGTCGCTGTCGGCCATCAAGGGTGAGGCGCTGGACACCTACAACGCCAGTGGTCAGGACATTCGGGCGCTGTCGGGCCGCGTGCCCAGCCTGAACATCGAGTCCGACTTCGGCCGCACCTTCCCACGCTTTTACATCCGCGGCCTGGGCAACACCGACTTCGACTTGAACGCCTCGCAGCCCGTGGGCCTGGTGTACGACGAGGTGGTGCAGGAAAGCCCGATGCTCAAGGGCTTCCCGCTGTTCGACGTCGAGCAAGTCGAGGTCTTGCGCGGCCCGCAAGGCACCCTGTTCGGGCGCAACTCGCCAGCGGGCGTGATGAAGTTCGATTCGGTCAAGCCGGGCAACAAGTTCGAGGGCTATGCCAGCGTCGGCACCGGCCGCTGGAAGGGCGCCAACCTGGAAGCCGCCGTGAACGCGCCGCTGGGCACCGACTGGTCGCTGCGCGCGGCCGTGATGTTCCAGCGCCAGGATGACCGCGTTTTCAATCCACTGCCCAACGCCACGAAGGAGTTCGAGGGCTACGACGACAAGGCCGCACGCGTGCAGGCGGCGTACAAGAACGGCAGCTTCTACGGCTTGTTCAAGGTGCAGGGGCGCGACTACAAGGGCACGGCCACCACCTTCCGCGCCAACATCATCAAGCGCGGCACGAACGACCTGGTGGACGGCTTCGACGCCGCGTTCTACCCCAGCGACGGCCTGAACAGCCAGACCCTGACTTCCACGGGCGTCAGCGCCCGCCTGCGCTGGGAACTGGACGGCATGACGCTGCACTCCATCACCGGCTACGACACCGCCAAGTTCTACAGCCGTGCTGACGTGGACGGTGGCTTTGGCTCGGACAGCGTGTTCTTCCCGCCGGGTGCCGTCAGGCCCGTGGGCCCGAACTACGGGACCCAGCAGATCCTCATTCCCTTCGACGCCCAAACCGCCGACGGCCTGCCCGATCTGAAGCAGACGACCCAGGAATTCCGCCTGCAGTCGTCGACCCAGGCGCCGCTGCA
>JANNWL010000585.1:0-7529 GCA_031414735.1 Burkholderiales bacterium | reverse complement strand
CCTGGATCTCCTCGATCGGCACGCCGTAGGTTTCCTTCATCTTGCCGCCGTACTGGTTGATGATGGCGAGCAGGTCATGCGGCACCGACGACGAGCCGTGCATCACCAGGTGGGTGTTGGGGATGCGCTGGTGGATTTCCTTGATGCGGCCGATGGCGAGAATGTCGCCGGTGGGCTTGCGGGTGAACTTGTAGGCACCGTGGCTGGTGCCGATGGCGATGGCCAGCGCATCGAGCTGGGTGCGCTTGACGAAATCGGCCGCCTGTTCCGGGTCGGTCAGCATCTGGCTGTGGTCCAGCTTGCCTTCGGCGCCGACGCCGTCTTCCTCGCCCGCCTCGCCGGTTTCCAGGTTGCCCAGGCAGCCCAGCTCCCCTTCCACGGTCACGCCCACGCGGTGCGCGAGTTCGACGACCTTGCGCGTGACTTCGACGTTGTAGCTGAAGTCGGCCGGCGTCTTGCCGTCTTCGCGCAGCGAGCCGTCCATCATCACCGAGCCGAATCCCAGGTCGATGGCGCCCTGGCAGATGCCCGGCGACTGGCCGTGGTCCTGGTGCATGACCAGCGGAATGTGCGGGTAGGCTTCGGCAGCGGCCTGGATCAGGTGCTTGATGAAGGCCTCACCGGCGTACTTGCGGGCACCGGCACTGGCTTGCAGGATGACGGGCGCGCCGACCTCGTGCGCAGCCGACATCACCGCCTGCACCTGCTCGAGGTTGTTGACGTTGAAGGCCGGGATGCCATAGCCGTGTTCAGCGGCATGGTCGAGCAACTGGCGCATCGAAACGAGTGGCATGGCGGGCTTTCGCAAAGGGGTGGGTAGGCTCAAGTTCGCGCGGGCTCGTAACCCGGCCGTAACTGTCTAAATTCTACCGGCCGCCCCCAGGCCTGCCCATGTCAAAGCACACGCGGCGCCGGCCCTTCAACGCACCTGGCACACCTTGAGCATGTTGGTGCCCCCCGGGTAGCCCATCGGCTCGCCGCAGGTGATGGCATAGGTGTCACCCGGCATCAGCACGCCGCGCGCCACGAGCACGGCCTCGGCATCGGCCAGGGCTTCGTCGCGTTCATTGTGGGTGGGCATGAGGATGGGCTGCACATTGCGGTACAGCGCCATGCGCCGCTCGGTGTTGTGCTTGTGCGTGAGGCCGAAGATCGGCACCTTGATGCGGTGCCGGCTCATCCACAGCGCGGTCGAGCCGCTCTCGGTGAGCGCGATGATGGCCTTGCAGCCCAGGTGGTGGGCGGTGAACAGCGCGCCCATGGCGATGCTCTGGTCGATGCGGCCGAAGCGGCGCTGCGCGAAGTCGTTGGTGAAGTTCACTTCCTCGGCACGCTCGGCCTCCAGCGCGATGGCAGCCATCTGCTCGACCGTCTCGACGGGGTAGTTGCCGGCGGCAGTCTCGGCGCTGAGCATCACGGCGTCGGTGCCGTCCAGAACCGCGTTGGCCACGTCCGACACCTCGGCGCGCGTGGGCACCGGGGCCAGGATCATGCTTTCCATCATCTGCGTGGCGGTGATGGCAATCTTGTCCATCTCGCGCGCCATGCGGATCATCTTCTTCTGCAGCGCCGGCACGGCCGCGTTGCCCACCTCCACGGCCAGATCGCCACGCGCCACCATGATGCCGTCGCTGGCGCGCAGGATGGCCTCGAGCTGCGGGATGGCCTCGCTGCGCTCGATCTTGGCGATCATCGCCGGCCGGTGCTTGAACGGCTCGCCGGCGACGTTGGCGAGCTGGCGCGCCATTTCCATGTCGGTGGCGTTCTTAGGGAAGCTCACCGCCAGGTATTCGCACTGGAAGGACACCGCCGTCTTGATGTCCTCCATGTCCTTGGCCGTCAGCGCCGGCGCGGTCAGCCCGCCGCCGGCCTTGTTGATGCCCTTGTTGTTGCTGAGCACGCCGCCCAGCACCACGCGGGTGTGGACTTCTTCACCGCGCACGGCTTCGACGGTGAGCTTGATGAGGCCGTCGTTGAGCAGCAAGGTGTCGCCCGGGCGCACGTCGCGCGGCAGTTCCTTGTAGTCCAGCCCGACAGCGTTGATGTCGCCCGGCTCGGTGCGCTGTGCGTCCAGCATGAAGGCCGCGCCGGCCTCGAGCAGGATCTTGCCCTCGACGAACTTGCCGACACGGATCTTCGGCCCCTGCAGGTCGGCCATCAGGGCCACCGGCTTGCCCACCTTCTGCGCCACGTCGCGCACCAGTTGCGCCAGGGCGACGTGGTCAGCCGCCTTGCCGTGGCTGAAGTTCAGCCGCACGACGTCGACGCCGGCACGCAGCAAGCGCTCGAGCACCACCGGATCGCTGGACGCCGGGCCCAGGGTGGCGACGATCTTGGTGGCTCGAATCATGGCAAAACTCCGATGCAATGCAACGCGGCATTATGGGTCGCGGGCTCGGCCAAAGATAACCAGCGGGTTACGGCCGGGTCAACCAAACAGGCAACTCGGCCAGGCTGTCGAACACGGCGTCAGGGTGCGCGCTGGCGGCCGGCTCGCCGTGGTTGTAGCCGTAGCTCATCAACACCACCGGGCAGCCGGCGGCGCGCGCGGCGGCGGCGTCATTGCTGGAGTCCCCCACCATCAGCGTGCGTGCAGGCAGGCTGCCCAGCGCCTTGCAGGTTTCCAACAGCGGCAACGGGTCGGGCTTCTTGCGCGCAAAAGAATCGCCGCCGAAAACAGTCGTGAAGTAAGCATCCAGCCCTTTGGCGGCCAGCAAAGGGCGAGCGAATGCCGTCGGCTTGTTCGTCACGCACGCCAGCTTCAAGCCGGCGCTGCGCAAGGCGCCCAGGCCTTCGAAGACTCCTGGGTAGACGTTCGAGTGCTGCCCGTTGATGGCCAGGTAGTGGTGCTGGTAGCGCGCCCAGGCCTCGTCGTACAGCGCCGCCGGGGCGCCGACCTCGGCCAGCGTCTTCGTCAGCAGGTGTTCGCTGCCCTTGCCCACGGTGCGCGCGATGAAGTCATGCGGCACCGGCGGCCAGCCCAGATCGGCCAGCGCCAGGCGCAGCGCGACTTCGAAATCGCCCGCGGTGTCGACCAGGGTGCCGTCGAGGTCGATGATGGCGGCGTCGAAGTTCGTGCTCAGGGTGGTCATGGCTGTGCGTCTGGCGAGGTGTGTTTGCGGCGCGGCTTGGAGGCGGATGCGTGGGCGTCGAGCCAGTCCAGGAACTCGCCGTACCAGAGCCTGGCGTTGCGCGGCTTGAGCACCCAGTGGTTCTCGTCGGGGAACCACAGCAACCGCGCCGGCACGCTGCGGGCCTTGAGCGTGTTGTAGTAGGCCAGGCCGTTGCAGTCAGGCACGCGGAAGTCCTGCGCGCCGTGGATCACCAGCGTGGGCGTGTTCATGTGGCCCGCGAAGGCATGCGGGCTTTGCGCCATCACGCGGGGCATGTCCTGCCAGTAGTTGGCCTGCAGGTCCTTGGGCCGCTGCGGATAGGAGTCGGCGCTGAACGTCGCCACGCGGTCGAAGACGCCGGCATGACACACATAAGCCTGGTAGCGGCCGGCCGGCACGTGGCCGTTCATCCACGCCACCAGGAAGCCGCCGTAGCTGCCGCCAGTGGCGAACACGCGACGCGCGTCGGCCCAGCGTTGCGCCAGCAACCAGTCGGTGCCGGCTTCAATGTCCTGCAGTTCCAGTTCGCCCTGGCGGCCGATCAGGCTGTGCTTGAAGTCCAGGCCGAAGCCGCTGCTGCCGTGGTAGTTGACCTGCGCCACGACGTGGCCGCGTGAGGCCAGCACATGCGCGTTCCAGCGCCACGAAAACGTGTCGCCCGCGGCGGCGTACGGGCCGCCGTGGATGACCTGCATCACTGGGTGCTTCTTCTTCGCGTCGAAGCCGGGCGGGAAGGTCAGCCACATCTGAATCGCATCGCCCGCAGCCCCCGCGAACTGGACCTCCTGCACGGCGCCGAACGCCACCGAATCCAGCGTGTCGTCGTTGAAGCGCTCGAGTCGCGTCACCGGCCCGGCACCGTGCTGCGCGTGCACGCGCGCAGGGTGGCTGGCGGCGTCGGCGGCCATGACGACCACCTCGCCAGCCACATCGAAGCCCTGCACCCAGCCGCCGGCAGTCACCGCGCTGAAGCTGCCGCTGGCCAGGTCGCAGCGCCACAGCGGGCAGCGGCCCCGGTCCTCGGCGGTGAAGAACAGGGCGCTGCCATCGGCGGCCCAGCGCAGCGGTGCATTCAACGAGTGATCCCAGGCGTCACCCAGCACCTGCCAGGCGCCGCCGCGCTCGACGATTGCCAGCTGGCTCAGCGCGGTGTGCTGCTTGCCGACGTGCGCGGCCGTCATGGCGACGCGTCGGCCATCGCGGCTGTAGCGCGGCGCACCGAAGTCCCAGGCCGCGTCGTCGGCCAAGGCGCTCACGCGGCGGGTGCGCAGGTCGATCTCGCTCAGGCACAGGCGGTTGCCCAGCAACGGCGTGGCGGCCGGGTCGTGCGCGAAGGCCACGCAGCGCCCGTCCGGGCTGACGTCGAAGCCGGTGGGGCCTTCGCTGTCGCGTGGCAGCTCCAGCGCCGTGCCCTCGAACAGGTCGGTGGCGCGCCCGCTCTCCAGGTCCAGCAGCCACAGGTGCAGCACGCGGCCCATGGGCATGGCGTGGTCCCAGTAGCGATAGAACGCTTCACTGGTGACGTAGCCGGTCTCCTTGCGCTCGCTGAATTCCTTGTGCCGCTGGGCCTGCGCCTTGCTGCCTTTCAGCTCGGGCCAGGCCCAGGCGCTGAAGACGATCCGCCGACCGTCCGGCAACCACTTGAAGGCCTCGATGCCAGGGGCGAAATCGCTGCAGCGCCGCGCCTCGCCGCCATCAGCGGGAACGACATAGAACTGCGGCGTGGCGTCCTTGCGGCCCTGCTGTTCGCGCCGAGCGACGAAGCCGATGCGGTCCCCTTGCGGCGACCACGCAGGCTGGCCATCCTTGTCGCCGCAGGTCGTCAACCGGCGCGGCGCGGCCCGGCCGGTGGGCAGCAGCCACAGGCTGGTGCCGCCCTGGTTCTTGTCCATCGAGTAACTCGTCACCGAGCACACGGCACGGCTGCCGTCAGGCGCGAGCGAGAGGCCGCCGATACGGGCCAGCTTCCAGAGGGTGTCGACGCTGAGCGGCGGCTTGGCGGGCTTGTTCATGCCCGCAAGTGTCACCGCTGTGCGGCCGGTGGTGCCCGCAAGGCGGCCGTGCCTCGTCAGCGGGAGGCCCATGAACCCAGGGTTATCGCCACCCGCAAACAGGGGGGGTGCACTCGGCGTCCAGGGCCTCTGGCTCGTTCATCCCGCTTGTGCCCGATTCGCGATGTCGATACGCTGCCGTTGGGTCCGGAGAGGGCTGCGACCAACACCAAAGATGGTCGTGAGAATAATTTTTCTACTTATCAATAGCCAGGAGTGAACCTTGAAAAAGCATCTCATCGCATTGGGCCTCGTTGCCGCCTTTGGATCGGCGCATGCCGTCGACCTCTTCAACAACGGCGCTGCCGTGTCCGGCTCGCCGGCGCTGTCGGTCCTCCGCACCGGAGGCACCACACTGGGCTTTGGTGCACAGACCTCCGCGAACAACTTCGTAGCCGACAATTTCAGCGTTGCTGGCGCAGGCTGGAACGTCGAAAGCCTGAGCTTCTTTTCCTACCAGACAGGAGCAGCAAACGCCTTCACGTTCACCGGCGTCACCTGGAGCGTCATCGCTGGTGACGTGAACACAGGCACCGTGGTGTCCAGCGGCACGCTCGCGCCGACAAACGGCGGCTTGGAAGGCTACCGAGTTTCGGCCACCACGTTGACCGGAACCACCCGGGCGATTTTCCGCCTCAACGCGGATGTCCCCGACTTCAGTCTGGCTCCCGGCAACTACTGGCTGCGCTGGAACATCGCTGGAACGCTCGCTTCGGGACCGTGGCAACCCCCGACGGCCAGCGGAGCCATCGGCAACGCGCAGCAAAGCATTGCTGCTGCGGCGTTTGCGCCTGTGGTTGACGCCGGCGACACCTTTGGCGCGGAGTTGCCCTTCATCATCGCGGGCTCGGTTGTTCCCGAACCGGCCAGCATCGCACTGATGCTCGCCGGCGGTGTTGCCGTCATCGGCGTTGTCCGCCGCCGTCGCCAAACAGTCTGAACCTCAGGTTCGGTCTGAGTCAACAAACGCCGCCTCCGGGCGGCGTTTTGCTTGCTTCAGTGCCTGATGCGCCGCCAGGGGCAGCGGTCGCCGCCCCGTTCCTGGCGGTTCTCAGCGTTGCTGCGGGGCGCGCCGCGCACGCACCATCACCGTGACGGCCAGCAGCCCGAGCGCCAGCAACAGCGCGCTGGCGGGCTCGGGGATGGGCGTCACGTCGCGCACGCCCACCGACTGGACGAGCAGGGCGAACTCGGCGTAGGAAAAAGCGCGGTCCTTCACGCGCTCGGCGCTGGGCATGAGCGACGGCGACGCGCCGGTGGCCATCACCGACCACAGCGACTGGCCGGGGTTGGCCTGCTGGCCGTTCGGGTGTGGCAGCACCAGGCCGTGGCCGATTTCATGGGCCACCGTGCCGGCCAGCAGGTTGATGCGCTGCTGGTCATTGGTGGCAAGCGCGAGCAGGCTCGCGGACCCCAGGCTGTCGGTCAGTGTCGAGCCGAAGATCGTGCCGTTCGCCACCGTGGACACACCCGAGGCGTTGCGCACGCAGCCCAGGCACGCCTGGCCAAGGAAGCTCTGGTTGGGGTTGGCATCGCCAATGGCCATGTAGTACCACTCGGTGTCGCCATTGCCGGGGCCGGTGAGGCCGTTGCTCCAGGTGAAGTTGATGTTCAGTTCCTTGCCGGCGGGCAATGGACTGGAGGCGTTGGTGGCGAACGTGGGGTAGCCCAGGTAGTCGTTCGTGACCGCGGCCAAGGTGGCACTGCGCACGGCGTCCAGGTTGAGCCCGGTGAATCCCCAAGACGCGAAAGTCTCGGGCAAGGTGCCGACGTTGTTGCGGTCGGTCGTCGCGACGTTGACGAAGTTCAGCACCACGGTCAGCGCCTGGGCGGGCACGGCCGCAAGGGCCAGTCCGCCGGCGACCGCCGTGCCGAGGGCCAGGGTGCGGGCGCGGCGAAGCGCCGTTGACAGCGTGGCTTGCAAATTCATGATTGAGTTCATTCGCTACAGAGTGGGTGGTGTGGGTGCCATACGGTCCCCTACGTAGCATGCGACATGCCAGCACGAATGTCACCAAGGGCAAACGCCGTGCCGTCAGCCTATCGACTCCACCTGCCGACTCTGCTGGTAGGCCCGTCCGAATCGGTTGGCCAGAAAGTCCGGCAGGGCCACCTCTTCCTGGCGGATGAAGCCGCGCTGCGGCAGCCGGCCTTCGCGGAACAGGTCCACCGCCGCGCAGATGCCCGCGGCGGTGGTGATCTGGATGGCCGACAGCGGGTTCGTCTCGCTGCGGTCGGCAAAGATCTTGCGCGCGAAGACCTCTTGCACCAGGCCGCCGCCGCGCTGGCCGCTGACGGTGACGAACACCAGCACGACATCCTGCATGGTGCTGGGGATGCTCTTGCGCATGATGGCCTTCAGCGT
>JANNWL010000584.1:0-4815 GCA_031414735.1 Burkholderiales bacterium | reverse complement strand
GTACCCCTTCGGCGGGCGCAACGTGCACATCGGCCTGGCGCAGCTGCTGGCCTGGCGGCTGGCGCGCACGCAGGCGAATACGTTCTCGCTCAGCGTCAACGACTACGGGCTGGAGATCGTGGCGGCCAACCCCATCAATGTGGATGCGGCACAACTTGCCGACCTGTTCAGCACCGACAACCTGCTGCCTGACGTGCTGGCCAGCCTGAACTCCGGCGCCCTGGCGCAGCGCCGCTTTCGCGAGATTGCCCGCGTAGCCGGGCTGGTGTTTGGCGGCTACCCGGGTGCGCCCAAGAGCCTGCGCCAGCTGCAGGCATCGAGCTCGTTGTTCTTCGAGGTCTTCCGCCAGTACGACGCCGGCAACCGCCTGCTCGGTCAGGCCGAAGCCGAGGTGCTGGCGCAAGAGCTCGAGATCACCCGGCTGACGCACACGCTGCGCACGGTGGCCGGGCTGGTGCCTGACCTGATGGACCTGAAGGCCCCCAGCCCCTTTTGCCTGCCGCTGATGGTGGAGCGGTTGCGTGAGCAACTCAGCACCGAAAAGCTGAAGGACCGGCTTGACCGGATGTTGGCGGCCAGCGAGGCGGCGCTGGCCGAGCCGGTGCCGCGGGCGTCGGCGCGGCCAAGCCGTGCGTCACGCAATCGGCAAGCTCCGGCATGATCGCGCCGCAGGGGGAAACAAGACATGCTTGGTGCACGCTCAAGACCCGCTTGGGTCGGCTTCTGGCTGCTGACCTCGGCCTGGGCCCTTGCGGCGCCGGCCGTGCCAAAGGGGGCCGTGCAGGGCACGGTGACCCGCGTCGCAGGGGGTGACAGTTTGTGGCTGACGCCCGCGGCAGGCCCGGCCGTGGCGGTGCGGCTGCGCGACATCGACGCGCCCGAGCCCTGCCAGCCCTGGGGCGCCGAGTCACGCCAGGCGCTGGAAGAGCTGGTGCTGGGCAAGGTCGTTGCCTGGCGCCCTGCCGGCCGCGACGCGCGTGGTCGTGCCGTGGCTGTGTTGATGCTTGACGATGTGAACGTCGGCACGCGCCAGGTCGAGGAAGGCCACGCCTGGAGCGTCCGCACGCGCTGGGACGAAGGCCCGCTGGTCAAGCAAGAACGCATGGCCCGCGCGCTGTCGCGTGGCCTGCATGCGACGCCCGGCGCGCAGATGCCGCGGCATTTCCGTGTCACGCATGGGCCCTGCGCGGCGGGCGAGGTGGCGGTCAACCGGCCCGCCGCCGTACCGTCCGCCGTGGCCGTGACACCGACCCTGCCCGCCGCACGACCGGTGCCGGTGCCGGTGCCGGTGCCAGCCAACGCCTACCGTTGTGACGGGCGCACGCATTGCAGCCAGATGACGTCGTGTGCCGAAGCCCGATACTTTCTTGCCCGCTGCCCTGGGGTGAAGATGGACGGTGACGGTGACGGCATCCCCTGCGAAAGGCAGTGGTGCCACTGAAGCAGCCACGTCGGGTCCGTGCTGAAAGCCAGCTCAGGGGCCGTCACCAGGGTCCGCACGCGGGTCAGCGCGCTGCCCGCGCGGCTCGGGCCGCCGCCAAGAAGTCCTGCAGCATGGGCCGGTCGTCCAGCGTGCCGGGGTCGTCGGGGTCGTGGAACTCCGGGTGCCACTGCACGCCGGCCACGTAGCCGGGTCCCAGCCAGCGCACGGCTTCGACCATGCCGTCATCAGGGCAGCGCGCCTCGACCACGAAGTCGGGCGCCACGGTTCTGATGGCCTGGTGGTGGATGCTGTTGGTGGTGACGCGCGTCTGCCCCGGGTAGAGCTGCGCCAGCCGCGTGCCGGGCACGATGTCCACCGCGTGCAGGTGCTGCTCGTAGCGGCCCAGCACGCGGTGGGCCAGTGCGTGCGGCAGCTGGGTGGGGATGTCCTGTGTCAGTGTGCCGCCATAGGCCACATTCAGCAGTTGCAGCCCACGACAGATGCCGAACACCGGCTTGCCGGCGGCCACGAAGGCCTGGATGAGTTCAATCTCGTAGCGGTCGCGCACGCGGTCGCCCTGCCAGTCCGCCGACAGCGGTTGCTCGCCATAGGTCTCGGGTGCCACGTCGTTGCCGCCTTGCAGCACCAGGCCGTCGAGCGCGGCGGCGTAGTCGTTCAGGCGCAGATCGCTGCGCAGCACGATGCTCTGCGCGTCCACCGCCGGCACCATCACCGCCATGGCGCCCCCGGAAAGCACCCAGTGCGCGATGGACTGTTCCAGGTAGTGCAGGGTCTTGGTCCAGACGCCGCCCAGCGGCACCTCGCCGGGGTAGTGGATGCGCGCGGACACGCCGATGAGCAGGGTGGGGTCGGCCATGGCGTGATCATGCCCCGGACGGGCCGCGTGCAGGGCTCGAAACGGGCGGTGATAACCTGCCCGCGCATGGCCCACCTTCTTCAACGCACCTGGCCCTGGCTGGCCGACGTCAACGCCCGCAGCCTGCGCGCCGATGCGACGGCGGCGCTGCTGGCCGCGGTGCTGGTGCTGCCGCAGGCCATCGCGTTTGCCACGCTGGCGGGCCTGCCCGTCACCTGGGGGTTGCTGACGGCGGCCGTGCCCTGTGTGGCGGCCGCGCTGGCCGGGTCCAGCCGGCATGTGCTGACGGGGCCGACCAACGCCCTGTCGCTGGCCCTGGCCGCGTCGCTGGCGCCGCTGGCGGCCGTTGGCAGTGCCGAATACCTGCGGCTGGCGTTGGTGGTGACCTTGTTTGTCGGTGTCGTGCAGGTCGGTGTGGCGGTGCTGCGCCTGGGCGTGCTGGCGAACTTCATTGCGCCTTCGGTGCTGCTGGGGTTCACCACAGGCGCGGCGCTGCTCATCGCCTGGCATGCGTTGAAGGGGTTGTCGGCCTGGCCCGCGCCCAGCCCCTGGTCGGTGGCGCTGGGCTTGTTCACCGTGGGTGTGGCGCTGGGCCTGCGCTGGCTGTGGCCGCGCGCGCCCACGCTGCTGCTGGCCCTGGTGGCGGGCACCCTGGCCGGGGTGGCGGCCACGGCCTGGGGCGGGGTGCCGTTGCAGCGCATCGGCGCGTTGCCGCAGGTCTGGCCGCACTGGCAGGTGCCCGCCTTGGCCTGGGCCGACGTCCCGCAGCTGGCGGCCATCGCCCTGGCGCTGACCATCGTGGCGCTGGGCCAGTCGGTGGCCATCGCCAAGTCGCTGGCGGCGCGCAGCGGGCAGGTGCTGGACGTCAACCGCGAATGTCTGGGCCAGGGCCTGGCCAACCTCTCGGGCCCGTTCTTCTCGTGTTTCGTGGCCTGTGGTTCGCTCAACCGCTCGGTGCCGCACCTGGACGCTGGCGCGCGCACGCCGCTGGCCGGCGTGCTGGCGGCCGTGCTGCTGCTGGTGGGTGTGGCCGTGGCTGCGCCCTGGCTGGCCTGGGTGCCCCTTGCCACGGTCGACGCGTTGCTGCTGTGGGTCGCCTGGAGCCTGGTGGACCGTGTGCAGTGGCGCGAGCTGTGGCTGCTGGACCGGCGCGAGGCGGGCGTCGCCGCCGGCACGCTGGCGGCCACGCTGTTGCTTCCGCTGGAGGTGGCCGTGTTGTCGGGGGTGGCCGCGTCGCTGGTCGTCTACCTGCACCGCACCGCGCACCCGGCGCTGCGCACCATGGGCTTCGCCACGCCTCCCGCGCCAGCCAACACCGGCGCCGCGTTACGGCCCTTCGTGGTGCTGGAGCCCGGCGCGCCGCAATGCCCGCAGCTGACGCTGCTGCGCATGGAGGGCAGCGTCTACTTTGGCGCCGTGGCCCACGTTACCGATGCGCTGCAGGCGCTGCGCGACAAACACCCCCCCGCGCGCCACCTGCTGGTCATGGCCAAGAGCATGAACTTCATCGACCATGCCGGCGCCGGCCTGTGGGAACTGGAGCGCCGCCGACGCGTCGAGATGGGCGGCGGCCTGTACTTCCACCGTCCGCGGCCCGAGGTGGTGCTGACCTGGCACAAGAGCGGCTTCATCACCCGCCTGGGCGAGGACCACTTGTTTGCCGACAAGTGCAGCGCCATCGCCGCCATCGTGCCGAGGCTGGACGGCGCGATTTGCGCGACCTGCCGGCTGCGCGTGTTCGACGAATGCGCGGGCCAGCCTATGCCGGCGCCGGTGCCGCCGAGCCCTGCATGAGCAAGGTCTCCAGGCATTGCTCGCGGATGCCGTAGAAGTTCTTCAGCTCGCGCACCTGGGCCAGCGCGGGCTCGGGTGACGCCGGCTGCGCGCGCTTGACGGCCAGGATCATCTTGTTCTTGCTGGTGTGTTCCAGCGACACGAACTCGAAGACCTGGGTCTCGTAGCCCTGCGATTCCAGCAACAGCGCGCGCAGGCTGTCGGTGAGCATCTCGGCCTGCTGTTCGCGGTGCACGCCGTGCTGCAGGATGGAGCGCATCGGGTGCGGGCTGAGCAACTGCGGGCGGATCTGCTTGTGGCAGCAAGGCGAGCACATGATGATGTCCGCCCTGGCGCGCAGGCCCAGGTAGATGGCGTGGTCGGTGGCCACGTCGCAGGCATGCAGCGCGATCATCACATTCAGCGCGCCGGGTTCGTGGTGGCGCACGTCGCCCAGCGCCATGCGCAGGCCTTGCAGTCCCAGTCGCGCGATCGCCGCGTTGCCCAGCGCCACCATGTCCGGGCGCAGTTCCACGCCCACCACGTCGGGCACCACGCCGCGTGCCTGTTGCAGCCAGTCGTGCACGGCGAAGGTCAGGTAGCCCTTGCCCGAGCCGAAGTCGACCACGCGCAGCTGTTTGGCGTCAGCCAGGCGCGACGAGGCCAGCGCATGGGCGAAGACCTCGACGAATTTGTTGATCTGCTTCCACTTGCGCGCCATGGCCGGCACCAGCTGGTGCTG
>JANNWL010000583.1:0-5449 GCA_031414735.1 Burkholderiales bacterium | reverse complement strand
AAGTGCAGCGCGATGGTGCTGACGCTGGACCTGCAGGTCATCGGCCAGCGCCACAAGGACCTGAAGAACAAGCTGCGCGCCTCGGTCATCCCGTCGCTGGGCAACGCGCTGAACATCATGACCAAGCCGCGCTGGGTGCTGGGCATGATGGGCACGCGCCGGCACACATTCCGCAACCTGGTCGGTCACGTCAAGGGCGTGAGCGACGTCAAGTCACTGGCCGCCTGGACCAACGAGCAGTTCGACCCGCGCCTGTCCTGGGCCGACGTGGCCTGGGTCAAGGCGCAGTGGGGCGGCAAGTTCATCCTCAAGGGCATCATGGACGTGGAAGACGCCCAGCTGGCCGTGAAGGCTGGCGCCGATGCCATCGTCGTCAGCAACCACGGTGGCCGCCAGCTCGACGGCGCGCCGAGCAGCATCGAAGCCCTGCCCGCCATCGTGGCCGCCGTGGGCCACCAGACCGAGGTCTGGATGGACGGCGGCATCCGCAGCGGGCAGGACGTGCTCAAGGCCTGGGCCCTGGGCGCCCGCGGCACGATGATCGGCCGCGCCATGGTTTACGGCCTGGGCGCGATGGGCGAAGAAGGTGTGACCAAGGCCCTGCAGATCATTCACAAGGAACTGGACGTGACGATGGCCTTTTGCGGCCACACCGACATCCAGAACGTCGACAGCAAGATCCTGCTGCCCGGTGCCGTGGCGGGCTTACGGCGTCAACCCGCCGGCCGCACGCCGAGTTTGAAGGCGATCATCGCGCGCAGCTTGTTGGGCAGCACCGGCTTGATGAGCAGGTGAAAGTCGTGGACCACGGCTTCGTCCTCGTGGCCGCCCAGGCTGCTGCCGGTGACGACGATGGCCGGCAGCAGGCGCTGCGACCAGCGCCTGCGCAGCGCCGTCAGCGCGTCGATGCCGGTCGTGCCCTGGGGCAGGCGGTAATCCACCAGCAGCAGGTCAGGCGCTTCAGCTTGCGGGTCGGCCAGCCAGGCCTGAACGGCGGGCACGGTGTCGAAGGCCAACACCTGCGCGCCCCAGGCCTGCAACAGCACCACCAGGCCCTCGCGCACCGCGGCCTCGTCTTCGACGACGACGATGCAGCGGCCCTGCAGCGTCAGGCCCAGCGGCGCTCTGGCGCTGGACACGCCGTCAGAGCCGATGGCGTCGACGCGCCGCGGCAGGCGGCCCACAGGCACGTCGATGGAAAACACCGTGCCCTTGCCGACCCGCGAACGCACCGACACCGGTGAGCTCATCAGGTCCGTCAGCCGCTTGACGATGGCCAGGCCCAGGCCCAGGCCCTTGCGGTGGTGCGGCTCCAGTGGGCGGTTGCTGTGGACCTGGTAGAACTCGTCGAAGATACGCGGCAGACTGGCCACGCCGATGCCGATGCCGCTGTCCCAGACCTGCATCCGCAGGCCGCCCTGCCAGGGCCGGCAGCTCACCAACACGCCGCCGTCCTCGGTGTAGCGGATGGCGTTGCTGACCAGGTTGCGCAGCACGCGCTCCAGCAACACCGGGTCGGTCTGGGCGATGTGGCGCTCGCCGTGGAAGGACAGCATCAGGCCCTTTTCGAAAGCCACGGGCTCGAACTGCAGGCGCAGCCGACCGAACAGGTCGCGCATGCCCACCGGCGCGGGGTTCACATCCACGCCGCCGGTGTCGATGCGGGTGATGTCCAGCAGCTCGCTGAACAGGCCTTCCAGCGCGTCGACCGACTCGTTGATGCTGTTCACCAGCGACGCCACCTCGGGGTCGTGACTGCGTTGGCGCAGGGCCTCGGCGAACAGGCCCATGGCGTGCAACGGCTGGCGCAGGTCGTGGCTGGCGGCGGCGAAGAACTGGGTCTTGGCGCGGCTGGCGCCTTCGGCGACGCGGCGGGCTTCTTCGGCCTCGCGCATCTCGACGCGGAGCTGTGCGGCCAGATCGTCGGTGTGCGCCTTCAGCGATATTGCCTGGCCCAGCGCGCTGCCGTAGGTGCGCCCCATCAACACCGTGATGCCGAACAGCAGGGCCAGTATGCCGGCCAGTTGAAAGTGCCAGGGCTGGTCGCTGTCAGTGGCAATGCGCAAGATCAGCGGCGCCAGCACCAGGGTGATGAAGGCCAGGAAGACGCGCCACTGGGTAGCCAGCAGCTGCACCGAGCCCAGGCAGTAGGAATAGACGATCAGGATCAGCGACAGCTGGTGGTAGGCCGTGCCCAGGCCCCAGAACAGCCAGACCGCCACACCCCACATGCTGCCCTGGGCCAGCACCAGGGCGCACCAGCTGCCGCGCCACTGCTGAAGGGTGGTGTCGGTAGCGTCGTGCTGCTTGATGTAGCGCAGGTAGTGAGCCAGTCGCACCAGCCACAACACGCCGACCACACCCAGCCAGGCCGTCATCCGCGCCGGTTCGGCCAGCGACCAGAAGATCGCGCCCATGAGCACCGCACCGATGAGGTTGCCCGTCAGCGACGCCGGCGACTGCACGAACAAGGCCCGCACATGGCCGGAGTCTTGGCTGTGGGCCGGACCCGGGCTGTCGGCGGCCAGCGCGGAAGGGGGCGGTGCAGTCACGGCCATGGCGCTGTGCGACGCGATGCGATCTGGAGCTGGACCGCTGCGCGCTCAGCGCTGCGGTGGCTTGCGCGTGAAGAAGCCGCCCTGCCCCTGGGTCATCTGGCTGACGACCAGCACCGCCTGGGTTCGGGTGTTGACACCCAGGGCACGCAGCACCGCGGCGACATGGTCCTTGACGGTTTCGACCGACAGGTTCAGCTGGCGCGCGATGAGCTTGTTCGGCAGGGCCTGCAGCAGCAGCCCCAGCACCTCGGCCTGGCGCGGCGTCAGACCAATGTCGTCGATGGAAGGCAGCTTTTGGTGCGACTCCGGCCGCGCGGCGGTGCCCAACGGCACCGTGTCAGCCGACGACCCGCCCGGCCCGTGCATCGCCCCGGGCACGGTGTCGCCGCCCCGGCTGCGCCCGAACTCCAGACCCAGCATCGACGGCGGCACGTACATCGAGCCGGACATGACCATGCGCAGCGCCTCGTGCAGTTCGGCGTGCGACGAGCTCTTGGGCACAAAACCCATGGCGCCACTGTCGATGGCGCGGATGACGTCGCTGGTGCGCTCCGACGCCGACACGACCACCACCGGCACCGCCGGGTAAGTGGCGCGGAACTCCACCAGCACGTCGAAACCGTCGGCGTCGCCCAGTGCCAGGTCGAGCAGCACGAGATCGAAGTCGGAGTCGTCGCGCAAGGTCGCCCGGGCCTGGGCGGCGCTGTCGACGCCCAGCACCGTCACGCCATTCCCGACGTTCTGGATCACCAGTTGCAGCGCTGAGAGGATCAGCGGGTGGTCATCAACGAGCAGGACCTTCATGGTGCCTCCGACGTCTGGGTTGGAGATGATTCTGAGTGACGCGTCGACGGGCGCCGCACCCCCGCTTGGGGGGGGCATCGGCCCTTCATGCCGGGGGCGGCGCCACGAAGCGGCGTGAAATCGACTCCGCGACGCACACCGGTTTGGCCGAGCCCTCGCGCTCCATGCTCACCTCCACGGTCAACTGCGCGCCGCCGGGCAGGGCTTCCCAGGCGCGCAGCACAAAGTGGCCGCGCACACGGCTGCCCGCCGGCAAGGGCGCCGGGAAACGCACCCGGTTGAGTCCGTAGTTGATGCCCAGGGTCACGTCGGCCACGTCGAAGGCGGTCGCGAACATCACCGGCAGCAGGCTCAGCGTGAGGAAGCCATGCGCCACCGTGGCACCATAGGGCCCGACCGCAGCGCGTGCCGGGTCGGTGTGTATCCATTGATCGTCGCCTGTGGCCTGCGCAAAGTGGTCGATGCGCGACTGCTCCACCTGCACCCAGTCGCTGCAGCCCAGTTCCTGGCCGACCAGGCTGTGCAGTTCATCCAGCCGTGCAAAGTGCCTCACGTCCGGGCCCTCATGCTGCCACCCACTGCTGCAAGGGTTGCCACTGTGCCCGGTCGCGCTCGACGCGGCTGGGTGCCACGTCCCACAGCGTCAGGCCGTGAGCTGCAAGTTGCACGTAGTTTTGTGTGTCGCGCAGCCAGGCCACCACCGGCACGGGCACCGTCGCCAGGTAGTGGTGCAGTTGCTCGACGGCCTTGGTGTGTTCGCGCACCCGCATGCCCACCAGACCCAGTTGCACGCTGTCGGCACGACGGTGCTGGCGCAGCGCATGCACGAAAGCATGGGTGGCCTGGATGTCGAAAAGGCTGGCCTGCAGCGGGATCAGCACACGGTCGGCGATGCGCATCACTGCGTCCAGCCGTTTGCCGTGCAGGCCGGCGGGCGTGTCCAGCACCACATGCGTGGTGCCCTTGGGCGGGCGCACGATGTCGTCGGCCGCCACGTCCCAGCCCTGAATGGCCGCCGCCCGCGGCGCGGACTGCGCACGCAGGTCCAGCCACTGTCGGGACGACTGCTGGCGGTCGATGTCGCCCAACATCACCCTGTGCCCGGCGGCCGCCAGGCAGCCTGCCAGATTGGTGGCCAGGGTGCTCTTGCCGGCCCCACCCTTGGGATTGGCGACCACGATGACGGGCATGTTCGGCTCCTTCCAGGCACAGGCGGCGGATGGTTCGTCGGGTATGGTAGCGGCATGGCAGACCTGCTCGTCATCGCCGCCCACCCGCAGCTCGAACACTCGCGCACCACGCGGCGGATGATGCAAGTGGCGCAACAGGCCGCGGGTGCCGACCCGGCCCGCGTGGCGGTGCGCGACCTGTATGCCCTGTACCCCGACTACCTGATCGACGTCGCCGCCGAACAAGCCGCCCTGGCCCGCGCCCGCCTGGTGGTGTGGCTGCACCCGGTGCACTGGTACTCGATGCCGCCCCTGATGAAGCTGTGGCTCGACGAGGTCTTCGCCTTTCGCTGGGCCTATGGACCGGACGGCGATGCGTTGCGCGGCAAGGACCTGTGGCTGGCAGCCTCCACCGGCGGGCCCGAGAGTTCGTACCGGCCCGACAGCTACAACCGCTACTTCTTCGACGCCTTCCTGCACCCCTACGACCAGACCGCCGCACTTACCGGCATGCGCTGGCTGCCGCCGCTGCTGTTCCACGGCGCGCACCGCGCCGACGAGGCCCTGCTGGCGGCCCACGCCGCGCTGTTTGCGCAGCGCTTGATGAGCTGGCCGGACTGGCCGGAGATCGAAACGATGCCGTCCACGCCGGCCTGTGACGTGCCCGACGACGCCCGTCCCAGGGCCCCGAACTGAGCGCCGCATGGAAGACACCTCCACCTGGCTGCATTCCAGCCTGATCTACCTGGGTGCTGCCGTGCTGGCGGTGCCGCTGGCCCGGCTGCTGGGCCTGGGTTCCATCATCGGCTACCTGGCCGCCGGCATCGCCATCGGACCCTGGGGACTGCAACTGGTGACCGACCCCAAAGCCATGCTCAGCTTTGCCGAGTTCGGCGTGGTGCTGATGCTGTTCCTGGT
>JANNWL010000582.1:0-4790 GCA_031414735.1 Burkholderiales bacterium | reverse complement strand
CTGCCCGACTGGCTGGCCGGCAGGCCCTGGCCGGGCGCCGCACACCAACCCGGGCCCGACGGATTCGAGCAACTGGGTTGGCAGGTCGATCTGGCGCGACGGGCCGAGGGCTGGGTGCTGGCCCGGCGTGACGCCCCGCCGGCGGTGATGCTGCGCATCCGGCTGGACGTGCCGGGTGCCTAGCCAGAGAGCACTGCGTTGAGTCTTCAAGCCCTGTACGACGTGCCGGCGCCGGCCAAGCTGAACCTGTTTCTGCACATCGTGGGTCGGCGTGTCGACGGCTACCACCTGCTGCAGTCACCGTTCGTGCTGATCGACTGGACCGACCAATTGCACTTCGAACGCCGCGACGACGGCCTGCTGGCCCGCCACGACCTCGGCCCGGCCTTGCCCGCAGACGACCTGTGCCTGCGCGCGGCCCGAGCGCTGCAAGCCGCCAGCGGCACGGCGCTGGGCGCCGACATCAGCATCCACAAGCACGTGCCCTGGGGCGCAGGCATGGGCGGCGGCAGTTCCGACGCAGCCACCACCCTGCTGGCGCTCAACCGCCTGTGGGGCCTGCACTGGCCTCGCGACCGGCTGGCCGCGCTGGGCCTGCAACTCGGTGCCGATGTGCCGTTCTTCGTCGGCGGCCAGAACGCGCTGGTGGAAGGCGTCGGTGAAAAACTGAGGCCGTTGCTTCTGCCGTGCGCCCGGTACGCGGTGCTCAAACCCGCTGCCGCCATCGCCACCAGTGTGATCTTCGCCCACCCGGCGCTCAAACGCGACACCGGGGCTGTTATACTCATGGGCTCTCTCGACGAGGTTCAGGGTCCAGACCACTGGGCACCAGGGCTTGAAGGTTCCCCCAGAAGTTTTGGAACGAACGACCTTCAGATCCCGGCGCAACAGGTTTGTCCTGACGTGGCGCAAGCCGCTCGCTGGCTGGAGGCACGTTTCGGCAACAGCCGCATGACGGGCTCAGGCAGCGCAGTCTTCGCGAGAGTCGGCACGGAAGTTCCGCCAGACCAGGTTTTCCCGCGAGACGGGTTGCCTGCAGACTGGGTGGGCCGGATGTGCCGCAGCCTGACCGAGCACCCCTTGCGGGTTTGGGCAGACTGAAGTTGGAAAGCCGGCTCTCTCGAGAGCCGCAGGTCAGAGGGGGCGGTGCGAGCCGCGTCCTGTGTAGGGGAGTCGCCAAGTTGGTAAAGGCATCGGATTTTGATTCCGACATGCGAGGGTTCGAGTCCTTCCTCCCCTGCCAAAGTTTCTGCTGAAGGCCGGGCCGCTGCCCCGGCAGGCCCATGACGGAGAAGTCCACCGTGCTGTTCAACACCGTGCTGTTCACCGGCAATGCCAATCCGGTGTTGGCGACCGAGATCGCCGCGCACCTGGGCGTCGAACTGGGCCAGGCCACCGTGGGCCGATTCTCTGACGGCGAGGTCACGGTCGAGATCCACCAGAACGTGCGCGCCCGCGACGTCTTCGTGGTGCAGCCCACCTGCGCGCCGACCAACGAGCACCTGATGGAGCTGGCCTTCATGGTCGACGCGCTCAAGCGCGCCAGCGCCCGGCGCATCACGGCGGTCATCCCCTACTTCGGCTACGCCCGCCAGGACCGCCGGCCGCGCAGCATGCGCGTGCCCATCAGCGCCAAGGTGGTGGCCAACATGCTGGAAACCGTGGGCGTGGAACGGCTGCTCACCATGGACCTGCACGCCGACCAGATCCAGGGCTTCTTCGACATCCCGGTCGACAACATCTACGCCAGCCCGGTGCTCTTGTCCGATCTGAAGAGCAAGAGCTACAGCGACCTGGTCGTGATCTCGCCCGACGTCGGCGGCGTGGTGCGCGCCCGCGCCCTGGCCAAGCAATTGGGCTGCGACCTGGCCATCATCGACAAGCGCCGGCCCACGGCCAATGTGTCCGAGGTGATGCACGTCATTGGCGAAATCGAAGGCCGAAATTGCGTGATCATGGACGACATGATCGACACCGCCGGCACGTTGGTGAAGGCCGCCGAGGTGCTGAAGGAACGTGGCGCGCGCAGCGTCTACGCCTATTGCACGCACCCCGTTTTTTCCGGCCCGGCCGTTGAACGGCTGCGAAGTTCCGCCCTCGACGAGATCGTCATCACCAACACCATCCCGCTGTCCGAAGAAGCCCGGGGCTGCGCCAAGATTCGCCAGCTGTCGGTGGCTTTCCTGTTCGCGGAAACGATCCGGCGCATCAGCGACGGCGAGTCGGTCACCTCGCTGTTCTCGGAGCAGAACAACAATTTTTGAAGCATCAACGGGCGCCGTTCGCGGCGCCCTTGACGACGGCGGGTCACCACCCGCCTCTACCTGAAGCCCTGGTCGCGGGGTTTCTCAATCAACTGGAGTCACACATGAAATTCACAGCTTACGAGCGTACGCTGCAGGGGACCGGAGCGAGCCGCCGCCTGCGCCACGCCGCCAAGGTGCCCGGCATCGTCTATGGCGGCGCCGTGCCGCCGGCCATGATCGAGCTCGATCACAACGCCCTGTTCTTCGCGCTGAAGAAAGAGGCTTTCCACTCGTCCATCCTCGAGATGGAAGTCGGCGGCGCCACGCACAAGGTGCTGCTGCGCGACTTCCAGATGCACGCCTGGAAGCCCATCGTCCAGCACATCGACTTCCAGCGCGTGGACGAAGCCACCAAGCTGCGCAAGAAGGTGCCGCTGCACTTCTCTGGCGAAGAAACCTCGCCGGCCGTGAAGACCGACAAGTGCCTGATCAACCACGTGCGCACCGAGATCGAAGTCGAGTGCCTGGCCTCGGCCCTGCCCGAGTTCGTGATGATCGACCTGTCCGCATTGGCCAAGGGCCAGAGCCTGCACGCCGACGACCTGAAGTTGCCCGAAGGCATCAAGGTGGTCAAACGCGGCACGCAGAACCCGGTGATCGTGTCGGTGTCACCGCCCAAGGTGGAAGAAGAAGTCGCCGCGCCCACCGTGATCGTGGCCGCCGACAAGTCCAAGGCCAAGCCGAAGAAGACCGAGAAGCAGAACCAGAAGTAACCGAAAAGTCACGCACCGGGTTGGGGGGCCTGCCTCTCCACCCCTCAGCGGGCCCCACTGCGGTGGGGCTTTGTCGTTTCTGGGCCTCCCATAATCTTTCTCCATGATCAAACTCTTCGTCGGCCTGGGCAACCCGGGCACCGAGTACGGGGCCACGCGGCACAACGCGGGCTTCTGGTGGGTCGACGCACTGGCCAGCAAGCTCGGCGCGCGGCTGGTGCCCGAGCGGGCCTACCAGGCGCTGGCCGCACGGGCCGCCACCGTCCACGGGCCTGTGTGGCTGCTGCAACCCATGACCTTCATGAACCGCTCTGGCGTGTCGGTGGCCACGCTGGCCCGTTTCTTCAAGATCGACCCGGCGCAGATCCTGGTGGTGCATGACGAGCTCGACCTGCTGCCCGGCCAGGCCAAGCTCAAGTTCGGTGGCAGCGCGGCCGGGCACAACGGCCTGAAGGACATCCACGGCCAGCTGGGCACGCCCGATTTCTGGCGCCTGCGGCTGGGCGTGGGCCACCCGGGAGTGAAGGCCGAGGTCATCAACTACGTGCTGAAGAAACCCTCGGCTGACCACCGCGTGGAGATCGACAAGGCGATAGAGAAGTCGCTTGACGCGGTCGACCTGCTGCTGGCCGGCGACATGGACCGTGCCCTGGCCCGTATCCACGCCCAACCGCCCCGACCCAAGCCGCCGCGGCCCCCTGCAGCCGCGGAACCGCCGGCCAAGCCGGCAGACAAGGAGACCGAGTGAAGCACCACCTCTTATCGATCCTGCTGCTGGCAGCAGGCCTGCCCACCGCCGCCGACGCCAGCGCGCAGACCGTGTGGCGCTGCGGGCCCGACGGGCGCAGCTACGAGAGCCAGCCCTGCAAGGACGGCCGCGCCTTGGAGTTGTCCGGGGCCCGCCCTGAAGCCGACCTGCTGGCGGCGCAGCAAGTGGCCGCAGCCGACCAACGGCTGGCCCGGCAACTGCGCGAAGAGCGTCTTGAGCGTGAACGGGAACTGCGTGCCCGCGGACACGGCCCGGCCGGCTTTGCGCGGGCGGCGCCCTCGGCGGATGTCAAGCCGCGGCAGGACCGCTTGGCGCAGGCAGCGTCAAAGCCGAAGGCAGTGCCGGTGCGCCAGGCGCGCTCGCCAGAAGCCCGTGGTACTTCGCCAAGAGCTGCACGGGCGTCTCCACGAACGCCGGGTTGACCGGAATGCAGCTCACCGGGCAGACCTGCACGCATTGCGGCTCGTTGAAGTGGCCCACGCACTCGGTGCAGCGGCTGGCATCGATCTCGTAGATCTCCGGGCCCATGTAGATGGCCTGGTTCGGGCACTCGGGCTCGCAGACATCGCAGTTGATGCACTCGTCGGTGATCCAAAGGGCCATGTCGTCTTTACGGGGTCAGGTTTCGGGTTGTGAGACGCGTTCTTTCAGCCGCCGCAGCACCGAGGGTGCCACGAACTTGGAAACATCACCGCCGAAGCTGGCAATCTCGCGCACGAAGGTGCTGCTGACGAACTGGTACTGGTCCGACGGCGTCATGAACACGGTTTCCACGTCGGGCATCAGCTGGCGGTTCATGCCGGCCATCTGGAACTCATATTCGAAGTCGCTGACCGCGCGCAGCCCGCGCACCACCACCTTGCCGCCCATGCTGACGACGAAGTCGCGCAGCAGGCCGCGAAAGGGCACGACCTCGACGTTCTTGTAGGGCGCGGCGATCTCGGTGGCGATGTCCAGCCGTTCGGCGATCGTGAACATGGTGCGCTTGTGGTGGCCCGCGGC
>JANNWL010000581.1:0-5409 GCA_031414735.1 Burkholderiales bacterium | reverse complement strand
GCACCCAGCACGCCCAGCACGCAGGTGGCCAGCGCCAGCGGCAGCAGCACCGGTTGCACGGTGAAGGCCGACACGCCCGCATCGGCCCCGAAGACCACGCCGTGCACGCGCAGGATGGCGTAGACACCCACCTTGGTCATGATGGCGAAGAGCGCAGCCACAGGCGCGCCGGTCGCGGCGTAGGTGGCGGGCAGCCACATCGCCATGGGCAGCATCGCCGCCTTGAAGCCGAAGACCATCAGCAGGATCAAGGCGCCGGCCTGCAGCACGGCAGCCTCCGGGCCGGTGACCAGCGGCACGCGCAGCGCCAGGTCGGCGAAGTTGAGCGTGCCGGTGAAGGCGTAGAGCAGCGACACACCTATCAGGAAGAACGCCGACGCGGTGAGGTTCAGCACCACGTAGTGCAGCCCCGCCTTGAGCCGCTGACGCCCCAGACCGTGCAGCATGAGCACGTAGCTGGCAATCAGCAACACCTCGAAGAACACGAACAGGTTGAACAGGTCGCCAGTGACGAAGGCGCCGTTGAGGCCCATCAGCTGGAACTGGAACAGAGCGTGGAAATGGCGCCCGCGCGCGTCCCAGCCGGCAGTGGCGTACCACAGCACCGGCACGGCCACGGCCGAGGTCAAGGCCAGCATCAAGGCCGACAAGCGGTCCACCACCAGCACGATGCCAAAAGGCGCTGGCCACTCGCCCACGCGGTACACGGTCAGCACGCCCGTGGCGGCCTGCTCCACCAGCCGCCACGCGAAGACCGCGCCGAGCAGCACCGACGCCACGCCCAAGCGTCGCGCCCAGGGCATGCGCGCAGCGTCGTCGCCCAGCGCCAACAGCAGCACGGCGGTAAGCGCCGGCAGCAGCACGGCAACGACGGGCAGGTGGTCGGCGAAGTTCATGGTCGCGTGCCGCCGTCTTTGCTGGGGTCGGCCGTGCCGGGCTCCTGCCCGTCGACGTGGTCGGTTCCCGTATCGGCACGCGTGCGCAGGGCCAACTCGATGACGAAGCCCGTGGTGGCAAAACCGATGACGATGGCGGTGAGCACCAGCGCCTGTGGCAGCGGGTCGGCCACGTCAGGGCCACCTGCCACGATGGGCGCGGCGCCCAGCCACAGGCGTCCCATCGAGAAGATGAAGACGTTGACGGCATAGCCCAGCATCGACAAGCCCAGCACGACGGTGAAGGTGCGCCCGCGCAGCAGCAGGTAGATGCCGGCTGCCGTGACCACGCCGATGCCGCTGGCAAGCAGAAATTCGAGCGTGATGGTCATGACGGTCTCGGCCTCGCGTCGGCCGTGGGCAGGGGCTCCTTGCTGGCCGCGCCCAGCACCGACAGCGTCAACATCGTCGACGCCACCACCGTGATGTACACGCCCAGGTCGAACAGTGCCGCCGTGGCCAAAGCCAGTTCGCCAAGCACCGGCACCACCGGGTGCCCGGTAAAGCTGGTGAGGAACGGGCTGCCGAACAAGAACGAACCCAGGCCAGTCAGCACGGCGATGCCCAGCCCGATGGCGATGAAGCTCACGTAACGCCGGCCACCCGCCGATTGCAGCAGGGCATCGGCCCGCTGCTGGCCCAGCGCCATGTACTGCAGCACCAGCGCCACCGCCGTGACCAGGCCGGCGATGAAGCCGCCGCCTGGCATGCCGTGGCCGCGCCAGTAGATGTAGACCGACACCACCAGCGCCAGCGGCAGGATCAGCCGCGCCACCACGCGCAGCATCAGCGGCGACTTGGCAAAGGTCCAGGCGCGGCCGGCCTCGTCGGTCGTGGGCCGCTTGACGCGCAGACCGTCCAGCAGCGCCAGCACGCCCACCGCGGCGATGCCCAGCACAGTGATCTCGCCCCAGGTGTCGTAGCCGCGAAAGTCGACCAGGATGACGTTGACGGCGTTGGCGCCGCCACCCTCGGGAATCGACTTTTCCAGGAAGTACCAGGCGATGGAGTCGTGGTCGCGCGTCATCACCAGCCAGCTGAACCAGGCCATGCCCAGCCCGGCCACGCCCGCCAGCAGGCCGTCGCGCACACGCCGGGCAACCGACGACTCGCTCGGCGTCGTCGCCGGCAACAAGGCCAGCCCCATCAGCAGCAGCACGGTGGACACCACCTCCACCGACAACTGCGTCAGCGCCAG
Organism: Burkholderiales bacterium; assembly: GCA_031414735.1. GTDB lineage: Bacteria > Pseudomonadota > Gammaproteobacteria > Burkholderiales > Burkholderiaceae_C > Rubrivivax. Next base: position 3,276 of record JANNWL010000581.1, on the reverse strand, counting down.
GTCCGGCGCCGACAGGCCCAGGAAGGCCAGCGACACGACCATGCCGACCACGCCCACCAGCACCACGGCGCGAAAGCGCTGGTGGTGCGTCCACACCAGCGCCACGCAGGCCGCCAGCAGCAGTGCCCACAGGCCCACGGCCAGCGGCGACGCAGGCAGCTGCGCGCGGCTGCCCGTGCCCAGGCTGGGCGTGTGACCCAGCCAGCCCGACACCAGCGGCCACGCCGCCAGTGCCAGCGCGGCGGCGAGCATCCATGCCACATAACGCTGCAACGAACCGTTCTCCAGCGCGCCGGTGACGCGGCCGGCCAGCGCAAAGGCGCCGTCGAACAGGCGCGTGAAGACCAGCCGACCCGTCCAGCCGCGCGGATGGTGCAAGTGCAGGCGCCGGCCGCGTGCCATGGCGAAATACAAGGTGATGCCGGCTACCAGCGCCACCCCACTCATCAACAACGGCACGTTGAAACCGTGCCACAGCGCCAGCTTGTACTCGGGCGGCGGCGCGCCCAGCATGGCCGTGGCCGCAATGTGGACCAGCGGCGCCACCGTCAGTCCCGGCAACACACCCACCACCAGGCACAGCACCGCCAGGAGGGCCACGGGCGCCTTCATGAAGAAGGGCGGCTCGTGCGGATGCGGGTTGGGCAGGTCGTGCGGCTCGCCGTTGAAGAACACGTCGTGGATGAAGCGCAGCGAATAGGCCACGCCGCAGACCGCGGCGAATGTCGCCAGCACCGCCACCATGCCGCTGCCCAGCACGCCGATGCGCGCGTCCAACGCTTCGGCAAACATCATTTCCTTGGACAGGAAACCATTCGCCAGCGGCACCCCGGCCATCGCGGCAGCCGCGACCATGGCCAGCGTCGCCGTCCAGGGCATCAAGCGCATCAGGCCGGCCAGCTTGCGCATGTCGCGCGTGCCGGTTTCGTGGTCGATGATGCCGGCCGTCATGAACAGCGCCGCCTTGAAGGTCGCGTGGTTCAGGATATGGAAGATGGCCGCCACGGCCGACAGCGGCGAGTCCAGCCCGATCAGGAAGGTGATGAGCCCGAGGTGGCTGATGGTGCTGTAGGCCAGCAGGCCCTTCAGATCGTGCCTGAACATCGCCACATAGGCGCCAAAGACCATGGTCGCCAGGCCCACGCCAGCCACCAGCAGTTCGAACAGGTCCGCACCGCCCAGCACCGGGTACAAACGCGCCAGCAGGAAGATGCCGGCCTTGACCATGGTGGCCGAATGCAGGTAGGCCGACACCGGCGTCGGCGCGGCCATGGCGTCGGGCAGCCAGAAGTGGAAAGGCACCTGCGCGCTTTTGGTAAAGCAGCCCAGCAGGATCAGCAGCAGCGCCAGCGTGAAGCGCGGGTCGGCCTGGATTTCCGCGCCGCGGCCCAGCATGGCAGACAAATCGTAGGTGCCCGCGATCTGCCCCAGCACGACCACGCCGGCCAGCAGCGCCAGCCCGCCGCCACCGGTCACGGCCAGCGCCATGCGCGCGCCGGCGCGCGCATCGGCGCGGTGGCTCCAGTAGCCCACCAGCAGGAAGGACGAGATGCTGGTCAGCTCCCAGAACACCACCAGCAGCAGCAGGTTGTCCGACAGCACGATGCCCAGCATCGCCGCCATGAACAACATCAGCAGCGCGAAGAACTTGCCCCAGTTCTCAGTGGCATCCAGGTAGTAGCCGGCGTACAGGATCACGAGCAAGCCCACGCCGGTGATCAGCAGCCCGAACATCAGCGCCAGACCGTCGAGGCGGAAGTTGAAGTTCAACCCCAGCGCGGGCAGCCAGTCGGTGTGGGACAGCAGGGTTTGGCCGGCAAACACGGCCGGCGCCAGGAAGCACAACAGGCCGAATGCAGCCAGCGTGACGGCTGCGGCCGCCCAGGCGCTGGCAGTTCGGCGCGAAGGCGAAGATGCCGCGCCCACCCAAGCGCACAAGGGCGTGCCCAGGACCAGGGGCAACAAGACGATCAGCGCAAGCAGGTGGAGGGGCAAGGGCAAGGGCGGGGGCAAGGGCGCCATCAAGAAGTCGACGCCGGGCCGGGTGGCGCGGGCAGCGGATTCTAGGGACCGGGCAATGCCCCCCTCTGCTGCGTTGTCAGCCCCCACTAAACTTCGAGGCTTGGGCTGCGCGCCGCAGACCGAACAGTCCGCCGCTGATGACCATCAGCGGCTTTCAACCTGGCACTGTGCTGAAAGGCTCCGCACCATGAGCACCCCAACGCCCACCCCCACGACCATCCGCCACGACGACCTCGTCGAGACCATCGCCGCTGCACTGCAGTTCATCAGCTACTACCACCCAGCCGACTACATCAGCCACCTGGCGCGGGCGTATGAGCGCGAGGCCTCGCCGGCCGCCAAGGACGCCATCGCGCAGATCCTGACCAACAGCCGCATGTGCGCCGAGGGCCACCGACCGATCTGCCAGGACACCGGCATCGTCAACGTATTCCTGAAAATAGGCATGGGCGTGCGCTTCGAAGGCTTCCCCGGCAGCGTGGGAGACGCCGTGAACGAAGGCGTTCGACGTGCCTACCTCGACCCCGACAACAAGCTGCGCGGCTCGATCCTGGCCGACCCGATCTTCGAGCGCAAGAACACCGGCGACAACACGCCGGCAGTCATCCACATGACCCTGGTGCCTGGCCACACGCTGGACATCAACGTGGCGGCCAAGGGCGGCGGCAGCGAGAACAAGAGCAAGCTGGTCATGATGAACCCCAGCGACAGCATCGTCGACTGGGTGCTCAAGACCGTGCCCACCATGGGCGCCGGCTGGTGCCCGCCGGGCATGCTGGGCATCGGCGTGGGCGGCACGGCCGAGAAAGCCATGCTCCTGGCCAAGGAAGTGTTGATGGAGCCCATCGACATGCACGAGTTGCTGGCGCGCGGCCCCAGCAGCAAGCTCGAAGAACTGCGCATCGAGCTGTACGAGAAGGTCAATGCGCTGGGCATTGGCGCGCAGGGCCTGGGTGGGCTGACGACGGTGCTGGACGTGAAGATCGCCACCTACCCCACGCATGCGGCGGGCAAGCCGGTGGCGATGATCCCCAACTGCGCCGCCACCCGCCACGCGCATGTGGTGATGGACGGCAGCGGGCCAGCCTACATCGATCCGCCCCCCTTGAGCCTGTGGCCCGAGGTGCACTGGGCGCCGGACTACAAGCGCTCGTCGAGGGTCGACCTCAACACGCTGACGCGCGAACAGGTGGCGAGCTGGAAGCCCGGCGACACGCTGCTGCTGAACGGCAAGATGCTGACCGGCCGCGACGC
>JANNWL010000580.1:0-8920 GCA_031414735.1 Burkholderiales bacterium | reverse complement strand
CGCCTCGATCTCCGCACGCGGAAACTTGTCGTCGGTGAGCTTGGTCTCCTGCAGCACAAGGCAGTCGACGGGGTTGGCTTGCAGCCAGTCCAGCAATTGCGGCAGGCGCACGGCCAGGGAGTTGACGTTCCAGGTGGCGAGTTTCATGGGATGGCCTCAAAGCGGTGAGCGCGTCACACAAGGTGGCACGGCTGTTGCTGCATCGTACCGGTGCAATGCCCGCCCAAGGGCCGCGGGCAGGCACCGATGCGCCTAGCTGCAACGGGTGCCCATACTGCCCGGATGCAGACTGCGCCGTCGCCTTGAAGCCCAGTCGATCCCTCCGCGCAGTGAGGCTTCGGCCGGCCAACGGACGATCGGGATCAAGCCGATTGGGGAGACAGGTCAGCGCCGCCCTCGCGAACAAACGTCTGGAGTTCCTTGAGCAGTTTCACGTCCTGTCGGGAAATCGGCACCGCGGACGGTGGCGCCGGGCGCGCTGTTCACGGTGCGTTATCCGCTGCTGCCCCGGGTTTGACCGCACGGGCTTGGTCGACGCTGTTGGACTGTTAGCCATGGCTGGCTCGCAGGCCGTGTCGGGCTGTCATCGCCCACCGAGATGAAAACTGCGCACCCCCCGTTGTGGGGTGACCGGGCGGCGACATCGGTAGGTCATCGGTAGGGCACTGGAAAACACAGTTGCGCACGGTCGGCAGAAAAGCCCGGCCGCAAGTGCAAGGCGCGACTTCTTCAACTGCGCCGCGTTTCCAAATGAAGACAAACACTATGAAACCCTCGACCTATCGACGCGCCTTTGTTCAATCGGCGATCACCCTGGCGGCGCTGGCTGCCGTGCCCCTGCTGGCCCGTGCACAAGACGAAAGCCGGCAACCTGTGCCACAACCCGGCGGCAACGTGCTGACATTAAAGTGCTGCCAGTGCACGGGCAGGGAACTTTCTGACGTGCAGATCAACACCGGGGTGGCACCCTGGAAGCTGACAAGCGGCCCGACGTCTTTGCTGCCGGGCCCCCAGCCCAACATCCCCGCGGCGTGGGCGTCAGCCTCGGGAGCCACATGGGTCGGTCCTTCTGCAACCGCAGGCAGTGCGGGCGCAGCACCCGGCGTTTACGTCTACCAACTGCGTATCGTGGTGCCGACATGCATGATCCGTTCGACAATCACGATCAAAGGCAAGTACTGGGCTGACAACTACGCGAGCATGGCGATCACGGGGGCTACGGGCGCTGTGATCTCCACCACAACGGCCGGTGTACCCAACCCGGGCTACGGATTTGTGCAGGCCAACTTCGGCAGCTTCAGCGCGGCGTTGCCGCAGGGCTACAGCGGCACTGTGACCCTGACCATCACCGTCAACAACACGAGCGGCCCCACCGGCCTTCTCGTCAGTGGCTTGGTGGCCCAGCGCTGCGCCACCGACGGCGCCGGCCCGCCGCCCATCGACTTGCCGCCCACCAAGACCGAGTAACGCCAGCCGCCGTGTGAACGGCAGGTGGGCGGCGCGCCTTCGGGCCCGCCGCCCACCCTCGCCGGGGTGAGCCGAGTCGGCGCCGCACAGGCGCTCAAAGGGGGATGACTGATGAAACGCTTTCGACGCACGCGCGCAGCGCTGTGCCTGGCGCCGCTGTGGCTGGCATTGTCTGCGGCAGCGCAGGCCGCAGCAGATGCAGTCACCACCGCCGCCCACGCAATGCAGACCAGCTTCAACGGCCAGTCCATCGCGCCCAGCGACAGCATCACGCTGACGCTGGATGCCGCCACCCCTCTGGCTCCCGGCCGCTTTGCGGTGATGGTGGGCGCCGAAGACGTGACGGTGAACTTCCAGGCCACCGACAGCCTTACCCTGCAAGGCGTGTTCAGCAGCGCCGCATTGCCTGTGGGCCGCAACCTGCTGAAGGTCTTCAGCGTGGCCAACGACACCACCTGGACGCTGCTGGCCCAGACCGCCTTGCAGGTGGACAACACCGTCACCGCCCAAGCGCCGGGCAGCTTCAAGCCCGGCGCCGTGTTGGGGCTGAAGTCACAGGTCTGGGAAAACCACTCACCTGGCGCGTCAGCACCGTCGCGGCCACGCTATGACGATGCCACCTTGCAAGCCAGCCTGCAGACAGAAAACACCGGCGCCGGCTGGGGCCTGAAATCCAGTATCCAGGGCACAGGCAGCAGCTACCGTCCCGAAGCTTTGCAGTACGCCACGCGCGGCATGAGCGCCGCGTCCGTGGACCTGGCCAGCTACCTGGTCGAGGCCGAATACAAGCCCGCCGCTGGCCCCGCCGCGCAGCTGGCACTGGGCCATGTGCAGGCCGGCGACCACGCCTTGCTGGCCAGCGGCGTAGCCACCCGCGGCGTGGTGTTACGTCACGCGCTGGGCGCCGCCACCGACCTGATGCTGTCGTCACAAAGCAGCGTGCCGCGGCTGGGCACACGAGACATCACAGGCCTGGCCGATGCCGACAACCGCTTCAGTTTCGCCACGCTGGGCCAGGAATTGCTGGCGCGTGCCGGTGGGCTGCGTGCAGAAGGCAGCGCCTTCAGTGGCCGCATGCGCGTCCCGGCCAGCCCCGGCAGCAGCCAGCCGCAGCCAGCATCTTCCAGCCACGGCTGGGGCCTGCGGCTGCGCGCCAGCAGCGAAGACAACCGTTGGCGCGCCGAGTGGTTTTTTGCCAGCAGCGACAACACCCCGCTGCCCGACCCCGGCAACGTAGGCACCGCCCCGCGACAACGTCGCCACGCCCAGACGCTGGACCTGGCCCGCCTGCTGCTGCAAGACCAGGTCGTGTGGCCCAGCCGGCCCGACCTGCCGCTTTCGCTGGAACTGGCCTGGCGCAGCGAACACGCGCAGCCCGCCTATCTGTCGCTGGGCGCGGCCACCAACGCCGACGCGGCGAGCCACGGCGCCACGCTGGGCGCCACGTTGGGCCCGGCCACGGCCGAGTTGAAGTTGGGCACCCACGAAGACAACCTGGCCCCCGACCCCACGCGCACACGCAACCGCGCGCTGGTGTTCGGCGCGCGCCTAGGCTTGCCGGTGGGTGTGTTGATAGACCCGCAAGCCCCCAACCCGTGGTGGCCGGCGCTGGACTACAGCCTGGGGCGCAACCACGACTTCGCTGCGCGGGCTTTTGTGCCCGTGGGCAGCACCGTCGCCGACCTGGCCGACACGCTGGCCACCAGCCACAACATCGGCCTGAACCGGACGCTGAAGACCGTGACACTGGGCGCCACCTACAGCCGCAGCCTGCAAGACAACCGCCAGGCCAGCCTGGCGCAGGACGACACGCGCAACACCAGCCACGGTATGGCGGCCACCTGGGTGGCCAGTGAGGCCCTGGCGCTGACGGCAGGGCTGGTGCGCAACGTGACCACACCACTCAGTACGGGTGTGCAGACGCGCAACCTGTCCGCCAATGCCAGCCTGCGCTGGGCGTTGCCCCACGGCCATGCGCTGGCGGCCAACTTGAGCGGCAGCGCGGTCAGTGACACACCGTATTCAGCCTCACTGCGCACGCGGGTGGGTGAGCTGAGCCTGGGCCGCAGTTTCGAGCTGCCGGCAGGCGGCCTGAAGCTGCCTGTGCAATGGCTGGTGCGTTACACATTCAGCCACACGCGGGCCGCCAACCCCGGCCTGCCCACGGCCGCGCCGGTGAACTACCAGGCGCTTCAGGCCAGTACCAGCCTGGTGTTCTGAAACCCGCCGCTGCCAACTTCACAGAGACCCGCCATGACGACCATCACGCTGCGATTTTTGCTGCCTTGCCTGCTGCGCCTGGGCATGACGCTGGCCGCCGTGCCAGCCCTGGGTCTGGCACCGCAGGCGGCCTGGGCCCAGATCACGGCCAGCCCCGCGCAAGCCACACTGCCCGCCGCCACTGGCGGCATGCTGACGGTGCACGTGAGGGGCACGCCGTTGGTCAAGATCAACGCGGCCTGGCTGTGCCGGGACTTCCAGGGCGGCGTGGGCACAGCGCTCTTTGCCAACCCCTGCCGTGGCGCCCCGCCCCTGGGCCTGCCACTGCCACTGCCCGCAGGGGCTGCGGCGGCGGGCGTGAATGTCAACGTCAGCATCAGCGCCCAGGCCCTGGCAGCTGCGGCGGGCAACCAGGCCGCGCGTCCACGCACCGTGTACTTGGTGCTGCTGGCCAATGGCGGTGCGCCGCAGCCCTACTTCCTGGCCCTGCGCGTGGTGCTGGCCGAGGCCCAGCGCGGGCCGGAGGTGTCGGAGGTGCAGCTGCGGTTTCTGGGCCCGGGCGGTCAGCAGGCCAGAGGCTGGTTCCAGCGCGGCCAGGCGCTGCCGGCCGTCGAGGCACTGCTGCGCTTCAAAGGCAGCGGCCTGCTGCGCGCGCGCTGGGAAGTGGTGCAGCCCGGCGACCCCGAGCCCAACGAGCTGGACCTGACCCCCGAGACCCGCCTGAGCCTGGCCGAGCGGGCGCGCCAGCACCGTTGGCGGTTGCTGCAGACGGTGCAGGTTTATGTGTCGGCCACCGGCATCACCCGCCTGCCGGGGCCCGACCCGAAACTGCTGCCCAATGATCGCTACGGCCATTACGGCGTGCTGCTGCGGCTGGAACCCAGCCAGGCGCTGGACGGCGCCAGCACGACTTCAGCCCCATGGGTGTTGCCGGTGCTGCGCTACACCATCGACGCCACGGCGGCGGCCCTGCTGGTACACGAAACACCGGGGCCGATACAGGTGTTGGCGCCGCAGGGGCTGGTGTTCAGCGACAGGCCGCTGGTGTTTACCTGGCAAGCGCGGACCGATATCCGGCTGTACCGCGTGGAGATGGAACGCGATGGCCAATTGGTGTTTGCCGCGCGGGTGCTGCCCGAATTGCAGGCTGGCGTGCAGCGTTTTGCTGCGCCGGCCTTGGCGCAAGCGCTGTGGGCCGGTGGCGCCCTGCGCTGGCGCGTGGTGTCGGTGGGCGCCGATGGGGAGGCCGTGAGCCGCAGCCGCTGGGTCGATATTCAATGGGGTCTGGTACGGTGACAAAGCGGCAGATGACTGCGAAACTTCATCGGGTTTCGAAACCTAAACATGGAGAACAGAACATGAGAGTCGATCGACGTGAATTCGGTGTTCGTGCTTTATTTGCGTTAGGGAAGGTGGGCGTGTGGGGAGCGTTTGTGTTGAGCGGACCGACCCATGCACAGGGCACGCCGCTGGTAAACAACGACCCCGACAGCATGAAGAACACGGCTGACCGGTTGATGACGGTACCGCGCAGGGTGTTGGACTCTTTGCAGTTCGAGAGCGCCAGCGCTGCGCTCAAAAGTTCCGCCGCACCCGGGGTGGCCGCTATCGCAAAACAGTGGCGCGAATCATCACGAAACACGGTGGTGGCCTTGACCGTCCGCGCTGAACCCGCAGCGCCGCCTGCGCAAGGGCTGGTGCTGGCCGAAGCGCGCGCGCAAATACTTGTGCAGGCCCTTGTGGCATCGGGTATCCCGCCTGCCGCTGTCAGGGCACGGGGCATTGCAGCCGTGTCGACAGCGCCACGTTTACCCGCCAATCCGGCCCGGTGACCCTACCAGCGCTTGCCAGTGCGCCTGCATGCGGGCGCCGGGTGTGGCGCCGTGTTCGGCCAGGTGGCGGCGGTACTGCTCGAACACGCGCAGCGCGTCGCCGCGGCGTGAGCTGCGTTCATAGGCCTGCATCAGCCGTGCCACCAGGGTTTCTGACAGCGGCTCAATGCGCAGGGCGGTTTCCAGCAGGTCTTGCTCGGCGCGGCCGGCCTGGGCGTGTTCCAGCAGCGCGGCGGTGGCCAGCGCGGCGCGCACGGTGTCGCTGCGGCAGCGCTGCTGTTCGGCCTGCAGCCAGGGCGTGGCGGCCATGCCGGGCAGCAGGTCGCCGCGGGTTAAATCCACCACGCGGCCCAGCAGGGTCAGGCATTCGTTGACCACCGTGTCGGTGGTACCCGGGCCCGGGCCCGGGCCCGGCGCGGTGCCACCACGCCCCATGGCCAGCGCTTCGATGCGCTCGATCAGGCCACGCCGCAGGTGCAGGTCGCAGCCCACGCGCGACGGGTCCAGCCCCACCTGTCCGTCGCTTACCCACACCAGAGTGGCGTCGCCCAGCAACGCGCGCAGGCGATGCACGGCGGCTTCGATGCTCTTGCGTGCGCCGGGCTCGTCGGCATCGGGCCACATGGCGGCCATGGCTGCGTCTTGGCTGATCGCCAGCTTGCGCTGGCAGGCCAGCAGGCGCAACAGTTCCAACGGTTTCTGCGGCAGTTTGCCGGCAGGCGTTTGCGTCTGCCCGTCACGCTGCCACTCGAAGCCGCCCAGCATGCGCAGCCACAGCGGCCACGGCCAATCGGCGCCCGCATCGGCCGGCGCCGGCAGGGCCCGGGCGCGTACCAGTTCGGTGACAAAAGACGCAGCCAGGCCCCAGCGCAAAGCCATCGCACACAGCGCGGCGGCAAACGACGGCAGCAGCCGGAAGAACATCGAATAGCGCGTGCCTTGAGCGATAGCCAGTGCTTGCGCCAGATGTTCGCGGCTGCTCTGAGGGTCTTCGTGCAGCAAGCGCCAGGCTCGCAGCATGCCGGCCAGGCAACGGTAGACCTGCGCACTGCGCCCGCCATGCTCCTGCTCCAAGCGCAGCAGCAATTGTTCGGCTTCACCTGCCCGGCCCAGCGCCACGTAAACCTGCGCCAGGTCGGACAGGCACGACGCACACTCCGCCGCCGGCAAGGCCGCGTCTTGCGCCATCTGCAGGGCGTCTTGCAGCAAGCCCAGAGCGCTGGCCGCGCGCCCGCGCAGCAGTTGCACGCGGGCGCGCAATTGCAGCAGCTCTATCAACTGCGCCGTGCGCCCGCCGCCCCATTGCGGCTGCACGGCGTCAATGACGGCCTGTGCCTCGTCGAGTTGCCCGCTGTTCAATTGCCCGCGTGCCAGGGCCAGCGTGGTTTCCAAGGCCAACGCCGACAAGCCCGCTTCGTTGCTGATCTGCAACGACCTTTGCCACGCCGCCGCGGCACGCTCGGTGCGCCCAGTGTGGAACTGCGAATAGCCATAACTGAACAACCAGCGCGCCTGCATCACCGACGATGCGGCGTTGAACAGGGCCGGCACTTCCACCGCGTTGGCCAGGAAGTCGAAAGCATCGAAACGCTGCACGGCAAACTGGTAGTCCATCAACACCTGCGCGGCAATCAACCGTTCGTCGGCGGACAGCGCACCTGGCGCCGTGGGGGCCTGACGCAACGCGGCCAGCACCCCCGCAGCAGCCGCCTCGCCGCCGCCGTGTGCGTCACCGCCCAGCGCCGTGGCGGCCAAAGGGGCCAGGCGATGCCACAGGTCGGGCGCTGTCGCGGTGGTGCTGCGACTGGCATCGGCGGCGGTGCTGGCACGATCTTGTGCGGCCAGCGCGGCATGGCTTGTGTCCCAGCGCGCCAGCCAGTCACCCGTGCGGTCCATGGCGCCGCTGTCGAGAATGCAGATGACCAAGGCTCGGTGTACGGCGTCGGCGGCAGCGCGCAGCCGCTGGGCGTCGGCATGAGCGCTGTAGGTCTGGTCCAGCTGCGGCAGCGCGTCAGACTGGCCCGTCATGAAGGAAGCCAGCGCGCCCCATTGCGCGATCTCGGCCCGGGCTGCGTCCGCGTCTGCGTCCACAACATCGACGGGACCAGCAGCGGCGGCTTCGCAGGCCGCCCGCAGCGCCGCTGCGTCCCACGCCCGCCACCAGGCCGGGGCACCATCGCGCAGCGCCGCCAACGCCACGCCGCCTGCGGGCAGCATGGTCGCAGCAGCGGGCAGGGCGGTGTGGGATGGCCGGTTCACGTTGATGTTCAGTTTAGGTCCATCGCCCATAAAGAGGGCGGCATACAAAGTGCGGCACCGTGGGCTATCGGTAGGTCATCGGTAGGGCGCAACGCTAGACAGTTCGAATGCAGCACCGCCCACCGCGGTGCTGCCAGCGAATGGCGCGGCTGAACCCATAGCGCCGATACCCCACACCGAAAGCACCGCATGAACACCCAATTCAAACAGCTCCTGGCCCGCCACATCAAGACCAGCGGCCGGCAGCTGCTGGCCACGGCAGCCAGCATGGCACTTGCACCGGCACCGGCCTTGGTGCAGGCCGGCACGCCCCAGATCGGCTGGAACACCGGCCTGGACGCCAACCACAACCTGCTGCACGGCGGGCTGGACCCGCACTGGTTCGTCATCACCAGCGACAGCCAAGGCCAGACCCAGGTGGCACTGGCGTCCATCGTCACGCAGACGGCGCTGCTGGGGCCCACCAGCCTGCCGCCCGACGGCAACTCGCAATGGGTCAGCAGCGCGGCCACGCTGGCCGCGGTGGGTGCGTTCACCACCACCACCTACCTGACCAGCTTCGACACCACGGGCATCGCATCGGGCGCTTGGCAGATCAGCGGGCAGATGGCCACATCAACCTTCCCGTTCCAGATGTACATCGACTCGGTTTTCTTCGGCGGCCTGGGCGTCGGTTTTTTCAACAACGCCAGCGCTTCCAGCTTTGGCACGTTCTTTGTCGACAGCACGGCTTACGGCTGGCAAACCGGCGGCGCGCAACTGGCGCCGGGCGTGCACACGCTGAGCTTCGTAATTGGCACCCATGCCGGTCAAGCACCGGCCTTTCGACTGGAATGGACAGGCCAGACGGTGGCGGTGCCCGAACCCGCCAGCACCGCGCTGATGGCTGCGGGCGGGCTGGCGCTGTGCATGTGGCGCCTGCTGAGGCCACAGCGGCGGCTATGGCCCGTCATCAATTGAGTTGCCGCCGCGCGCGGTCAGCACTGCAGCAAAGGCGGGGTGGCGCGCCCCTTGGACTGCTGCGCCACCCGATGGAGAATCACCGCGGAACCTGCTGCAACCCATCCAAAGGAACGCGCCATGGCCACCCGAAGTTTCGAGCAGCACCTGGATCCGTCGGTGGGGCCCAAGCGCATCCTGGC
>JANNWL010000579.1:0-16623 GCA_031414735.1 Burkholderiales bacterium | reverse complement strand
CTGTGCTTTGAAGAGGTGCGCACCGCCGACCTGGTGGCCAACAAGCTGACCGAATGGGGCATTCCGATACACCGCGGCATGGGCACCACCGGCGTGGTCGGCATCATTAAAGCGGGAACCTCGGATCGGGCCATCGGCCTGCGCGCCGACATGGACGCCTTGCCGATGCAGGAGTTCAACACCTTTCAGCATGCCAGCAAGAACAGCGGCAAGATGCACGCCTGCGGCCACGACGGCCACACTGCGATGTTGCTGGCCGCGGCCAAGCATTTGTCCAAGCACCGCAACTTCGACGGCACGGTGTACCTCGTCTTCCAACCCGCCGAAGAAGGCGGCGGCGGCGCGCGCGAGATGATCAAGGACGGCCTGTTCGACAAGTTTCCGATGGAGGCGATGTTTGGCGCCCACAACTGGCCGGGCATGAAGGTGGGCGCCTTTGGCGTGAACCCGGGCGCGATGATGGCGTCGAGCAACGAGTTCAACATCACCATCCGCGGCAAGGGTGCGCATGCCGCCATGCCGCACCTGGGCATCGACCCGGTGCCGGTGGCCTGCCAGATGGTGATGGCCTTCCAGACCATCATCACGCGCAACCGCAAGCCGGTCGACCCGGGCGTGATCTCGGTGACCATGATCCATGGCGGCGAGGCCATCAACGTGGTGCCGGATTCCTGCCAGATCCGCGGCACCGTGCGCACCTTTTCGATGGAGACGCTGGCGTTGATCGAAGCGCGCATGCAGCAGGTGGCCGAGCACACCTGCGCGGCCTTCGGCGCGACCTGCGAATTCAAGTTCACGCGCAACTACCCGCCCACCGTGAACCACCCGGCCGAGACCGAATTCGTCAAGCAGGTACTGGGCAAAGTGGTCGGCGCGGCCAACGTGCACGCCTTCGAGCCGACCATGGGCGCGGAGGACTTCAGTTTCTTTCTGCAGGCCAAGCCGGGCTGCTACTTCGTCATCGGCAACGGCGAAGGCGAACACCGCGAAGGCGGCCACGGCCTGGGCCCGTGCATGCTGCACAACCCCAGCTACGACTTCAACGACGACTTGATCCCGCTGGGTGCCACAGCCTGGGTGCGCATCGCCGAGGAGTGGCTGGGCCAGGCGCGGTGAGTACCCACGGCACAGTGCAGCCGCAATGAACGCCAGCGACTTCTTTGCGCAGAGCTATGCCGAGGCGCGCGGCAAGTTCCTGGCGGCCGCAGACGCTGCGGGCCTGGCCGTGCAGTCGCACCCCCACCCACTGCGCGGCCGCGACGGCGAGGCGCTGGCCATGGATGTGGCGCGCTGCGGCCCGGCCAACGCACACGCCGTGCTGCTTGTCAGCAGCGCCTGCCATGGCGTCGAAGGCTTCTGCGGCTCGGGCGTGCAGAACGCGCTGCTGTCCGATGCGGGCTTCCACGCTGCCGCGCAGGCTGCGGGCGTGGCCGTGCTGTACATCCACGCGCTCAACCCGCACGGCTTTTCGTGGTGGCGGCGCACCACGCACGAAAACGTCGACCTCAACCGCAACTGGCAGGACTTCAGCCAAGCCCTGCCCGAAAACCCCGCTTACGACGAACTGGCCCACCTGCTGGTGCCGCCCACCTGGCCGCCATCGGACGAGGTGCGCGCAGCCCTCACCGCCTTCGTCGGGCGGCGTGGCGCCATGGCTTTGCAGACTGCGGTGTCCGGCGGCCAGTACAAACACCCCGAGGGCCTGTTCTTCGGTGGTCGCAATCCCACGTGGAGCCGCCAGACCCTGGGCCATGTGCTGGCCGAGCACGGCAGCCGCTGCGCGCGGCTGGGCTGGATCGACGTGCACACCGGCCTGGGCCCCAGCGGCCACGGTGAGCGCATCAACGCCAACCGCGACGACGCCGTGGCGCTGGCGCGAACACGCGCCTGGTGGGGTGCCGACGTCACGTCGATCCACGACGGCTCGTCGACCTCGGCCGTCATCACCGGGATGATCTGGGGTGCGGTCTACGAGCACTGCCCCCAGGCCGAATACACCGGCATCGCCATGGAGTACGGCACCGAGCCGGTGCAGGCCGTGATCGACGCGCTGCGCGCCGACCAGTGGCTGGAGAACCACCCCGAAGCGCCCGACGATCAGCGCCGCGCCATCAAGCAGCAGATTCGCGACGCGTTCTACACCGACACGGATGCGTGGAAGCAGCGCATCGTCGAACAAGGACTGGCGTCGGCCTACCAGGGGCTGGCTGGCCTGGCTGCGCGCTGACAGCCAGCGCGACCGTTACTGCACGAACCCGATCGGCGACCGCCGCCCCGACGCACCCGGCAGATCAGCCAACTCGATGGTGGCGCGGCCGTAGAGGCGGGCATTGCCGAAGGCCGTCATCCAGGCGCGGCGCATCTCGCGCGGGGCCATCGCGGCCAGGCGTTCCAGCACGGCATCGGCAGGTGTTTCGTCGAAGCGGCGACCCCAGTCGTGCTCGCCGCGCAGGCTCATGTACAGGCGCAGGGCGATGGCGCGCGCCGCGGCCGGGTCCGGCGCGTGGACCTCGAACACATTCATGCGGTTCAGGATGGGCTCGGGGATGCTGCGCTCGTCATTCGCCGTGGCCACCCAGATCAGTTGGCTGGCGTCGATAGGCACCTCGGCGAACTCGTCGATAAAGGCGCGCGCCGTGTTGTATTCAAGCAGGCTGTACAGCGCGCCCAGCGGGTCGTAGGCGTGCTCGCCGCGGGCCTTGTCGATCTCGTCGACCACCATCACCGGGTTGGCGTAGGACCCGTCCACCAACGTCTCGAACACCTTGCCCGGCCGCGCGCCCTTCCACTGGCTTGAGGCGCCGCTGAGCACCCAGCCTGCGGTCAGGCTGCTCATGCTGATGAAACCCAGGCCGGTGCCCAGCAGCTGGGCAATCTCGCGCGCGAAGTGCGTCTTGCCGATGCCCGGCGGGCCCAGCAGCAGCATGGGCGTGATCTCCAGCGCGTCGCGGCTGTCGTGGCACAGGGCCAGCTGGCGCTTCACATCGTCCAGGACCTCACCAAAATTGGGCATCTCGTCGTAGAGATGCGCCATCGCAGGGAGCCCGCCGGGCTTGACCTGAAAACGCTCGGGGCCCTTCTCGATCATGCGTTCGTAGGTGGCACGAAGGTTCTCGTGCTCGCGCGCGGGCAGCTTGTCCAGCCGCTTCTCGACATCGCCCATGCGGTAGACGCTGCGCATGCTCGCGACTGGGATGGAGTGCGGCAGGTTGCCGGGCTTCACGGGGACCAGATCGTTGCCGTTGCTGCTCATACCGGGAACTCCTTCGTCAGGGACGAGAACGCCAAACCATTCAAGCACAGCATGCATGAAACGGGCCGGAGATCAAAGGCCGGGAGACACCGCATTTGCGGGGCCGGGCACTTGTGGTGCGCAGCATGTCACGGCTTGGGTGATACATTGCTGTTAACGCGAGTCTTAACGGAGACAAGACATGGCCCTTCGCGCCTCAGACATCGTCCCCATCAGCGAGGCGCGCGCCCGCCTGACCGAACTGGCCGAAGACGTGGTGGGTGGTGGCGGCGAGAAGGTGCTGACCAAGAACGGCGCCAGCTATGTCGCTTTGGTCGATGCGCGCCGGCTGGATTACTACCACGCGCTCGAATCAGAGCACGCCCGGTTGGTGCTGGCCGACGACGCCATTGCCGGCTTGCGGCAAGCGCTGGCGGGGCAGTTCGTGGTGGACGGCGAACTGGAACAGGCCCTCGGCGTCGCACCGCCCCCGTGAGCCTGCCGGTTGACGCCCGGGTTCGGGCGGTTCCGCACTTTCTGGCCTGCCTGGTCGCTGCGCGTGCCTTCATGGTCCTGCAGGACGCGGCGTCCGCCCCGGCCCGTTTCCGCCAGTTGCAGGCTGAGATCGTGCGGGCGCGGGCCTTGCTCACTTTCGCGCCCACGGGCGGGCGACCGGCACGATTTCTCGACGCCCAGACCGACTGGGGGCGGTTTCAGGCCGAGCAAGCGACACAACTCGCCAAGGCCGTGGGCATGCCGGGGTTGCGCGAACTCGTGCTGGCGAAGCATGTGATGCTTTATGCACACAGCGAGCGCGAAGTTGCGTTGCTGTCCCTGCGACACGAACGGCAACTGGGCTACCAACTCACCCGCCCACGGGTCTGAAGGCACACGCGGTACCGGCTTGGCCGGGTGTGGCGTCAGCCCGCCTGCCAGCCCGCAGCCCCAGCCTGCGGGCGCCGCGCGCGGCCCAGGACTTCGAGCCTGTCCAGGATGGTCGGCAGTCAGTCGCGCCAACGTCCCGGGGCGCTGGAGCCGGCTTCGATGACGATCAGCGCCAGCGGCGCGGGGCTGGCTGACAGCAGTTCGGCGACGGCCTTGGTCTGTTCGTGCAGGCCGGTGGGCCAGACGGGGTGGACCCACGCGAACAGAACCTTGGCGCCTGCTTGCGCCGCTTTGTCGCCCACAAGCACCACTCGTCGGCGCACGGCGACGGGCCGTCGCTAGGCCATGGCGGCGCGACGTCGCAACGCTGACCCAGGCGCCGCACTGGGCGGCAGATCAGTACGTGCGCCCCTTGCGGTACTGCGCGTGCTGGCGTCGCTGCAAAGGCGATGCCGCCGACAGCACGGCGAATGACGCCCCGGCGTGGGCGTGGGTGATGGCCAGGCCCAGCGCGTCGGCGGCGTCCTTGCCCGGCAGGCCAGGCAAGGCCAGCAGGCGCTTGACCATTTCCTGCACCTGCAACTTGTTGGCCAGCCCGTGGCCGACGGTGGCCTTCTTCATCTGCAATGCCGTGTACTCGGCCACCGGCAGGTCGCCACTGACCAGCGCCGCGAGCGCCGCACCGCGCGCCTGGCCCAGCAGCAGGGTGCTTTGCGGGTTGACGTTGACGAAAACGATCTCCACACACGCGCAGGCCGGCGCGTAGCGTTCGACGACTTCGCGCACGCCTTCGAAAATGATCTTCAGCCGCAACGGCAGGTCGCCGCGCGGCACCTCGGTCGTGCTGATGGTGCCGCTGGCGACGTAGGCCAGGCGCGGGCCATCGGCCTCGATGACGCCGAAGCCGGTGTTCTGCAAGCCGGGGTCGATGCCCAGGATCCTCACTGGGAAGTCCTCATGTCCGGAGCTGGAAGTACCAGCGCACGGAGTGGAAGAACACCGGCGCGGCAAAGCACAGCGGCGCCAGGCGGTCCAGCAGACCCACCGCACCGGTCACCGAGGCCGCATTGCCCCAGAAACGGACGCCGGCGTCCTTCTTCAACGCCTTCATCACGAACTCGCCCAGCGTGCCGGCGGCGCCGGCGATGAAGGCCATGGCCAGGGCCTGCGGGGCCTTGAAGGGGGTGATCCAGAACAGCAGCACGCCCGTCACCGCCGCGGCCAGCGAACCGGTGAGCCAGGCGCGGTAGGAGAAGGACCTGTCTATGTGCCGGGCCACGGGCCTGCGGCGCAGCCAGCGGCTGGCCAGTTCCTGGGCGATCTGCGCCACCACAGTGACGACGACCAGGAAGAACACCAGGAAAGCGCCGCGACCTTCGTGGCCGGCAAAGTCCAGCAGCAGCAGTGCCGGCGCGTGCGACAGGCCGAACACGCACACCGTCACACCCCACTGGATCTTGGCATTGCGTTCCAGGAAACGCTCGGGATCGCCGCCCAGCGCGCTGAGCACGGGGATGGCCAGGAACACATAGACCGGGATGAAGACCGAGAACAGGTCAAAGCTGCGGCTGCCCACCAGCACGTACTGCAGCGGCAACACGATGAAGAAGGCCAGGATCAGGCTGCGGTGGTCGCTGCGCCGGGTGTGGGCCAGGGTGATGAATTCGCGCAGCGCCAGGAACGACAACACGCCGAAGGCCAACGTGGCGCCGACCGGGCCCGACACCCAGGCCAGCCAAAACACCACGCCGCCCAGCCACAGCGCCCGCAGGTCGCGCAGCAGCCGCTGGTGGCGGTCGCCATCGAGGTGGGCGGTGGGGTCGCCATCGCGCGCGCCGGGGCGGAACGACAGCAGCGTGACCACCGCGCTGACCAGCAGCAGCGCGCCAAACAGGCCGATGAACAGCAGGCCGACCTGGTCGTCGGCGCTCCAGTGGCGGGGGTTGGTCATGTCAGTGGCGCCCGGCCACCCGAAGACACTGACGCGCCCCTCGGGGGCAGCGAACGAAGTGAGCTTGGGGGCTTCATGTCACCACGGGCCGTTGCGCCAGCACGGCCTCGCGGGCGCGGGCGAGAAAGACGCGCTTGTCTTCACCCGGTTCCAGGCGCAAGGGTGCGCCAAACGTCACCGTGCACAGGATGGGCACGGGCACGACCTCGCCCTTGGGCATGACGCGCTGGACGTTGTCTATCCAGGCCGGGATCAGCGCCACGCCCGGGAACTGCTCGGCAAGGTGGTACAGGCCGCTCTTGAATTCACGCGGTTCGCCCTTGGCGCTGCGCGTGCCCTCGGGAAAGATCACCAGCGAGTCGCCGTTCGTCAGCGCCTGGACCAGCGGCTCCAGCGGGTCCTGATCGTCGCTGCGCTGGCGGCTGACGTACACGGCGTGGAAGACCTCGGTGGTCAGCCACTGCTTGAAGCGCGACGACGTCCAGTAGTCGCGCGCCGCGATCGGCCGCGTGGTGGCGCGCAGGTCGTGCGGCAGCGCGGCCCAGATCAACACCCAGTCCAGGTGGCTCTGGTGGTTGGCGAAGTAGATGCGTTGTTCGGCCTTGGGCGGGCAGCCCTTCCAATGCCCTTGCGCACCCGTGATCAGGCGGGCAATGAGGGCCAGCAACCAGCCCATCAGGTCAGCGCGTGTCATGGACCGAGTGACCGACCAAGCCCACCGCCACGGGACCGGCTTCGCCGGACCGTAGGCGAGCGGCCCCTTGGGGGGTAGCGAGCGAATGCGAGCTTGGGGGCTCCATGCCTTCAGTGCCTGAAATGACGCGTCCCGGTGAACACCATGGCCACGCCGCGTTCGTCGGCGGCGGCGATGACTTCTTCGTCGCGCATCGAACCACCGGGCTGGATGACGCAAGCCGCGCCTTCGTCGATGACCACGTCCAGTCCGTCGCGGAAGGGAAAAAACGCGTCGCTGGCGACCGCTGAGCCGACCAGGGCCAGGCCCGCGTTGGCGGCCTTGATGCTGGCGATGCGCGCGCTGTCGATGCGGCTCATCTGGCCCGCGCCCACACCCAGCGTCATACCGCCGGCGCAGTAGACGATGGCGTTGCTCTTGACGAACTTGGCGACCTTCCACGCGAACAGCAAATCGTTCATCTGCGTTTCAGTGGGCGTCAGCTTGGTGACCACACGCAGGTCGGCGCGCGCCACATTCTTCGTGTCAGGCGACTGCAGCAGCATGCCGCCACCCACGCGCTTGAAGTCCATCGCGTTGGGTGCGATTCCCGGCGGGACCTCGAGCACGCGCACATTCACCTTGGACGCCAGCACGGCGCGCGCCTCGGGCGTGATGTGCGGGGCGATCAGCACCTCGACGAACTGCTTGTTGTCGCCGATCTGCCGCGCCGTGGCCTCGTCGAGCGGCCGGTTGAAGGCCAGGATGCCGCCAAAGGCCGAGGTCGGGTCGGTCTGCCAGGCCTTGGCATAGGCTTCCACCAGCGTGGCGCCCACCGCCACGCCGCAGGGGTTGGCGTGCTTGACGATGACGCAGCAGGGCGCGTCGAAGGTCTTCACGCATTCCCAGGCCGCGTCGGCATCGGCGATGTTGTTGTAGCTGAGCGCCTTGCCTTGCAGCTGCGTCCAACCGGCGAGCAGTCCAGCAGCGACATGGGCGTCGCGGTAGAAGGCGGCCGCCTGGTGCGGGTTCTCGCCGTAGCGCATGTCCTGCGTCTTGGTGAGCTGCAGGTTGTAGGTGCTGGGGAAGGTTTCGCGCGCGGGCACGGCGGCGCCGGCCTCTTCAGCACCGGCTGGCAGCGCGCTGAGGTAGTTGCTGACCATGCCGTCGTAGGCGGCAGTGTGGGCAAACACCTTGAGCGCCAGCCTGAACTTGGTGCTGCGCGACACCTTGCCCGCCGCCAGTTCGGTGAGCACCTGGGCGTAGTCGGCCGGGTCGATCAGCACGGCCACATCGGCCCAGTTCTTGGCCGCGGCGCGCAGCATGGCCGGGCCACCGATGTCGATGTTCTCGATGGCTTCGTCCAATGTGCAGTCGGGCCGCGCCGTGGCCTGGGCAAAGGGGTAGAGGTTGACGACCAGCAGATCGATGGCGTCGATGCCGTGCTCGCGCAGCGCGGCCATGTGCGCAGGCACATCGCGGCGCGCCAGCAGGCCGCCGTGGATGCGCGGGTGCAGGGTCTTGACGCGGCCGTCGAGCATTTCCGGAAACCCTGTGACCTCGGCGACTTCGGTCACTGCCAGGCCGGCCTCAGCCAGCAGGCGGGCCGTGCCGCCGGTGGACAGCAGGCGCACATCGCGTGCGGCCAGGGCGCGGGCGAAGTCGACGATTCCGGTCTTGTCGGACACGGAGATAAGCGCGGTCAGGTGGGCCATGGGTTTGCGGAAGGGGGGGGTGCGCGGAGCCGGCAGCTAAAGAGCGGTCGGCCTACTTGATGATCTTGTGGTCCAGCAGTTTGCGCCGCAAGGTGTTGCGGTTGATGCCCAGCCACTCGGCGGCCTTGCTTTGGTTGCCTTCAGCGCGGCGCATCACCACGTCCAGCAGCGGCTTTTCAACCGCGGCGATGACGAAGTCGTGCATGCCCGCAGGCTCGGCCCCGTGCAGATCGACGAAGTACTGTTCGACGCTGTGGCGGATGCACTCGTCGATGAGCCGCTTGCTCATGCGACCTGCTGCGACATGGCGTCGTTGGCGGCCGGCAGCACCGGGTGCAGGCTGCCCAACTCGTCGAAGAAACTGTGCACCGCGCGCAGCTGTGCGTCGCAGTCGTCCAGCGTGTTCATCGCGGCGCGAAAAGCCTCGCCCCCAGGCAAGGCCCGCACCGCCCATCCGATGTGCTTGCGCGCAGTGCGCACGCCCAGGTGCTCGCCGTACAACGTGTAGTGGTCTTGCAGATGGGCCGTCAGCCAGGTCTGCACCTCGCGCGTGGCGGGAGGTGCCAGCAAGGTGCCGTGCTCGAGGAAGTGCGCGACTTCGCGAAAGATCCACGGCCGGCCCTGCGCGGCGCGGCCGATCATCACGGCGTCGGCGCCGGTGTAGCGCAACACCGCGCGCGCCTTGGCCGGAGAATCGATGTCGCCATTGGCCACGACAGGGATCTTCAACGCGGCCTTTACCGCCGCCACCGTGCCGTGTTCGGCCTGGCCGCCATAACCTTGCTCGCGCGTGCGGCCGTGCACGGCGACCATCGCCACGCCTGCCGATTCCGCTGCGCGGGCCAGCTGCAGCGCATTGCGTTCGCTCTGGCACCAGCCCGTGCGCATCTTCAGCGTCACGGGCACGTTGCGCGGTTCGCAGGCGGCCACCACGGCCTGCACGATGCGCAGGGCCAGCGGCTCGTCCTGCATGAGTGCCGACCCCGCCCAGACCTTGCACACCTTCTTCGCCGGGCAGCCCATGTTGATGTCGATGATCTGCGCACCGCGGTCGATGTTGTAGCGCGCCGCGTCGGCCATCTCGGCCGGGTCGACACCGGCGATCTGCACCGCGATGGGCCCGGGCTCGCCAGTGTGGTCGGCGCGTCGCGAGGTCTTCAGTGAATCCCACAGTTCGCGCTTGCTGGTGACCATCTCGCTCACCGCGTAGCCGGCACCGAGCTGGCGGCACAGCATGCGAAACGGCCGGTCCGTGACGCCGGCCATGGGGGCCACGAAAAGCCGGTTGGGCAGTGAGATCGCGCCGATGCGCATGGGGCGGGTCCGCGCGGGCGGTTGCTCAAAAAAGAGGCGCCAGTATAGCGGTGCGGACCATGCCGAGACCCCGCGCCGGGAGCGGCGACGCGCGTGCCGATAATGCCCAGGATGGAAGCAACCTTGCTGGCGGTTCTGGCCCTGTTCGCCCTGCCGCAATACGGGCTGACGACGGTGTTTGTGGTGGCCATCGTATCGGCCACCCTGTTGCCCCTGGGCAGCGAGTTCGCCGTGTTCGGCTTGCTCAAGCTCAGCCCCGAACTGTTCTGGCCGGCCATGTTTGTCGCCACCGCCGGCAACACGGTAGGCGGCGCCATCAGCTGGTGGATGGGCTACGGCGCCGAGACGCTGTACGAACGCATGCGGCACAAACGCCTGGAGATGAAGGCGCTGGCCTGGCTCGAGCGCCTGGGGCCCAAGGCCTGCGTGTTGTCGTGGTTGCCGGTCGTTGGCGACCCGATTTGCGCCATCGCCGGCTGGTTGAAGTTGCCCTTCTGGCCCTGCGTGGTCTACATGGCGATCGGCAAGTTCCTGCGCTACACGCTCATGACCGCCGCCCTGCTGTGGTGGTTTCCTGGGCAGTTCACGCCGTAGCCCCCAGGTCGCCGAGTCTGCTACACCGCAGCGCGTGCGGCCAGCGCCCGGTCCAGGTCATCCAGCACCTCGTCCAGCCGGCGCAGCGCCCGCGTGGCGCGTGAACCGACCGGCTTGGCCAGACCGCGGCGCTTGATGAGGCGGCGGCGCGTGTCGTCGAGCGCGGCGTCGTCCAGCGACAGCCCATGGCGGGCCAGCAAGGTGCCGAGCGAACTGCGCCGCGAGCGCAGGTGCGCGCGGGTGTGCTGGTAAGCGTGCTCGGCCATGACGCGCCGCTGCGAATAGCCAAAGGTGTTGGCAAGAAACATCTCCGGGTCGCGGTGGTCGGGCTCCATGAGCACGATATCGGTGCCGGGGTGGCTGCCTTCGTAACCCTTCAAACCCAGCTCCATGCGCGAGTGGATGAGCGAGCGGAAGGTCTGGCTCAGAACCACCGGCAAGCCACCGTCCACGAGCCGCGGAATGCGCTCATCGGCGCCGCTGAGCACGCGGTGGCGTTGCCCGCGCGTGGCATCGAAGGGCACCAGCGGGTTCAGGCACAGCATCAGGTCCAGGCCCATGTCCAGCAGCACGCTGGCATGCAGGGTCTTCTTCAGTGCACCGTCGACGTACCAGCGGCCGTCAATGTTCCTGGGCGGGAACAGCCCGGGCAGCGCCGCACTCGCGGCGATGGCCTCGGAGATGGGCACGTGGTCCCAGCCGGGCTGGCCGAAGGGTGCGGTCTGGCCGCTGTCCAGGTCGGTCGCCACCAGCACCAGGTGACGTGACAGCTGGCGGAAGTCGTTGCTGCGTCCGGGCGCAGAGAACACGCGCCGCATGTGCCCTTCCAGCGCAGCGCTGCTGAACAGGCCTGCCGGCAGCGCCCGGCCCAGGCGTTCCAACGTGGCCAGCAAAGAGCTGCGCTTGAACAACAGCCCGTAGCCGGCCTGTGCCACCAGGCCCGGCAGCATGGCCAGCCGGCGGGCGTACTCGCCCACGGCCGGGCGAAAGAAGATGGTGGGGTGGATGACGTCGGCGCGCGGGCCGTCACTGCCGATGAAAGCGTCGCACAGTTGACGCGGCGTCATGCCGTTGGCCAGGCCGGCGGCGACAAAGCCCCCCGCCGACACGCCGACGTAGCCGTCCAGGTCATTGAAGTCCAGGCCGACGATGGCCTCTTCCAGCGCGCACAAGGCGCCGATCTCGTAAATGGCACCCAGCGGGCCGCCGCCGGCCAGGGCCAGGCCGATGCGCGACATCAGGCCGCGGCAGCCGATTTGCGTGCGCGGCCGACCTTGGCAGCCACTGGCTTCTTCGCAACGGACTTCTTGTCGGCCGTCTTTGCGGCTGTCTTTGCGGTTGTCTTGACAACCGTCTTGGCGGCTGTTTTCGCGGCAATCGCCTTCTTCGCCGGGACCTTGGCAGCCGGGCCGGTCTTGGACAGCCGCGCCACGGCGGCCGCCAGCTCGTCCACACGCTGCACCAGCGCATCCACGTCTTTGGCCGTGGGCACGCCCAGCTTGGTCATGGCCTTGGCGGTGCGGGCTTCGAAGATGGACTCCAGCTTGTCCCAGTTCTGGCCGGCCTTGGCCGTCACGGTGTCGGCCATGGCGCTCATCTTGCCGGTGACTTCGCTGATGCGGTCTTCGGCCAGGCCCTGGGTCTTGCGCTGCAGGTTCTGACCTTCGCGGACCAGGGCCTCGAAAACTTTGCCGCCCTCGGCCTGGGCCTTCGAAAATGCGCCCATGCCCGCCAGCCAGATGTGCTGGGCAGAGTCCTTCACCGCACCGGCCAGCTGGCTGCCGTGCAGGCCGCCGGCCGCTTTCGGGGCTTTGTCTGTGCTGCTCGTCTTCTTGACCATGGGGTTCCTTGGGCGTTGCGGGGGGACTCAGGATAGGGCGGCTGTCGGGTTTGCCGCAAGCCGGGAATATAGGGTTGACCCCGGCGCTGCGCCGCGTTTTCTCTAGTGCGACGGCTCTATGCTCGATTGCGGTTCGGTTCCCGACACCCCAGGAGAGCAGCATGAGGTACTTCGTCACCGGCGCCACAGGCTTCATCGGCAAACGACTGGTCAAGGCCTTGCTGGCGCGGCGCGGCGCAGTCGTCCACTTTCTGGTGCGCCCGGGCAGCCAGGGCAAGCTCGCCGATCTGTACGGTTACTGGGGCCTTTCAAAGGGCTCCAGGGCCCGCGCGGTGCCAGTCAGTGGCGACCTCACGCAAGGCAAGCTGGGCGTGGCCGCCAAGGACATCAAGGCACTGAAGGGGCAGATCGACCATCTCTACCACCTGGCGGCGGTGTACGACCTGGAGGCCGACGCCGCCAGCCAGGTGGCCGTCAACGTGGACGGCACCCGCCACATGGTGGAGTTCGCGCGCGCCATTGCCGCCGGGCACGTGCACCACGTCAGCAGCATCGCCGCCGCCGGACTGTACGAAGGCGTGTTCCGCGAGGACATGTTCGAAGAAGCCGAGGGCCTGGAGCACCCCTACTTCATGACCAAGCACGAGAGCGAGGGTATCGTGCGCCAGGAATGCAAGCCGCCCTGGACGGTGTACCGCCCGGCCGCGGTGGTGGGCGACAGCATCACGGGCGAGATGGACAAGGTCGACGGCCCCTACTACTTCTTCAAGCTCATCCAGCGCATGCGCCAGATCCTGCCGCCATGGATGCCCAGCGTGGGTCTGGAGGGCGGGCGCATCAATATCGTGCCGGTGGATTTCGTCGTCGCGGCACTGCTGCACATCAGCCACCAGGCCGGGCGCGCCAGCGGGCAGTGCTACCACCTGGTCGACCCCGAGGGCCACCGCGTGGGCGATGTGCTGGACATCTTCAGCCGCGCCGCGCATGCGCCCAAGATGAACCTGTTCATCAACGCCGCACTGTTCGGCTTCGTGCCCAAGAGCGTGAAGAAGGGCCTGATGGCGCTGGCGCCCGTGCGCCGCATCCGCAACGCCGTGATGAAGGACCTGGGCGTGCCCGACGACGTGCTGATGCTCGTCAACTACCCGACGCGCTTTGACCGCCGCAACACCGACGAGGCGCTCAAGGGCAGCGGCATCGAGTGCCCCAGACTGGACGACTACGCCTGGCGGCTGTGGGACTACTGGGAACGCCACCTTGACCCCGACCTCTTCATAGACCGCAGCCTCAAGGGCGCGGTCGGCGGCAAGGTGGTGCTGGTGACCGGCGGGTCGTCGGGCATTGGCCTGTCGGCGGCGTGCCGCTTTGCCGAGGCTGGCGCGATCACCGTGATCGCCGCGCGGGGCGAGGACAAACTGGCGCAGGCGCTGGACGATATCCGCACCTACGTCAAAGACAAGGGCGCGCCCGAGCCGCAGGTGTTTGCTTACAGCGTGGACATCGCCGACGAAGCCAACTGCGCGCAGTTCATGGCCCGGCTGCACGCCGAGCATGGCGGCGTGGACTTCCTCATCAACAACGCCGGACGCTCGATTCGACGTGCCATCGAGGCCAGCTTCGACCGCTTCCACGACTTCGAACGCACCATGGCGCTGAACTACTTCGGCTGCCTTCGCGTCACGATGGGCGTGCTGCCGGGCATGGTGGCCAAGAAGCGCGGCCATGTCGTCAACATCAGCTCGATCAGCGTGCTGGTCAACGCCCCGCGCTTTTCCGCCTACGT
This sequence comes from Burkholderiales bacterium, assembly GCA_031414735.1. GTDB lineage: Bacteria > Pseudomonadota > Gammaproteobacteria > Burkholderiales > Burkholderiaceae_C > Rubrivivax. The sequence continues at coordinate 2,636 of JANNWL010000579.1, read as the reverse complement.
CGCCAGCAAGGCCGCGCTCGACGCCTGGACGCGCTGCGCCAGCAGCGAGTTCGCCGACCAGGGCATCACCTTCACCACCGTCAACATGCCGCTGGTGCGCACGCCCATGACGGCGCCGACCAAGATCTACGACAACATGCCGCTGCTGCAGCCCGAAGAAGCCGCCGACATGATCGTGCAGGCCTGCATTGCCAAGCCCGTGCGCGTGGCCACCCGGCTGGGCACGTTTGGCGAGGTGCTGCATGCCGTGGCGCCCCGCATCACGCAGATCGTCATGAACACCACCTTCCGCATGTTTCCCGACAGCGCGGCAGCCCAGGGCGACAAGGCGGCAAAACCCGGCAACGCGGCCCTGTCAGCGCAAGCCGTGGCGATGGCGCAAATGATGCGCGGCATTCACTTCTGAACCGCGCCTGCGCAGGGGCACCGGTTACTCGTCGGCCAGCTTCAACACCAGCTTGCCGAAGTTTTCGCCAGTGAAGAGCTTGGTCAGCGTGCCCGGGAAGGCGGCCACGCCGCCTTCGACCACGTCTTCCTTGCTCTTCATGCGGCCGTCACCCAGGTAGCCGGCCATCTCGGCAATCGCCGTGCCGTAGCGCGGCGCGTAGTCAAAGACGACGATGCCTTCCATGCGTGCGCGGTTGACCAGCAGCGACAAGTAGTTCTTCGGGCCCTGCACCGGCGTGGTGTTGTTGTACTGGCTGATGGCGCCGCAGATGATGATGCGGGCCTTTTTGTTGATGCGGGCCAGCACGTCGTCAAGGATGTCGCCGCCGACGTTGTCGAAGTAGATGTCCACGCCTGCAGGGCAATGCTGCTTGAGACCTTCCTTCACGCTGCCTGACTTGTAGTCGATGCAGGCGTCAAAGCCCAGTTCCTTGACGACCCAGTCGCACTTGGCCGGACCGCCCGCAATGCCCACTACGCGGCAACCCTTGATCTTGGCCATCTGGCCCACCGTCTGGCCCACGGCGCCGGCCGCACCCGACACCACCAGCGTTTCGCCGGGCTGCGGCTGGCCGACATCCATCAGCCCGAAGTAGCCCGTCATGCCGGGCATGCCCAGCACGTTGAGCCACTGCGTCACGCCGCCCAGCGCCAGGTCGATCTTGGCCAGGCCGGAGCGCTTGATCTGGTCGGCAGGAATCAGGCAGTACTCCTGCACCCCCGGGCTGCCAGTGACAGGGTCACCCACCGCAAAGGCGGCGTTGCGTGACGCCACCACCACGCCGATGCCGCCGGCGCGCATCACTTCGCCGATGCCCACGGGCGCGATGTAGCTCTTGCCCTCGTTCATCCAGCCGCGCATGGCCGGGTCGAGCGACAAGGCCAGCGTCTTGATCAGCACGCCGCCCTCGGCGGGCTCGTCCACCGGCTCTTCGGTGTGCTGCCAATTGGCGGCGGTGGGCAGGCCCACGGGCCGGGCTGCCAGGCGCACCTGGTGGTTGGTGAGGGCGACAGTGGGGGCGGTCATGGTGATTGGCTCCTATTTGTTGAGGGTGGTCAGGACATAGCTGCCATCGACCTTTTCGGCCGTGAAGCGCACGCGGTCGCCGACTGCCACGTCGTCGAGCAACTTGCCGTCGCGCACGCGAAAGATCATGGTCATGGGCGGCATGTCCAGGTTCTTGATTTCGCCGTGCCGCAGCGTGATGCGGCTGTTGGCCTTGTCGATCTTGGTCACTTCGCCGCTGGCCTGCGGCGTTTGAGCCCCCGCCGAGGCGACCACAACGGTCAGGGCCAGGGCGCCGAGGAAGTTCTTCATCGCGGTCTCCTTAGAGCCGGCGGGCCCGCCGGTACCGCTGCATTCTGGCGCCAACCCACCTCGGGTGTGTTCCTACAATGGCCTGACCACTGCCGGTACCACTGCACACCCCACCGCCATGAGCCTAGAGACCGAACACAGCCTGGCCCACATCACGCCGCGCGACCAGGCCGAGATCCTGGCCCAGGCGCTGCCTTACATCCGCCGATTTCACGGCAAGACGCTGGTCATCAAGTACGGTGGCAACGCCATGACCGACCCGGCATTGCAGGCCGACTTCGCCGAGGACGTGGTGCTGCTCAAGCTGGTCGGCATGAACCCGATCGTCGTGCACGGCGGCGGCCCGCAGATCGACGATGCGCTGGCCAAGATCGGCAAGAAAGGCACCTTCATCCAGGGCATGCGCGTCACCGACGAAGAGACCATGGAAGTCGTCGAATGGGTGCTGGCTGGCGAGGTGCAGCAGGACATCGTGGGCCTGATCAATGCCGCCGGCGGCAAGGCCGTGGGCCTGACGGGGCGCGATGGCGGCCTCATCCGCGCACGCCAGATGAAGATGACGGACAAGAACGACCCCAGCGTCGAGCATGACATCGGGTCGGTGGGCGAGATCACCTCCATCGATCCCAGCGTCGTCAAGGCGCTGCAGGACGACCAGTTCATTCCCGTCATCAGCCCGATCGGCTTCGGCGAGAAGAACGAGAGCTACAACATCAATGCCGACCTTGTCGCGGCCAAGCTGGCCACGGTGCTGAAGGCCGAAAAGCTGGTCATCCTGACCAACATCAAAGGCGTGCTGAACAAGGCCGGTGAGCTGATCACCGAGCTCACGCCGCGCCAGATCGACGAGCTGGTGGCCGACGGCACCATC
>JANNWL010000578.1:0-6915 GCA_031414735.1 Burkholderiales bacterium | reverse complement strand
CCCGAAAGAGCGGGCGCCGCGGGCGGCATGCAGGGCACCGCACGGCTTGCAGGTCAGACCGCGGGTGGGGTCGTCATGAGCCTGCTGTTCACCGTCGCATCCGTCGAGTCAGCACCCAGAGTCGGTCTCGGGATCGGGGCGGTGCTGACTTTGGCGGCAGGGCTAGTGAGCGTGCTGCGGGTCAAGCCATTGATGGAGACCAGCTCGCCATGAGCCCGCCCCATCGCCAGGATTCTTTGTCCCTGAATGGGGATCAGCCAGAAGCATTCAACCACCACCCCCCACTCAAGGAGAACACCATGGAACCCCGTCTCAACTTTTTCAAGTCCGGCCCAGAAGCCATGAAGGCCATGGCTGGACTCGACCAGCAGATCGCTCGATCAAGCCTGGAGAAGTCACTGGTCGAGCTGGTGCGCCTGCGGGCCTCGCAGCTGAACGGCTGTGCCTATTGCATCGACGTGCACACCGCAGACGCCCGCAAAGCGGGAGAGAGTGAGCGGCGCCTGGCGACCGTTGCGGTGTGGCGCGAGACGCCGTTCTTCAACGACCGCGAGCGCGCCGCCTTGGAGTGGACGGAGTCAGTCACTCTGGTGGCCGACAGCCACGTTCCAGATGACGTCTGGAAGCGCGTGGTGCCGAGTTTCACGTCGATCGAGCTTGTGGATTTGACTTTGCTGGTGGCCAGCATCAACGCCTGGAATCGGTTCGCGATTGCCTTTCGCAAGTTGCCCGTCTGACCAACGTCCTCTGGCCATGAACACCTCGAATCAAGGATCTCGGATGCATATCGGGAGACAACGTGCTCTCTTGCTCGCGGTGTTGCTGAGTGCGGCAGCAACCGCTGCATTCGGGCAAAGCGGCAAGGCACCTGATGCAATTCCACTGTCCCGCGCCCAGGTCGTGAAGGACCTGGCGGTGTTCCAGGAGACCCACGAGTGGAATGCATGGATGGGAAAGTGGCAACCGAGACTGGGCACCAAGCGACCAACCGGCGCCCGGTACGGCGTTGTCTTCGTTCGCGCTGCCGAGCCGAAGCCTGGTGGTTCACCAGATTGAACGGTCGATCCCGCAAGAATTGCAGGTCCGAATTCGGCGAGACGCGTGTGTGGTTCGGCTGCAGGATGCTGAACCCTTCACGGAGTCCACATGCCCAGCAGCTTCCAGCTCGTCGGCATCGACCACGAGCCGTTCCAGTTACTCTTCGATCTCTCTGACGCCGAACTCGCAGAACGATGCGCCAAGAAGTGCATCGCAGATGAAAGCCCTGGCTACCCCTGCCGTATCGGCCTTGAAGATGCGCGGCTTGGCGAGGAGTTGTTGCTCCTGCCCTATGTTCATCACCCAGCCGTGTCACCCTACCGTGCTTCGGGTCCGATCTTTGTTCGACTTGGCGTCCAGAAGCGGCGGCTGCAGGTGGGTGAAATGCCCAGCTACGTCACCCACCGGCTCATCTCTGTCAGGGCATACGACGCAGCGCACATGATCGTCGCCGCCACCGTCTCTGAAGGTCCGGCAGTCGCCTCCGAGATCGAAACGTACTTCCGCCAAGACGATGTGGCCTACATCCATCTCCACAACGCAAAGCGCGGCTGCTTTTCATGCGAGGTGGTGCGCGCGTAGCCGCCCGTGTCCTGCGGACGGACTAACGCCGTGGGCTCAATGTGCCGAGAAAGCTCACCAGGTCGGTGACCTCGGCGTCGCTCAGCTCGATCGGCGCCCGCTCGACATGCTTCGCAGGCGCGGCGCCGGCATGGCGATGCGTGAGCTCCGAGTGGCCCACCGCGGCATGGGGTGCCGCGATGTAATGGCGCACCACCTGCTCCAGCGTGGCGAACTGCCCGGCGTGCGTGTAGGGCGGCCGGTCGGCGACGCCGCGCAGGCCTGGGGTCTTGAAAGCCCCCTCCAGCGCCGGGTCGTCGCTGACCATGAAGCGCAGTTCCTGGCACTGCTCGGGCCGCGCATCGCTGAAGGGCCCCAGGCAATTGAATTCGTCGCTGCGCACCTTGGCCGTCGCGGCGGCACGCCCGCGGTCGGGTCGGGCGGCGTCGCGCGGCGGCACGCCCGTGTTGTGGAACTGCTGGTCGCTGAAGAGCGGCCCGTTGTGGCAGCTGACGCACTGCGCCTTGCCGATGAACAGACGCAGGCCGCGTGCTTCATCGGCCCGCAGCGCGCCGCCGGCAGCCCGGTCGCCGCTCAGCACCGCGTCGATGTAGCCGTCCAGCCGGGTCTGCCCGTGCTGCAGCGACTTCTCGTAGGCCGCAATGGCCTTGCCGATGTTCGCGAACACGCGCGACACGTCCTCGCGCCGACGCGTGTCGATGGCCGCCCACGCCGCCTGGTCGGCTGCGCTGCCATTCGGGCCGGCGTGGCCCGGCAGCCCATCGAGCGGCGGCAGCGGACCGAAGACCTCCACGTAATCACGGCGATGGTTTGTGGCCACCAGGTGTGCCACCCGCGTGCGGTTGGTCCCATGCTCCACGGCATCCTCGAGCGGGCCGAGCGCCTGCGCCCACAGGCTGTCCTTGCGGCCGTCCCAGAACAGCCAAGGGCTGTGGCCGGCGCCGACGATGGGCATGGCGCGGCGCGAACCGGTGCCCACACCCTGGCTCACCGGCATGCCGTCCTGGAACTGCCTGGCCGGATCGTGGCAAGTGGCGCACGCGACGGCGCCGTTGCGGCTGAGGCGTGCGTCGTTGAAGAGGCGCCGACCCAGTTCGACGGCGGCAGGCTGCCGTTCGACCGCGTTCGACGGATCTGTCGGTACCGGCGGCAGCCGCTTCAGGCTGAGCGACGCCAGCACGGCCCGCTCTTCGGTGCTCCAGCGCACCGCACCCGCCGCGGGCTCCGGCGTGCCTGCGCTCGCCAGGGTCACGGTCAGCGCCGCGCACATGGCTGCGCCAGCGCTGCCGAGCATCCAGGCCATCGAGGCCAGCTTGTTCATGGTCGTCTCCTCGTGATGCCGCTGCGGGGCTTCAGCGGCTCGCGCCGGCTTCGGCGACGACGGTGTTGAAGGTGACGCGGTCGGCGCCTGCGGGGCCGTCGATGGCGAGCTTGATCTCCCACCAGCCGGTCATGCTGAACTTCATGCCCTCGATGAGGTAGCCGCCGTCGGGCAGTTCGCGCGTCACCTGCGGCCGCGTGGGCAGGCCGTGTCCGTGCTGCGGCATGCCGCCGTCGACCTTGATGCGGGCGTTCGGCACGGGCACGCCGGCAGGCGAGGTCAGCTTCACTTGCCAGGCATGCAGTTGGTTGATGGCCGCCGGCTTGGGCGGCGGCAAAAGGGTGACGACGTACTTGTTGTCGGCCGTCGGGCGCGTCAGCGCGAGGTCGAGGTCCTTCGGCGGCGACATGCAGCCGGCGGTGACGGCGAGTGCAGCCAGCGAGAGCACAGAGGTGAGCAGACGGTTCATGGGGTGTTCCTGATGGAGTGGTCGGGTTTTGAATGTGTCCAACCGTTCAGCCAATGCGGCGTCGGGTTGGGTGCACTTTGTGACCCGCTGCGATCAGGCGACAGCGCCGCGCGATCAGTGGTGCGCTCGCGTCCGGCAGCGGTCGATCGCGTCGACCGAGTGGTTGACGTGATGGGCCGGACCGTCGCCCGTTCAGCCCGGCGCCATGGACAGGCCGGCCTGTGCCGCCGCCTGGGCGCTTCCCGTCAGGCTGGCGCCGATCGCCCCGGCGCGGCCCGCGACCGCCTGAGCGGCGTGCCGTTCGGTCGACGCCGTCGACCGCTGCAGGAAGCCCACCGACGGCCGGTCGCAAAGGGCTGTCGCGACCAGGAGCCAATGACGACAGTGCCGTCATCGAAGGCAATCCGCCGTCGCGCCCACCCGGCCGCCGCAAGGTGCCAAGGAGAGACCCATGAAGACCCTGCTGCAAGCCATCGCCAGCCTGCTGACCCGGCGGCGGACCGCCAGCATCGAAGAGCAGTACCTTGCGCAGGCCATCGACGCGAACGATCTCGAAGTTCGGCTGCAAGCGCTCGAGCGAGCACGTCCTTGAGCCTTGAGGTGGCCCTGTCGTGACGCGCGAGCGTCACGCTCGCTGCAGGCCTACATCGGCCGGAACAGGTGCCCGAACGCGCGGCTCACCTTCAAGGGCCGCTGCAGGCCGCGCACGGCCAGGCTGTAGTGCCCGATCTCGTCGCGTGTCGCGCTCAGGATGGCGTTGGTGTTCACCATCACGCTGCGATGCACCTGAATGAAGTCGCTCGAGTCGATGCGCGCCATCAGCTCTCGCAGGCTCATGCGCACCAGTGCTTCGCCGCCGGGCGTGACGACGTTGACGTACTTCTCGGTGGCCTCAAAGCAGACCACGTCGGCCACCGGGATCATGCGCACGGTTCTGCCCACGCCAGCGCGGATGACCTTGATGCGCTCGCCGGCCTCGGCCGGAGGCGCCGCCAGCGACTGCATGCGCTGCATCAGCGCGGCCCGGTCGCCCACAGCGGGTGACGCGGTGCGTCCCGCCAGCCGTGCCTTCAAGCGTTCCACGGTCTGCTGCAGCCGCTCGGCCGTGGCGGGTTTGAGCAGGTAGTCGACCGCTGCGCGCTCGAACGCCGGCACGGCATAGCTGTCGTAGGCCGTGATGAACACGAAGAGCGGCTCGGCCCGGTCGTCGGGCCAGTCGTCGGCCACGGCCTCGGCCACCTCCAGACCGGTGCGACCGGGCATCTTGATGTCCAGGAACATCACGTCGGGGCCATGCGCCAGCGCGAGCTCGGTCGCCTGCAGGCCGTCCTCGGCGACGCCGACTATGCGCAGCTCGGGCCATAGCTGTTCCAGCAGGCGGGTCAAGGTGCGCGCCAGGACCGGTTCGTCCTCGGCGATGACGGCGGTGGGTGCGGTGGCCAGGGTCATGGAGGTCCCTTTCGACGGGTCGATGACAAAGGTGATGGACGAATGGGGTGTGCGCCGGGTCAGGTGGGAATGAACACCAGAGCGCTGACGCCCGTGGGTTGGCGCCGCTCCAGGCTGAGCCGGGCGGCCGGGCCGTAGACCGCCTGCAGCCGGTCACGCACATGCTGCAGGCCGTAGCTGGTGCCGGCTGGGCGGGCGGCAGCTTCTTCTTCGTCGTGCGCGGGCAGCCCGAGGCCGCTGTCGTTGACGCGAATCTCGATGCCCGCGGCAATCCCGGTGACAGCGCGCGCGACCACCTCGATGCTGCCCGGGCCGACCTTGGGCTCCAGCCCGTGCTTGATCGCGTTCTCCACCAGCGGCTGCAGCAGCATGGGCGGGACCTGTGCGGCCTCCAGGTCGGCCGGCAGTTCCAGACGGAAGGACAGGCGCGGGCCCATTCGCAGCCCCATGATGTCCAGGTAAGCCCGCAACTGGGCGAACTCACGGCCCAGCGCGACTGACTCGGTCTGCGACGCCGCCAGCGCGCTGCGCAGGTACACGATCAGCTGGTCGATCATCGACTCGGCCCGATCGACGTCCTCGCGCACCAGCGAGCGCAGGTTGGCCAGGGTGTTGAACAGCATGTGCGGCTCGAGTTGCGCCCGCAGCAGGCGCAGCTGGGCGTCGACCGCCAGGCGCTGCGCCTCCGAGCGCGCGGCCGCCTCCGTGGCCAGCTGCTCGCGGGTGGCGTAGTAGTGCAGCCCCACGCCACCCACCAGCAGGGTGAAGAGAACCGGGATCAGGCTGACGCTCAGATACCCGACCATGCGCAGCGGCTCGCCCAGCAGCAGGAAGGCGAATTGGTGCCCCACGACGAAGCCGGTGGGTATGGCGACGACCCCGGTAAGGAGCCAGCGGGTCATCGGTCTGAATGGAGAGAAGGCGCGCATGCGCCGCAGCAGCAGCACGCACACCACCATCGTCATGCCCACGCACTCGTGGAACACCAGAAGTCGGGACCAGGTATCGAGGCCAGGGGACAGCAAGTAAAGCAGAGTCGCAGCGAGGGCCCAGGAGACGGCGGCGATTGCAACGGCACGCAGCGAGCCCTTCAGCGTGTCGGGCCACAACTCTGCGGAAGGTGTCGATGACAGATACATGGTGGGCAGTGGTGCATCGAGAGTGTGGATCGCGCCAGCGCAACTCTAGGGCCGGCGTCGTGCAACACCAAGCCGCTACAGGCTCGAGCCCAACGCCATCACGACCCCAACGCCCAGACCATAGGGGATGTGCGAGACCGTGCTGGCCAGCAGGGCGTTGGATCCGTGCGGCCCGCGTCGCCCGAACCAGCCCCAGCCGAAGGCCGGCAGCAGCAGCAGCCAGGGCAGCAGCGAAGTGGCCGCGCCGAAGATCACGCCACCCCATAGGTGCTGGGCGGGCAGGTTGAACCCCGCGGCGTAGGCGACGGCTGCGTACAGCAGCGCGACTCCGCCGCCGCCGACGAGAAAGTGAAAGGCCCAGCCCGCCCTAACCTCGCCCGGTCGTACCGGGGCGCGGGCGATGTCGGTATGCGCCCATTGCCCGCGCAGCAAGCCCAGCCCCCAGCGGCCGACCAGGGCGACGTTGATGCCGCTCGTCAGGCCCGCACGGGCTGCGAACGTCTCGGTGATGTCCATCAGGACGGCGCCGACGATGCCGCCGACATAGGCCAGGACGAAGCTGTTCACAGACGGATTCCTTTGTGTGGAAGCGGGTGGGGTCGACCCGCGAGGCCGAGGTGCCGGCAGCGGCCGGGTGGCGGCCGCCGGCGCCGTGCCGGTTGGAGCACGGCTCAGGATTGGGCGCGGCTGGCGCCGGCGCCGCATTGGCACTGCGAGCTGCAGTTGCACTGCGCGCCGCACTGGCACTGCGGGCCGCAGGTGCCGGCGGTTTGTGCGGCGGCTTGCTGGCAGCCGCAGTTGCAGCCAGTACCGGGACAGGTGTTGCAGCCGCAGGTGGTTTGCTGGGTGGTGTTCATGGTGGAGTCCTTTAAGGTTGCATCGACGACGGGATGTCTTCGATGGCTGCACTTTCGGCG
>JANNWL010000577.1:0-8056 GCA_031414735.1 Burkholderiales bacterium | reverse complement strand
TGTCGCTGGGTTCCGCCTACGGCAACCCGCTGACCAACTCGTTTGCCGAAGCCACTCGCGCCGCGGTGCGGGCGGGCGTGACGGTCGTGGCCTCGGCCGGCAACAGCAACAACATCCCGTTCATCGTCGGCACGCCTTCAGCCGCCGACACGCTGATCAGCGTGGCGGCCAGCCAACCTGCCCGTCTGACCGGCCCCGCCCTCACCGTCGGTGCGCCGCTCAACGCCACCTACCCGATGGTTTCAGCTTCGTTTGGCGTGCCGCTGACCGCGCCGCTGACCGCAGCGCTGGGCTTTGCAGGCCCCAACCAAGCTGTCGGTGCCAATGCGAATCTGGCATGCAGCGATCGACCCGCCACGGGACCCGGCGCCACTGCGCCCGATCCGGGCCCTGCCAACCCCGCCATCGCAGCCATACCAGGCGCGATCGGCCTTGCCGATCGCGGCACCTGTGGCTTCAACGACAAGGCATTGAACACGCAGCGCGCAGGCGCGGCCGTTTCGGTCGTTGTCAACAACGCGGCAGGTACTGGCCCGATCGGCATGGCTGCCGGCCCGGCCGCGCCACTCACGACCATTCCGAGCTACAGCCTGGGCACAGCGGAAGGCCTGGCGGTGCGCAATGCACTGTCTGCCAACCCAGGCTTGCAGGGCACCTTCAGCCCGTTGGGCGAGGCTGGCAACGTCGTGGCGGGCTTCAACATCGTCGACCTGATCTCCGACTTCTCGTCGCGCGGGCCGTCGCAGGCCGGCATGGCAATGAAGCCGGACATCACTGCGCCCGGCAGCAACATCTGGATGGCCGACGTGGGCACCGGTTTCGCCGGCAATAACAACAGCGGCACCAGCTTCTCCGGCCCGCTGACTTCCGGTGCCGCGGCGCTGGTGCTGTCAGCGCGCCCGACCTTCCAGCCCTGGCAGGTCAAGGCCGCGTTGATGAACACCGCCGACACCGACGTCTTCGCCACCAAGACGGCAGCCGCCAGTACCTTGGCCGGCCTGACGCGCATGGGCGCCGGCCGCGTGCGTGCTGACCGTGCCGTGGCCACCGGCACCCTGGCGTACGACAGCGAGGACGTCGATCCGACCGGCGGCACGTACTTCAACACGGCGGTTTCGTTCGGCCCGCAGGCCTTCTCGGCCGCCGGCGCCAGCACGGCAGCGCGCACGGTGGTGGTGCAAAACCTGAGTAACGCAGCCAAGAACTACACCATCTCGGTGGCGCCCCGCTTCACCAGCGACCTGGCACGCGGCGTGGCGTTCAGCGCCTCGGTGCCGACCTTGAACGTACCGGCCAACAGCACGGCCACGTTTCAGCTCATCGGCACCGCCACCGGCACGCAGTTGCCCACGGCGGGCGGCTTCCCGCTGAAGCTGATCAACCAGGACACCTGCACCACGACGGCCAATCCGCCCGCACCGGTGGCGGCCTGCACCAACAAGTTCGACGACTTGGAGCAGGACGGTTTCGTCACCATCAACGGCGGCCCGAACGACACCGTGCGCGTCCCTTATCTGATGTATCCGCGTCAGGCCTCGAATGTCGCGGTTCAGCGTGTGGGCGCTGCCGTGAGCACCGTCAACACGGGCGTGGCCAACACGGCCGTCGATGTCTACAACCTGGTGTTCGGCACCGACGCCCAGGACCAGCCAGCGCTGGTGCCGGGTTCCAACGTGTTGCCCGTGGACCTGCGCGCGGTGGGTGTGCGATATGTGGTGAATGCGGTCACGACGCCGCCGGCAGGTGCGACCCGCGATGCCTTGCAGTTCGCGGTGTCGCTCTGGAACACGGTCGACACGCTGCGCAACGCCCAGGTCAACATCGAAATCGACACCGATGGCAATGGCACCACCGACTTCACGGTGCGCAACCTGAACACCACGGCGAACACCAACACGGCTTTCATCGCGCCTGCAAGCACGGGCGTCAACGGCAACGCCTTCTTTGCTGTGGACAGTCCGCTGAATTCCAGGCGCATGACGCTGACCGTGTACCCGGCCTTCATGAACATCAACCAGAACAGCCGGATCGGCATTCGCGTCGTTTCCGGCAGTGGTGACTTGCTGCCCAACAGCAACGCGTTCCAGTACATCAAGCTGAATGAACTGGTGAACGTGCCTGATGCGCGGTCCTACGCTTTGCCGAGCAACGGTTCACGCACTTTCGGCACCCGTGTGCTGCCTGGCAACGCGGCTGCGTCGCCTGGCGACAAGGGGCTGATGCTTGTGCTGGGCGAAAACCCGACCGCCAGCGACGTGGCCTTCGTCAACCTGATCGGCCGCTAAGTCGCCGCGCCACCTATTCACTCAATTCGGAGAATCAAATGAAGAACTTCTACGGTGGCATGGCCACCCTGGTGCTGGCTGCAGCGGTTGCTGCGCCGGGCACGGCGACGGCACAGTCCGTCGACATCAACCTGGCGGGCTGGACGGTCGTCGGCTCGGTGGACAACGCTGGCAATTCGCGCTCGCTGGTGAACATCGGTGCGCTGTCCACAGTCACCGGCTACGAGTTCATCGGCCTGCGTTTTACGGCCGGCGCTGACAGCTGGCTGCAGGACCTGGTGTTGACCGCGACGGTGCCGACGACCAACTTCTCGACGGCACCCTACATGGACTTTGCGCCAGCGTCGGACGCCAACAGCGGTGTCTTCGGCCCGGGAAATGGCACCTGGGGTGGCGCCAGCGGCTTCAGCTCAGGCGCGCCGTTTTCTGTGGCTGACGGCCAGTTGCTGGTGACTGCGTACTCTTCGTTCGTCCCGGCACTCGGCGAAACGATCAGCCTGACTGTCAGTGCCGGCATCTTGCGCGTCAACGTTACGCCGATCCCCGAGCCCTCGACCTATGCGCTGATGGCGCTGGGCTTGGTCGGCCTGGGCCTGTGGGCGCGTCGCCAGCAAGCCGCACGCTGAATGTATGCCGGCCGCGTGCCGGCAACTCCGAAGGGCTCCCGATGCAAGTCGGGAGCCCTTGTTCTTTCATGACCGGTCGCGCCACCAGTGGTTGGGGCAAGCGCCGCAGCCGCAATGTGACAATCTGCCCATGCAAGACACGCTGACCCTGACCCGCCCTGACGACTGGCACCTGCACCTGCGCGATGGCACGGCATTGAGCGCGGTGCTGCCGTTCACGGCGCGTCAATTCGGCCGGGCGGTCGTCATGCCCAACCTGCGGCCGCCGGTGACCACCGCTGCAGCGGCGATCGCTTATCGCGAACGCATCCTGGCGGCCAGGCCCGTCGACGGCCCGGGCGCGGACTTCGAGCCGCTGATGACGCTGTACCTCACCGACAACACGCCACCAGAAGAGATCGCGCTGGCCAAGGCCGCAGGCGTCGTGGCGCTCAAGCTCTACCCGGCCGGCGCCACCACCAACAGCGACGCCGGCGTCACCGACATTCGCAAGACCTACGCCACGCTGGATGCCATGCAGCGCGAGGGCCTGCTGCTGCTGGTGCACGGTGAAGTGACTGACGGCGACATCGACATCTTCGACCGCGAGGCGGTGTTCATCGACACCGTGATGCAGCCACTGCGGCGCGACTTCCCAGAACTGAAGGTGGTGTTCGAGCACATCACCACGCAGGATGCCGCCAACTACGTGGCCGACTGCGCTGGGCACACCGCCGCCACCATCACCGCGCACCACCTGCTCTACAACCGCAACGCGCTGTTTACTGGCGGACTGCGCCCGCACTATTACTGCTTGCCGGTGCTGAAGAAAGAGCGGCACCGTCTGGCTCTGGTGCAGGCGGCCACATCGGGCAGCAGCAAATTCTTCCTGGGCACCGACAGCGCCCCGCATGCCGCCGTGATGAAGGAGCAGTCAGTCTGCGGCGCCGGTTGCTTCACGGCGCCTGCTGCATTGGAGCTGTATGCCGAAGCTTTCGAAGCCGCCGGCGCGCTGGACAAGCTCGAAGTCTTTGCCAGCCACCACGGCGCGGACTTCTACGGCCTGCCGCGAAGCACCGGCACCGTCACCCTGAAGCGCCAGCCCTGGACGCTGCCCGAGACCCTGCCTTTCGGCGACGCGCTGATCAAGCCCTTGCGCGCGGGCGACACTTTGAACTGGAAACTGACATGACCGATCGCGTGATGTTGCTGATCGATGCCGACAACGTGTCCATCGATGTCATCGAGCAGGCCGTGCGCCTGATCCTCAAGCAGCACGGCGGCCTGCATGTGCGGCGCGCCTACTGCACGGCCGAGGCCGCGGTGAAGAACCAGGCCGCCTTCAGGCGCCTGGGCATCAAGCCCATGGTGAATCTGTCCACCGGCAAGAACAGCACCGACATCGCGCTGGCTGTCGACGCCATCGACCTGGTGCTGGCCGAGCGGCCCGACGTGGTCGTCATTGCCTCGTCGGACAGCGATTTCGCGCCCCTGGTGCAGCGCCTGCGCGAAAAGGGTTGTGAGGTGCGTGGCATAGGCCAGATGGGCAAGACTGGCGACGAGACGCAGGACGTGTACGACGACTTCACGGTGCTTGAACACCGCAAGTCCGCGCCCGAGGCTGCGGCACCCGCCGCCAAGCCGGCGCGCAAGCGGGCGCCGGCGGCCAAGAAGGTGGCAGCCAGCAAGCCGGCTGCGACCAAGAAGGCGCCAGCCAAGCAAGCGGCTGTCGCCGACGCACCAGCACGCAAGCCACGCACGCGCAAAGCGGCGGCTGCCGTGGCTGAGGAGGTGATGGCCGTCGTGGCGCCGGCGCCCACGCCGCCGCCGCCGGTGGCTGTGGTGCCCACCGCGCGTTCGGGTGTCACCCTGCAGGCCGTGCTGGGTTGCCTGCCCGAGCTGGACGCCGGCCAGGGCCTGCCCCTGAACGTGGCGGTGCAGCGCCTGCGCGAGGCCCAGCTGCTGGGCAAGAACAACTCGTCGCTGAAGTTGTTTGCGCAGTTCGGTGATCGCTTCGAGCTGTTGCCGGCCGGCAAGCCGTCACAGGTGCGCCTGCGCGCGTGACACCCTGCCGCCCAGGCGGCCCGCCAAAGCCCCACGCCGGACGGGTCTGCTTGAAAGCCGGCTTCCCGCCCTAACATCCTCGCCTGTCCCAATCCAACGGTGCCCCCAGGGTGCTCAGACCATGAAACGTATCCTGCTGTTCGTCGTGACCAACGTCGCCGTGATGCTGGTCCTGGGCATTGCCGCCAACCTGCTCGGCCTGAACCGCTTCATCACTGCCCAGGGCCTGAACATGGGCACGCTGTTCGGCTTTGCGCTGATCATGGGTTTTGGCGGCGCCATCATCTCGCTGCTGATCAGCAAGCCGATGGCCAAGTGGACCACCGGTGCCAAACTCATCAACGACTCGGCCGACCCCACCCACCGCTGGATCGTGGCCACCGTGAAGACCATGGCCGACAAGTCCAAGATCGGCATGCCCGACGTGGCCATCTTTGAAGGTGCGCCGAATGCGTTCGCCACGGGCGCCTTTAAGAACTCGGCGATGGTGGCGGTGTCGACCGGTCTGCTGCAGACCATGAGCCGCGACGAGGTCGAGGCCGTCATCGCCCACGAGGTGGCGCACGTGGCCAACGGCGACATGATCACCATGACGCTGATCCAGGGCGTGATGAACACCTTCGTGGTCTTCCTGTCGCGCGTCATCGGCTACTTCGTCGACAAGGTCGTGCTGCGCAACGACCGTGAAGGCGTGGGCATGGGCTACTACATCACGACCATCGTGCTCGACATCGTGCTGGGCGTGTTGGCGGCCATCATCGTGGCCTGGTTCTCGCGCCAGCGTGAATTCCGTGCCGATGCGGGCGCCGTGGCGCTGATGGGTCGCAAGGAGCCCATGATCAACGCCCTGGCCCGCCTGGGCGGGCTGGTGCCGGGCGAGCTGCCCAAGTCGATGGCCGCCATGGGCATCAACGACAAGCCCAGCAGCATGATGGCGCTGTTCTCCAGCCACCCGGCCATCGAAGACCGCATCAGAGCACTTCGCGAGGCGGCTTGATTCGCCCACCCCCGTAGCGCCTGACGGCGCTCCACCTCAAGGGGGCGACGCCAGCGGCCCGGCGAAGCCGGTTCCGCGGCGTCCGCTGGGTTGGCTCCGGCGGTTCCCGGTCAGCCTCCGAACTGCATCGCATGCAGCCTGGCGTACAGCCCGCCTGCGGCCAGCAACTCGGCGTGGCTGCCTTGCTCCACCAGCCGGCCGCCTTCCAGCGTCAGCACGCGGTCTGCGTGTTCGATGGTCGACAGCCGGTGGGCAATGACCAGGCTGGTGCGGCCCACCATCAAGGTCTCCAGCGCCGCCTGCACGGCGCGTTCTGACTCGGAGTCCAGGGCCGACGTGGCCTCGTCCAGGATCAGGATGGGCGCGTCCTTGGCCACCGCGCGCGCGATCGCCAGGCGCTGACGCTGGCCGCCCGAGAGCTGGCTGCCGTTGTGGCCGATGAGGGTGTCCATGCCCTGCGGCAGGCTGTCCACGAAGTCGAGCAAATGGGCGGCCCGCAATGCGTCGCGAACGGTATCGCGCGACAGGTCGCTGCCCAAGGTCACGTTGGCGGCCACGCTGTCGTTGAACAGCACCACGTCCTGGCTGACCAGGGCGAACTGGCGTCGTAGCGCATTCACGTCCCAGTCCTGCAGGGCCACGCCGTCCAGCGTGATGCGGCCCGCCGTGGGCTCCAGGAAGCGCGGCAGCAGGTTGACCAGCGTCGTCTTGCCAGCGCCCGAGGGGCCGACCAGCGCCACCGTCTCGCCGGCCCGCACATGCAGGGACAGCGACTCGACGGCGGGTGGCACGTCGTCGCGGTAGCGCAGCGTCACGCCTTCGAAGACGATCTCGCCGCGCGCGCGGCCGCCGTCATAGCTGCCACCGGTCTCGATGGGGCTGTGCTCGACGAGATCGAGGCCGCGTTCGACGGCCGCCAGGCCGCGGGTCAGCGGCGCCATCACATCCGACAAGTGCTTGGCCGGCGCCACCAGCTGCAACATGGCCGTGACGAAGGCCACGAAGTCGCCCACCGAAGTCGCACCGCTGCGGCTTTGCCACAGCGCGATGACGATCACCAGCGACAGCGCACACGAGGCCAGCATCTGCGTCACCGGCGTCATCGTGGCACCCGCCACCATGGCCTTCAGCATCAACCGGCGCACGAGGTTGGCGCGGCCGAAGAAGCGCTGCTCCTGCTGCTGCTCGGCGCCGTGCAGGCGCACGATGCGCCAGGCGCCCATGTTCTCTTCCACCACGTAGGCCAGCTCGTCGGTGGCTTGCTGGCCCTCGATCGTCAATCGGTGCAGGCGGCGCCCCAGCGCGCGCATCACCAGGCCCACGGCCGGGAAGAGCAGGCCCACGATGAGCGTGAGCTGCCAGTTCAGCGTGAACAGGTAGACCAGCAGTGCTGCCAGGATCAGCGAGTCGCGCACCAGCGTGAGCATCGTGGTCGACAGGATGGTCACGCCGGCCTGGGCTTCATAGACCAGGGTGTTGGTCATGCCGCTGGCCGTTTGTTGGCTGAACAGCGCCGGCTGGCTGCGCAACAGGCGAGTAAACATGGCCTCGCGCAGCTTCAGCACGGCCCGGTGGGCTGTCCAGGCCAATCCGTACTGGGCCACGAAGCCGGCCAGGCTGCGCACCGCGAACAAGCTGATGATGGCCGCCGGCACCACCCACAGCGGCATGCTGCCGGTGGCAAAGCCCTGGTCCAGCAGTTTGCCCAGCAGCCACGGAATCGCGGGCTCCGTCGCTGCCGTCACGACGGCGGCCAAGCCTGCTCCGACCAGTCCCCAACGGCTGCCGCGAACATAAGGCACGAGCCGTGCAAGGCGCTGGATCAGGCTGGGCATGGGGGGTGGCGGGAACCAAGGCGGGTGGACTTGGTCGGATTATCCGTGGCCGACCAGGGCCCAGACCCAGCCTGGTCCAGCCTGCGCGGCTGCCTACAATCCAACGCTCACCCTCGCACCCATGCCCCTGCCCCTGCCTTTGCCTGACCTTGCCCATCGACTGCCCCGCCGCCGCCTGCTGGCCGGCTTGGGCGCACTGGCCGCGTGGCCTGCGGCGGCGCAATTCCGCATCGAGGTGTCGGGCGTCGGCGCGCGCCAGATACCGGTCAC
>JANNWL010000576.1:0-1633 GCA_031414735.1 Burkholderiales bacterium | reverse complement strand
GAGAAGCTGCGCGCCGGTGGCGCCGGGATTCCGGCCTTCTTCACCAAGACCGGCGTCGGCACCATCGTTGCCGCGGGCAAGGAGACGCGCCAGTTCGACGGCGAGACCTACGTGATGGAGCGCGCGCTGGTGCCCGACGTGTCGCTGGTCAAGGCGCACAAGGCCGACAGGAGCGGCAATCTGGTATTCCGCCGCACCGCGCGCAACTTCAATCCGGCCTGCGCGATGGCCGGCAAGGTGACGATCGTCGAAGTCGAGGAGCTGGTCGAGACCGGCGCCATCGATCCGGATGACGTGCATCTGCCCGGTATCTACGTGCACCGGATCGTCGTCAACGCGACGCCGGAAAAGCGGATCGAGAAGCGCACCTTGACCGCATCGAAAGCAGGAGCCTGACCATGGCCTGGACACACGATCAAATGGCTGCGAAGGCGGCCCAGGAACTGCAGGACGGCTTCTACGTCAACCTCGGCATCGGTTTGCCGACGCTCGTCGCTAACTTCGTCAGCCCCGACATCGAGGTCTGGCTGCAAAGCGAGAACGGCATGCTCGGCATCGGCCCGTTTCCGACCGAGGACGAGGTCGACGCCGACCTCATCAACGCCGGCAAGCAGACCGTCACCACCATTCCCGGCAGCAGCATATTCGGCAGCCACGACAGCTTCGCGATGATCCGCGGCGGCAAGATCAACCTCAGCATCCTGGGCGCCATGCAGGTCAGCGAAAAGGGCGACCTGGCCAACTGGATGATCCCGGGCAAGATGGTCAAGGGCATGGGCGGCGCCATGGACCTGGTGGCCGGCGTGGGTAGCGTGGTGGTGCTGATGGAGCACGTGGCCCGGCGCAAGGACGGCGGCATCGATCTGAAGATCCTGCCCGCCTGCACGCTGCCGCTGACGGGTGTGGGCGTGGTCGACCGCATCGTCACCGATCTGGCCGTAATGGACGTCACCCCGCAAGGGCTGAAGGTGGTCGAGATGGCCCCCGGTGTGACGCGCGAAGAGCTGCAGTCCAAGACCGGCGTGGCGCTGAAGTAGGGCAGCGCCGGCGCCCTTCACAACCCGACCCGGCCCCCCGTTTGAACAAGGCCTTCACCCGCGAACCCGATGGCGACGCCGATGACGACGACGACGCCAGCCTGCCGCCGCTGCCGGCCGGTGCGCGCAACTACCTCACGCCGCAGGGCTACAAGCGGCTGCGCGAGGAATTGATGACGCTGCTGGATGACGAGCGGCCGAAGATCGTGGAGATCGTCTCCTGGGCGGCCAAGAACGGCGACCGCTCGGAGAATGGCGACTACCTGTACGGCAAGAAGCGCTTGCGCGAGATCGACCGCCGCATCCGCTTCCTGAGCAAGCGGCTGGACATCGCCGAGGTGGCCGACCCCACGCTGCACCACGGTCGCGATCAGATCTTCTTCGGCGCCACCGTCACCTACGCCACGTCGCGGGGTGAAGAGCGCACCATCACCATCAAAGGCATCGACGAGGCTGACAGCCTGAATGGCGAGGTGAGCTGGGTGTCGCCGATCGCACGCGCGCTGCTGAAGGCGCATGAGGGCGACGAGGTGCAACTCGTCACACCGGCGGGCCTGGAGCGCATCGAGGTGGTCAGCGTCCGCTACCCGGCGCCT
>JANNWL010000575.1:0-5959 GCA_031414735.1 Burkholderiales bacterium | reverse complement strand
GCCAAGATCCCCAAGGCCGACCTCGACGCGCTGCTGAAGGACAAGGCCAAGCTGACCGCCGTGCTGACCTACCACGTGGTGCCCGGCGCCGTGATGGCCAAGGACGTGAAGGCCGGCATGGTCAAGACCGTGCAGGGCGGCAACCTGACGGTGGCCACCACCGGTGGCGTGACGGTCAATGGCGCCAAGGTCACCAAGACCGACATCACGGCCAGCAATGGCGTGATCCACGTCATCGACACGGTGCTGCTGCCGAAGTGATGTCGCACCCTCTGCGGCACGCGCCGCAGAGGGGCTGGCACGGATGTGGCGTGCGCCCCAGAGTCAGGCGAACACCGCGCGGAACGTCTGCTTGGGCTGGGCGCCGAATTTCGCTGTCGGCCATGACCGGTCGTCCGGTCGAGACTGGTTGATGCCGTTCGGATTCGGCTGGTGAATGTCGGCGGATACCGACACCTGACGGGGTCGAGTTCCTCGGGCGGCTGTCCGCTGCACCGCAAGCGCGCACGCGGCCCCGAGAACTCGGGCGTCTGCGCGGCCGAGGCAGACCACACCCGCAGAGCCCCGCCAAGTCTGACTGCAACCCAGGCGCCCAAAAGCCAGCCACGTCATGCCAGCACTCTGGCGCGTGTGGTGCCCGCATGCTGCTCGAGTTCAAGCCGCCCCCCTGCAGCAATCAGCAGCCGCTGCACGATGCCCAGGCCAAAGCCGTGGCCCGCCTGAGGCACATCGGCATCCGGGTTGGCGATGCACAGCGCCTGGCCATCGAATTCGACGCGCACCTGGCCCCCCGAACGCCCATGGGCAAAGGCATTGCCCAATAGGCTGGCCAGGGCGAGTTGCAGCACCGGTGCCGGCAAGCGCAGCCGCGCCTGCCGGTCGAGCTGCACGTCCAGGCTCAGGGGCTGAAGGTCCAGCCAGTCGGCATGCGCCATGACCCATTGCTCCAGCAGGGGCAGCACAGCCACCGGTTCATGGGTCTTGCCAGCGGCAGATTCGCCTTCGCGCGACAGTGCCAGCAAAGTCGACACCGTCTGCTGCATCCACAAGGTGGATGCGTGCAGCGCCGCCAGTGTGTTTTGCGCCGCCGACGCCATGGCCGCATCGGCCTGCAGCCGCTCGATGCCCAGCAACAGCACCGCCAGCGGCGTGCGCAGCTCGTGGCTGGCGTCGCGCGTGAAGGCTTGTTCGCGGACGATGAAGTCATGCGTGCGCGCCAGCAGGGCGTCGAAGGCGCGGGCCACGGCGCCGACCTCGTCGTTGCCCAGTCCCTGCGCCACCGAGGCGGGGTGTTGCCCCGGCGACGCGGCCGCCACGCGGCGGGCCAGCGTTTCCAGCGGCGCGCTGATTCGGCGCGCCAGGAGCCAGGCCAGCCCCAAGGCCAGCCCCACCATCACCAGGCCCCACCCGGCCAGCCAGGTCAGCAGCTGGGTGCGCATCGGCCGCACGATGAGCTGTTGGCTCACCTCGGCCACCAGCCAGGGTGCACGGTCGGGTTGATCGAGCGCATGCAGGTGGTAGTGGCGGCCGCCCTGGCCTGCCACTTCGCGTCGCTTGGGCTCTTGGGCCAGCACCTGGGCCACCTCGGCCGGCAGGCTCAGCCCCGACTCGTGCAGCACGATGAAATCCGCACCCGTCTTTCCCCAGCGACCGTGCTCCAAATGGTGGGCCTTCTGAGCCGCTGCTTCCTGGATCAACAGGCGTTCGAGGAAGCGGTCTTCCACGCTGTAGACGAAGGCCATCGCAAACAGCCCGAACAAGGCCGTCACGGCCAGCGTGAACAGCGCCAAGGCCAGCATCCAGCGGCGGTGCAGGCTCATGAGCGTGTGGGCACTTTTGGGGTGCCCTTGTCGGCTGCGACCTGCAGACGCAGGCCAACCCCGTGCACGGTGTGCAGCAACGGTGTCGCGAAGGGTTTGTCGAGTTGCTGTCGCAGCTGGTACAGGTGGGTGCGCAGCGGGTCGGACTCGGGCGGGTCGCTGTCCCACAGACGGCGGATCAGCTCAGTGCGGGTCAGCGCCCGCGGCCAGGCCTCGGCCAGCAACAGCAGGATCGCGAACGCGGTGGGCGGCAGCGCCAGGCGCTGGCCTTCACGCCAGGCCTCGCGCGAGCGGCGGTCGATAGCCAGCGGGCCGATGTGCAGCCGGAAGTCTCGCCCCGCACCAGCTCGCCGCGCCAGCGCCTGCACCCGCGCCAGGAGTTCGTCGCCCGCAAAGGGCTTGATCAGGTAGTCGTCGGCACCGGCGTCGAAGCCTGCCAGCTTGTCGGGCAGGCTGTCGCGCGCCGTCAGCATCAGCACCGGCACCGGCTGGGCCGCCTGCGCGCGCAAACGTCTGCACAGTTCCAGGCCGCTCAAGCCCGGCAGGCCCAGGTCAAGCACCAGCACATCGGGCGGCGAAGCCAGCGCCAGCGCCAGCGCGATGCGGCCGTCGCTGGCCTCGTCGACGTGGTGGCCCGCTGCCTGCAGCAGCGTGGTGACCTGCTCGCGCAGCGGCGCGTGGTCCTCGACGACCAGCACGCGGGTCGGAAGAGGGCGCAGCGGGTGCGCGGATGCCGGGTTGTCGGCGCTCATGGGGCGATGTTGGGGCAAGCGGTGTGTCAGGTGTGAGGCTGATTGAGAAGGGCGCCGGGTCTATGTCGCCAGCAGGTCACGCACCGAGACCTTCAGGCTCTGACGGCAGGCCAAGTAGCCCACCAGGCACACGGCCGCCACCATGGACGCGACCATCCCTGCCACCCACAGCGGGTCGGGGTTGTAGGTCAGCCTGAACTGGGAGCGGTAGATCAGCCATCCCGCGCACCAGGTGCCCACGACAGCACCCGTGGCGGCAATCAGGGCCGTCACGCCCCAATCGTAGAAATTCAGTCGCAGGCAATCGGTATCCGTCAGTCCCATGCTCATCAGCAGGCCGTTCTTCTGGCGGTCGTCTGCGCTGAAGCCATTCACTGACGCCGCGAGCACAAACAGCGCCAACAAAAGCACCATGGCAGCAAAGCCGCTGGTCACCTTGGTGACGATCCCGAGCGTGCGGTCAAAGCGTTCGGTCAACTCCCGAAGCGGTACCAGCGAGAGCGTGGGGTGTTGCTGCCACAGGCCCGCAAGCGCATCCCATGCGGGTGCGGGCAGTTCCATGCTGCCCATGTAGCGCGTTGGGGCATTGATGTTCGCCCTGGCCGACAGCGGAACCTGGAACCAGAAGGTGATCGAGCTGCCGCCCGCCCGGTAGGCATGGCTGGCCGCCAGCGTGAAGTCATGCGACTTGCCGTCGATTTGGTAGGTGAGCGTGTCGCCATAGTTCAGGCCCATGTCGGTCATGACTTCGGATTCGGCCGAGATCTGCCGCCATTGATCCGTGCCCGCAGGCCACCAGTTGCCACCGACGAGGCGGTTGTTCGCGGGCACAGCGTCGGCCCAGCTCAGGCGGATCGGATCCGTGAGACTGGCCAACGTGTCGCTGGGCTTGCGACTGTGCTCAGCAAGGGTCTTGCCATTCACTGCAACTAGCTGTGCAGACACAAACGGGCGCAGGGTGCGTACGCTGCTGCCCGTTTCCGCAGCCCAACGATGAATCCCGTCGATCTGGTCTGCCTGGGCTTGCGAGATCACAAGATTGCCGTCATGGCTGCGGCCCTGTTTTTCCATCGTCGCGCCCAGGTCCCGCATGAGCATCAGCGTGAACAGCAGGAGCAGCCCGCACAAGCCCAAGCCCAAGACCTGCGCCGACTTGGCAAACAGGCGCTGGCGCATCATGAAGAAGGCGAAGGGCAGCAGGCCGGCGCGTCGGCGCCCCCACAGATCACCCACCCGGATGACGGCCCACGTCAGCGCCACCATCAGGGCAAGCGCCACAGCGATGGCGGCGAGCGTCATGCCGGTCAACAGCCCGTTGTCGGAATACGCCGCGGCCAGCAGCGTGACGGACGTGATGCTCCAGAACAGCCGATGCCACACATGGCTGTTTTCGGCCGGATTGCGGATCAGCGAAAGCAAGGATGCGCGTGACAGCTGGATGAAGCTGGGCGCCTGAAGTGCCAGCAGCAGCAAGAACACCAGGCCGACAGTCTTCAAGGCAGGCACCCAGTGGCTTGTGGCGGCAAGCCCGGGGAAGTGGTCTTGCAGTTGGGCGACGATCAGGCCGTAGGCGAGTGAGGCCAGCCCACAGGCGACGAGGAAAGACAGGACAAACCCAGCCAGCCATTCACCCAGCGCCATCAGCACGCCGATGCGCTTGCGGGTGCCAAAGCTCGCATAGATCGCAAGCCGATAGCGCATCTTCACAAGCCAGCGGCGGTTCGTCATGTCCAGGGCCACCGCGCCCATGAAGAACAGGATCACGGAGGCCAGGCCGAGGAAGTTTTCAGTCCGCTGCCAGAAGCTTGCAAGCGGATGCCGGCCACCGACTTTCTTGATCAGCTTGGCGCCGGGAAAAGCCCTTTGTGCCCAGTCTTCAACAGCCTGTTGCTGGCTTTCATCCGCAGTAACGAGATAGCGCGTGCGCACCTTGCTGCCTTGCATCGATGCGCCCTGCAGGCTCTGGGTGTGCACCATCGCCCGCAGGGCCGTGCTGTGGCCTTCCATGAGGCGGTCGGGTTCATGGAACAGAACAGCGCCCAGCCGCAAGTCTGTGCCGTTGAGGGTGAGGATGTCACCCACCTGCATCCTCAACTGGGTGGCAAGCCTCGAATCGAGCCAGATCTCTCCGATCTTCGGACCCTGGCTGAGGGCGCGTTGCGTGGCTGCCGGCGTGTCGCCCACCTGAAGCTGGCCCTGCAGCGGGTAGGCGTCATCCACCCGCTTCAACTGCACGCGCGCCCACTCATCGTTGTGTGTGAGGGTGATGTCGCTCAACTGCGTGACCGACTGACGCGGCGCCAGCGATCTGAACGCGACTTCGTCATCCCTGGTCAGCGGCGCATGGCTTTCAAGCACCAGGTCGGAGCCCAGCATCTGATCGAGGTTGTCGGCCAGATAGCCCTGGATAGCCGCGCTGGTGAGCGTCAGCGTCAGCAGGAAAAAGAGCAGGGCCGTTTGCGTGGCCATGCTGATGCGGCCGTCATCCTCTTTCAGGTCTCGCCAGCAGTTCTCAAGGGTCAGCATGAAGAGGTTCATGCCGCCGGCTCCAGACGCCCGTCTGCCAGAAGCCAGCTTTTGTCGGCACGCACGGCCAAGGCTTTGCTGTGGGTCACGATCACCAGGCCGCACCCTGTCTCGCGGGCGCAGTCAAACATCAGCCCGGCCACGCTTTCGGAGGTGTGCATGTCCAGGTTGCCGGTGGGCTCGTCGGCAAAGATGAAACGCGGCGCGGTCACGAAAGCGCGCGCCACCGCAATGCGCTGCTGCTCACCGCCGCTCAACTGGTGGGGGCGGTGCCGGGCACGGTCTTTCAGCCCCACCTTTTCAAGCCAGCGGGCTGCCACGTCGAACGCGTCACGATGGCCCTTCAGACGAAGCGGCAAGGCCAGGTTGCCGATGGCATCAAGCTCCGGCATCAAATGAAACTGCTGGAAGATGAAACCGGAGTTGGCGCGCATCGTCAGCGCATCGACGGGGGTACCGGCGATGGTGAAGCCCACCTTGCCGCCCGCCGGTTTCTCCAGGCCCGCGGCAATCGACAGCAGGCTGGACTTTCCCGCTCCCGAAGGGCCGATGATGGCCAGTGTTTCGTCCGCACGAATGCTGCATGACAGCCCGCGGAAGAGCTCGATCCGTTCGCAGGCCGTGTCGAAGTGGTGGCTGATGCGGTTCAGCTCGATCGTGTCGGGCATGACTCGCTCCTGTCGCTTGGCGACGTTCACACCCGATCAGCCCGGGGGCAGTGTGGACAGCAACTTGCCGGCTTCGCTGCGCGCCTTGTCGTCTTCGTGCCCAGGGGCCATCACCTGCGCAATCAGGGCACGGGCGCGGACACTGTCGCCCTGCCCGGCATGGGCCCGCGCCAGCGACACGCGGAACTGCGGA
>JANNWL010000574.1:0-5707 GCA_031414735.1 Burkholderiales bacterium | reverse complement strand
CGTGAAGGAAGTCAGCCCGGTGGTGCTGGCGAATGCACGGATGCTCGGCGCGAGCAAGCGGCAACTGCTGCGCCACGTCTACCTGCCCAGCGCCATGAGCTGGGTCTTCAGCAGCCTGCACACCAGCGTCGGCCTGGCCTTCGTCGGTGCCGTGGTGGGCGAATACCTGGGCTCCAGCCAGGGCGTGGGCTACCTCATCCTGCAGGCCGAGGGCACCTTCGACATCAACACTGTCATGGCCGGCATCCTGGTGCTGACGGTGTTTGCGCTGGTGCTCGACGCCGCGGTGGGCAAGGTCGAGCGCCGCCTGATGAAGTGGCAGCCGCGCGCGGGTGAGACGGAGAAGCTGTAGGTGCATCCGGAAATGCACGAACGGCAACAATCCGGGATGCCAGCCAGAGGACCCTGACCATGCCCAAAGACTTCAGCACCATGGAAGACAGCAACCGCTCCTCCAACCCCAGCATCCACGACGTATCCGACCCCAGGCGGCGCCTGCTGCTGCAAGGCGGCGTGGGCTTGTCTCTGGCGGGCCTGCTGGCCGGTTGCGCGGCGCAGGGCGCGGGTGCGCGCAGTGGCGGCGGCAGCGGGCCGGCGCTGGGTTTTCGTGCCGTGGCGGCGTCAGCGGTGGACCGCGTCACCGTGCCGCCCGGCTACACCGCCACGCCGCTGGCGCCCTGGGGCGAGCCGGTGGGTATTGCCGGCAACATGCCGGCCTTCAAGTTCGACGCCAGCAACACCGCCGCCGAACAGGCCGTGCAGATGGGCATGCACCATGACGGCCTGCACTACTACGCGCTGGACGGCGCGCGCCGTGGCCTGCTGGCGGTGAACCAGGAGTACACCGAAGAGGCCCTGCTGCATACCGATGGCCAGGCCACCTGGACGGCTGAGAAGGTGCGCAAGTCGCAGGCCGCACACGGCATCACGGTGATCGAGATCGAACAGCGGACCGGCGGCTGGCAGATGGTGCGGCCGTCGAAGTACGCGCGGCGCATCACCGCCACCACGGCGTTTGCCATCGGCGGCCCGGCGGCGGGCCACGCGATGATGAAGACTGCCGCCGACCCGGCGGGCCGCACCGTGCTGGGCACCATCGGCAACTGCGCCAGTGGCAAGACGCCCTGGGGCACCTACCTGTCGGGTGAAGAAAACTGGGCCAACTACTTCACCGCCGCCGACGTGCCCACCGCGCACGAGCGCCGCTGGGGCATCAACAAGGCCACCTGGTACCGCTGGCCCGAGCACGACCCGCGCTTCGACACCGTGCGCAACCCGAACGAGCCGAATCGCTTCGGCTGGGTGGTGGAGGTGGACCCCATGGACCCGACCAGCACGCCCGTCAAGCGCACGGCCATCGGCCGCGCCGCGCACGAAGGCGCCTGGGTGGCCGTCACCAAGGACAACCGCGCCGTGGTGTATTCGGGCGAAGACGCGCGCTTCGAGTACATCTACAAATTCGTCAGCCGCGACAAGATCGCACCCGCCGGCAACGGCCGTACCGCCGCGCAAGCCAACGCCACGCTGCTGGACGAGGGCACCCTGTATGTCGCCCGCTTCGACGCCGACGGCAGCGGCCGCTGGCTGCCCCTGGTGCACGGCAGCGGGCCGCTGACCGCCGCCAACGGATTCGCCGACCAGGGCGAGGTGGTGATCAAGGCGCGCCAGGCGTCGGACCTGCTGGGTGCCACCAAGATGGACCGGCCGGAGTGGCTGGCCATCGACCCCGCCAGCGGCTGGGTCTACTGCACGCTGACCAACAACTCGCAGCGCGGCACCGCCGGCCGGCCCGGCGTGGACGCTGCCAACCCGCGCGTCAACAACACCATGGGGCAGATCATTCGCTGGAAGGATGCGGGCGACTTCTCTGGCGAAGTCTTCGAGTGGATGCACCTGCTGCTGGCCGGCGACCGCGCCAATGAACGCGCCGAAGCCAAGGGCAACATCCGCGGCGACGCCTTCGCCGGCCCCGACACCATCGCCTTCGACAGCCGCGGCGTGCTGTGGATAGGCACCGACCACAGCGCCAGCGGCGAAGGCGAGTTCGCGCGCATGGGCAACAACGCGCTGCTGGCCTGCAACCCGGTCAGCGGCGAGGTGCGCCGCTTCCTCGTCGGTCCGAAGAACTGCGAGATCACCGGCGCCACCTGGGCGCCCGACGGCCGCACGATGTTCATCAACATCCAGCACCCGGGTTCGGGCGTGCCGCGCGACGGCACGGCGCCGCGACAGGTGTCGAACTGGCCCGACTTCCGGGTCGATGGCCGGCCGAGGTCTGCCACGCTGGTCATCCGCAAGGACGACGGCGGCGTGATCGGGGCCTAAGCCCGGCAGAGGCGGTTGCGGCCTTCGTGCTTGGCGCGGTAGAGCGCCTCGTCGGCACGTTGCAGCAGGGTGGCCAGGTCGTAGGGCGGCGCCGCGACCAGGCCGATGCTGATGGTCACCGGGCGGTCGTGCAGGCCGAGTTCGGACCAGGGGTGCGTGGCCACGCTCTGGCGCAGGCGCTCGCAAACGTCGGCCGCGCCGTCCAGTGTGGTGCCCGGCAGGATGATGACGAATTCCTCGCCGCCGCTGCGGGCCAACACATCGCGCTCGCGGGTGTTGTGGCCCAACAGCTCGGCAACCGCCACCAGCACCGCGTCGCCGGCGGCGTGGCCCAGGCTGTCGTTGATCGACTTGAAGTGGTCCAAGTCCACCTGCGCCAGCGCCAGGGGCCGGGCTTCACGCTCGGCGGCCGCGAACAGCTCGCCACTGCGGCGCTCCAGGTGGCGGCGGTTGCCCAGCCCGGTGAGCGGGTCGCGTTCGGCACTGGCTGCGAACTCGGCGGCGCGCGCGCGCTGTTGCTGGGCATCGAGCTGGGCGGCGAGTTGCGCGCGCTCGGCCTGCCACTTCGCGTGCTGCGCCTCGGCGCGGGTGACGAACAACTGCGACTGCGCCTGCAGCTGTGCGATGGCATGGCGCCGCTCAAGACGCTCGACGATTTCGAAGTGGGCCAACGCATCAGCTGCCGCGCCCAGTTCACCGCAGGCCCGGTAAGCCACATGGTGAGCCCGCACAACGATCTGCCGCGGACCGGCATCGGCCATCGCTGCCACCAGCGCTTGCATGTCGGCCAGGGCCTCGGCGGCACGGCCCGACTGCAACAGCCACGCCCCGAGAGAGGCCCGGATGCGCCAGCCATGCGCCGTGAATCCGCGGCTCAGCGCGCGTTCATGGGCCGCGCTGAGCAGCGTGTGCGCCTGCGCAAGCTCGCCGCGGTGCATCAACACCTCGCCCAGGTTGCCCAGCACCGTCACCTCGTACATCGGCTCGCCGACCGGATCGACGAGCGCACGCGCCTGCGTCCCGATTTGCAAGGCGCCGTCGAGCAGCGCCTGCACCTCGTCGGCCGAGCCGACGCCCTGCAGCCGGTGGTAGGCGCCCAGGGATATCGCGCACAGCGCGTTCAAGGCGATCAGCCGCGCCCGGTCGGGCGCTGTCGGCCCGTGTGTCTCGAGCGCCTGCGTGAGCAACCGCTTGGCCTGCCACGAATCCCCCATGCGCTCGAAGCACGCTGCCAACGCAAACGCCGCGGTCAGCGCATGGCCGGGTTCGCCCAGCTCGGTGGTCGTGCGGACCAGCTCGTTGGCGGCGTCCAGCGCGGCATCGAAGTGGCCGGTGTCGCTGGCAGAAACAGACCACATGCGCAGCAGTTCGAGCCGGTCTTCAGCCAGGGCTGGCGTCGACATCAACGGCAAGGCGCGGGCCGCTTCTTCCAGGACCTGCGCGTGCCGGCCCAGCCGGTGCAGTTGCATGCAGCGCCAGGCCGCAGCGCGGGCGACGTCGTCGGGGCGCGCCAGCGAATGAGCCAGCGCGAGGGCGGCTTGCGCCGCCACGCAGGCCTCGGCCGGTTGCGTGGGGCTGGCCGGATGCGCCCGCGCCAGGAGCTCGCGCAGCCGCGACTCCTCAACCGCCGACGGCGTGGCTGGGCAGGCCGCCGTGAGCGGGCCGGAGTTCGCTTTCACCCGTGGGATATCGGCCGATATCAGCAGCGGCTTGAGCCGCGACTCAGCGGGCCGTGGGCATCGCGAACTCGGCGCCCCGCACCGTGCTGTCGGGCCAGCGCTGCATCACGCTCTTTTGCCGCGTGTAGAAGCGCACGCCTTCCTCGCCATAGGCATGGGTGTCGCCGAACAGGCTGCGCTTCCAGCCGCCGAAACCATGCCAGGCCATGGGCACGGGGATCGGCACGTTGATGCCGACCATGCCCACCTGCACGCGCCGGGCGAATTCACGCGCCACGGCGCCGTCGCTGGTGAAGCAGGCCACGCCGTTGCCGTACTCATGCGCGTTGACCAGCGCCAGCGCCGCCGCGAAGTCGGGCACGCGCACGCAGGCCAGCACGGGGCCGAAGATCTCTTCGCGGTAGATGTGCATGGAAGGCGTCACGTGGTCGAACAAGGTGCCGCCGGTGAAGAAACCCTGCTCATGGCCCGGCACTCGGTGGCCGCGGCCGTCGACCACCAGCGTCGCACCTTCTTCCACGCCGCGCCCGATGCTGGCCTCGATGCGGTCACGCGCCGCAGCCGTCACGATGGGGCCCATCTCGACGTCGGCCACCATGCCGTCCCCCACCTTCAGGCTGCGCGCGCGCTCGGCCAGCAGCGGCACGATGCGCTCAGCCACGTCGCCCACCAGCACCGCCACGGAGATCGCCATGCAGCGCTCGCCGGCCGAGCCGTAGGCGCTGCCGATCAAGGCGTCGACGGCCTGGTCCAGGTTGGCGTCGGGCATCACGACCAGGTGGTTCTTCGCGCCGCCCAGGGCCTGCACGCGCTTGCCGTGGCGGGCGCCGGTCTCGTAGATGTGCTGGGCGATGGGTGTGGAGCCGACAAAGCTCAGCGCAGCAACATCCGGGTGCGTTAGCAACGCGTCGACCGCCGCCTTGTCGCCCTGCACCACGCTGAACACGCCGTCCGGCAAGCCGGCTTCGGCCAGCAACCGCGCCATCAACAGGCTGGCGCTGGGGTCGCGTTCGCTCGGCTTCAGGATGAAGGCGTTGCCGCAGGCCAGCGCCACCGGGAACATCCAGCACGGCACCATGACGGGAAAGTTGAACGGCGTGACACCGGCCACAACGCCCAGCGGCTGGCGCAGCGTCCAGTTGTCGATGCCGGTGGAGACCTGGTCGGTGTAGTCGCCCTTCAGCAGCTGCGGGATGCCGCAGGCGAACTCGACGATGTCGATGCCGCGCGTGACCTCGCCCTGCGCGTCGCTGAAGACCTTGCCATGCTCGGCCGTGATGATGGCCGCCAGCTCGTCGCGGTGGGCGTTCATGAGCGCCAGGAACTTGTTCATGACGCGGGCGCGGCGTATCGGCGGCGTGTCGCCCCAGGCCGGCTGCGCCGCGCGGGCGGCGGCCACGGCGGCGTCCACGTCGGCCGCCACGGCCAGCCGTACACGGCGTGCCACGGCACCGGTGGCGGGGTTGAAGACGGCCTGCGTGCCATCGCCCTGGCCGGGGTGCGGGCGGCCGGCGATCCAGTGGCGGGCGTCGTTGGTGGCACTAAAAGGGATGGGCGCGGCCATGGGTCGTCTCGGGTAGGGGGCGGTCGTACAGTCTATGCCGATGCCATCGAAGGCGTTGGTCCGCAATGTGTCGCACAGCGGGCTGTGGCGTCGCAGTTTGCGGTGGCTCGACCCAGCCATAACTGGCCCCTGGTGATCC
>JANNWL010000573.1:0-2858 GCA_031414735.1 Burkholderiales bacterium | reverse complement strand
CTACACATCGTTCTCCAATCAAGGACTCGACGGCGGCTTCTTCAAGTCTGATTTATGTGCAACGACCAAGACAGGGAGTGCGCTCCTGGGTCTCTACAGCGCACGCCGTGAGGAAACACTTGCCAA
Source organism: Burkholderiales bacterium (assembly GCA_031414735.1). Taxonomy (GTDB): domain Bacteria; phylum Pseudomonadota; class Gammaproteobacteria; order Burkholderiales; family Burkholderiaceae_C; genus Rubrivivax. The sequence goes on along the minus strand of JANNWL010000573.1, from coordinate 2,732 downwards.
GGTGCAGAAGGCTGGCGGAGTCGTTGTTCAGCCAATCTTCCCGTTTCCAGGGGGCCGGAGATTCCACTTCACTGAGCCCAGCGGAAACGAGTTCGCGGTGTGGTCCGAGTGAGGCCTAACCCCTCGCTCAAGCGGAGCGCCAACGGCAGGCCACGCCAGCCATCAAGCGCTGGGGCTTCGCCCCATTTTACGCTTGCTGTCTGGCGCGTCCTGCCGTCGTCGCCCGCTTAGCTCGAACGTTAGGCCGCACAAAAGACGGGCGCCGAGGCCGTGCACCTTGTTCCAAGGCCGATAGTCCACTTTCACGAGCCCGCCAATGCGATTGCTGACATCCGTTGACTCGGCAGACGAAGCTGATCGGATCCAGCAGCTATTCGATGCCTCTGGTGTTCCCGTGTTCATCGAGGCAGACTACACTCGACTCAATCCTGCGGAACGACTTGCGAGCTTCGGTTATCGAGTTCACATTTTTGTTGACGAGCAAGAGAGCGATGCCAGAAAGCTCCTACTGGATCCTGACTACGAAGTGCCCAAACCCATTGACTGCCACAGCTTCTACGATCAGGTCGACCGCGCAGAGCAGGAGCGTAACGCAGGTATTCCGCAACAAGTCGACCGGGCAATGAACTGGCTTGTTTCCGCCGGGGTGCTTGCGCTACTAGCCTGGGGCATATGGAGAATCAGCTCAAGCAGATGAGGTCGCGCGGTGCGGCCTAACCCCTCGCTCAAGCGGAGCGCCAACGGCAGGCCACCAGGCCCGGGCCGGTGGTACGCTGTACATTTTCACCGGCCGGGCCTGGCGTCCTGCCGTTGTCGCCCGCTTAGCTCGAACGTTAGGCCTCACAAACAGGAGCTGAGGCATGCTGCCTCCAGAACATCGATGAGCTGTCGTATCTTCGCAGTCGCCATGGCTCTCTCACTCTCAGCCCAGGCGCAACCATCATCAACTGAACGCTGGGTCGAGTACTACCGAACAGGCGGCGGACAACCGGTCGAATGGGATCTAAATGAAGTGGACCTTGACTCTCTCACCAGAGTCGGCGAGTACCTGCAGTACTCGGTACGGATCAAGTACGCAGACGGGAAGACATCAAAACCGTTGACGATGCAGACTGACTGCATCAAGCGCACTCGTGGCCAGTTCCCAGACCCAGTCATGCGCGACACCTTTAACGGGACTCTCGGAAGAGAGGAAGTTAAGGCTGTCTGTCTTGCTGCGGCAAAGGAAGGCAAGTGAAGCCAGACGCACATGGCACTCAAGTGAGGCCTAACCCCTCGCTCAAGCGGAGCGCCAACGGCAGGCCACCAGGCCCGGGTCGGTGGTACGGTGTACATTTTCACCGCCCCGGGCCTGGCGTCCTGCCGTCGTCGCCCGCTTAGCTCGAACGTTAGGCCACACAAAAAGCACCGCTACACCGCCACATGCGTATTGAAGTCGACGACCTATCCCGCCCGCAGGTTCACGCTCTGCTTGAAGAGCACCTGGCGAACATGTACGAGCTCTCACCACCGGAACAAGTCTTTGCACTGGATCTGAACAAGCTTCGAGCCGATGGCATCACGTTCTGGACAGTCTGGGAGGAAGAGGTGCTTCTTGGCTGTGGCGCACTGAAGGAACTCACGCCGACTCACGGCGAGATCAAGTCCATGCGCACACCAGCAGCTGCACGCGGTCGGGGTGCAGGCCGCGCCGTACTCGCACATATCATCTCGGAGGCGCAGCAGCGTGGCTATACGACACTCAGCCTCGAGACGGGAACGCACGCTGCCTTTGAGCCGGCTCACAACCTCTATCGCAGCAAAGGTTTCGTCATGTCGGGTCCGTTCGGCAGCTACCTACCAAACGAGCACAGCGTATTCATGGAGCTTCGGCTCAGTGCCAGTGTGGCCTAACCCCTCGCTCAAGCGGAGCGCCAACGGCAGGCCACCAGGCCCGGGCCGGTGGTACGCGGTACATTTTCACCGGCCCGGGCCTGGCGTCCTGCCGTCGTCGCCCGCTTAGCTCGAACGTTAGGCGCCGAAATCAACCATGCGCGACACCGCCCCACTAGGAAGCCTCCGCCTTGCCTCCGAGTACTTGGCGGCCGCAACAAGGGTTCTCCCGCCGCCGACCACTGACCTCGAAGCGTGTCGACTGAAGATCTCATTCCCTGCGTACTTCCTCGTAGGACACTCGATCGAGCTGTCTCTGAAGGCGTTTCTGCTGGGTCGTGGTGCGACGAATGACGAACTGAGAAGCAGAAAGTTCGGACACAAGTTGGATGCTCTCTTGATTGAGGCACGGCGCAGACGCCTTGGAAGCGAAGTGAAGCTACCCGAAGATGAAACCAGAGCAATTGTCGAGCTCAACAACTGCTACTCGGTCAAGGAACTGGAATACATAGAAGTCGGCTACCGCAGAATGCCGAGCTACGCACTCGTCCACAGAGTAGCTGGGAGGCTCAATCATGGTCTACAAGCATACGTTCGCCGCGTCGGCGCCTAACCCCTCGCTCAAGCGGAGCGCCAACGGCAGGCCACCAGGCCCGGTCCGGTGGTACGCTGTACATTTTCACCGGCCCGGGCCTGGCGTCCTGCCGTTGGCGCCCGCGTAGCTCGAACGTTAGGCGTCATAAGGCACCCTCGTGGCGGGGGTGGCTCCAACACTCACTCATCGAAGTTCACGCCGCTCACGGTCAACTCCACCTGAAACCAAGACGATGAAAACTGGACCCGGCTTCGCTGTTCTGTAC
>JANNWL010000572.1:0-4627 GCA_031414735.1 Burkholderiales bacterium | reverse complement strand
GGCTTTCGCGTCGAGCTCTTCGCCGACGAGTGCAAGGGCTACTTCCTCAACCTCACCTCGGGCCGCCCGGTGTGGTTCGTGTCCTGGCGCGAGGACGACGACGACCCGTCGCGGGTCGAGATCACGGCCGTGAGCCTGTCCTACATCGAGGCCGACCGCCGCCTGACTGCCGAGGAGCGGGTCGAGAACCTGCCGCTCGAGCCCGAGCTGTGCGAGTGGCTGCGCCTGTTCACCAACGAACACTTCCGGCCCGACACCGGGCGCAAGGTGCGGGCGCAGTCCTTCCTCAGCCCCGAGGAGCGCGCGCGCCCGATGGCTGACGCGGCGCCGCCGGTGCCCGAGCCGGCGCCTGTGCCGTGTCCCGCGGCCCTGACCCCACTCACCGTCGATGCCGATGTGCGCAACGCGGCGTTGCGCCAGCTGTTCCATACCGACCCGCATTTCAGGGCGTCCGACGGCCTGGACGTGAACGCCGACGAGGCCGCCGCCAGCGAGCATTCGCCGCTGGAGCGGCAGCGCCAGATCCTGCGCGCCCGCGCGTTCGGGCTACTGGACGACGAACTCGTCGACCAGGGTGAACCCGCGGCCGACCCGCCCGCCCCCGCACCGGGTGGCGGGGGATACTGCAAGCCGACATGACCACACTCATCTGCAACTGCAACCGCACGATGCCGCTGGACGCCCAGGCCATCGCCCAGGCACTGGGCGCCAGCGCCGATGTGCCGACCACCGTGCACCAGGCGCTGTGCCGCCGCGAGGCGCCGCTGTTCCAGCAGGCCGCCAAGACGGGCGACGACCTGCTCGTGGCCTGCACCCAGGAGAGCCGGCTCTTCCTGCAACTGGCCGAGCAGACGGTGGGTGCGCCGGGGCTGCAGGAAAGACCGATCCGCTTCGTCAACATCCGCGAAACCGGCGGCTGGTCGCGCGACGCGCAGGCGGCCACGCCCAAGATCGCCGCGCTGATTGCCGCGGCGCAACTGCCCACGCCCGAGCCCGTGGCCAGCGTCACCTACAAGAGCCAGGGGCGCTGCCTGGTGGTCGGCGCGGCCGATGCGGCCGAGGCCGCCGCCGCGCTGCTGGGCAGCGGGCTGGACGTCACCCTGCTGGCCACGCCCGGCGCCGGTGCGCTGTCGCAGCGGCACGACCTGCCGGCCCACACCGGCACGCTGGCGCGGCTGAGCGGCCGCCTGGGCGCCTTCGAGGCCACCTGGTCGCAGTCCAACCCCATCGACCTGGACCTGTGCACGCGCTGCAATGCCTGCATCGCGGTCTGCCCGGAAGGCGCCATCGATTTCAGCTACACCGTCAACCTCGATGCCTGCAAGTCGCACCGCGACTGCGTGCGTGTGTGCGAGGCGCCCGGCGCGATCAGCTTCGACCGCCCGCCGCAGGAAGTGAGCGAGACCTTCGATCTGGTGCTGGACCTGCGCGACATGCCCGCCTTCACCCAGCATGCACCGCCGCAGGGCTACTTCCACGCCGGGCGCGACACCGCCCGGCTCATGCAGGCCGTGCTGAAGCTGCGCGACCTGGTGGGTGAATTCGAGAAGCCGCGCTTCTTTCATTACAAGAAGAAACTCTGCGCGCACAGCCGCAACGAGCAGATCGGCTGCACGGCCTGCATCGATGTGTGCTCGGCCAGCGCCATCCGCAGCGACGCCTCGCTCAAAGGCAAGTCCGAAAGCAAGGTGCGCCGCACGACGCAGGCCACGCCCGATGCCGGCGGGCAGGGCGGCGGCATCGTCGTCGACCCCTACCTGTGCGTGGGCTGCGGCGCCTGCACCACCGTGTGCCCCAGCGGCGCGCTGGCCTACGCGCTGCCCGGCACACAGGACCAGGGCCGGCGCATCCGCACGATGCTCGCCACCTACCGGCGCGGTGGCGGCAAGGACGCCGCGCTGCTCATCCACAGCGAAGGCGCGGGCCAGCGCCTGGTCGACGACCTGGGCCGGGCCGCGCGTGTCGACACCCGCCTGCAGGGCTTGCCGGCACGCGTCATGCCGCTGCCGGTGTGGCACACCGCCAGCATCGGGCTCGACCTGTGGCTGATGGCACTGGCCCAGGGCGCCAGCCAGGTCTGGGTGCTGATGACCGACGAAGAGGCGCCCGACTACCGCCGGGCCGTGACCGAACAGATGGCCGTCGCGCAGGCCCTGATGACCGGCCTGGGCTTTACGGGCACGCACCTGCGCTTGCTGGAGCTGCCTGGCACCGATTCAGCGCGCGACCTGCCGGCCTTCGACCAGGCCTTGCGCACCAGCCCCGCCCTGGGGGTGTCGCGCCCCTGCGATGCCGCAGCGCAGGCCGAGAAGCGAGCCACGCTCGAACTGGCGATGGACCACCTGATCGCCACCGCGCCGCTGGCCGCCAAGCTGCCCGATGCCCTAGCGCTGCCGGCGGCGGGCTCGCCTTTCGGCAGCCTCGCGGTCGACACGCAGAAGTGCACGATGTGCCTGTCCTGCGTCGGCGCCTGCCCGTCGGCTGCGCTGGCCGACAACCCGGACAAGCCGCAGTTGCGCTTCATCGAGAAGAACTGCGTGCAATGCGGCCTGTGCGTGAAGACCTGCCCCGAAGACGCGCTGCAACTGCAGCCGCGCCTGCTGCTGGCCGACGGCGGTCGGGCGCGCAAGGAACTGCGCGTCATCAACGAGGCCGAGCCTTTCCACTGCATCCAGTGCGGCAAGGCCTTCGGCACGCGCCCGGGCATCGAGGCCATGGTGGCCAAGATCGGCCAGCACCCGGCCTTTGCCGGCGACCAGGGCCGCCGTCTGCGCATGTGCAGCGACTGCCGCGTCGTGGCCATGTTCAGCAACCCCGACGAAACGCGGATCACCGACCTGTGAGCAGCACGCCCCCCACTGCGCAAGCCCCGCCTCAGCCCCTGGCATTCGCTGACGCCGACCAGGGCGAGGAACTCCAGCGCGCCGAGATGTACGGCCTGCTGTCGCAGCTCTGGTTCGCGCCACCTGACGACGCGATGCTGGTCCAGTTCGCGGTGGCGGTCACAGTCGCGCCCGTGTCGGGCTCGTTCCTCGAAGCGCCCTGGCAGGACCTCGTCGCCGCCATGCGCGCCGTCAGCGCCAGCGAGGCCGCCGCCCAGCACGCCCGGCTGTTCTTGAGTGCCGGCAAGGCCGAGGTGCTGCCGTATGCGTCGTTTCATTTGACCGGCGCGCTCAACAACCGGCCGCTGGTCGACCTGCGCACCGACCTGGCGGCGCTGGGCCTGGCCAGTTCAGCGCCCGAGGGCGAGACCGAAGACCACGTGGCCTTCGTCTTCGAGGTCATGCGCTATCTGATCGCCGGTGACGACATGGCGGTGTGCAACCTCGAACAGCAGCGGCGCTTTTTCCGCGCCCATGTGCAACCCTGGGTGGCCCACGCGCTGTGCGACGCCGTCGAACAGCACCCGGCGGCCCAGTTGTATGCGGCGCTGGCGCGCTTCACGCGGGCTTTCATCGAGGTCGAGACGCAGGCCTTCGACCTGATCGAGTAGGCCCGGCTCCGCTCAGAGCCGCCACGCGGCCAGCCCCGTCAACTGGTCCGTGAAGGCCTGCTCGGCAGCAGCGCCTTCCAGGCAGCGCAGGTCCAGGCGGACCTGGCCGTCCTCGATGCGGCCGATGACGGGAATGGGCAGCGCCCGCAGTGCCTCCGCCAGGCGCTCGGGCAGGGCCCCGGCACGCTTGGTGCCGGCCGGGGCGCCGAGTGCCAGGCAGACGCTGGGCAGGCGGTCCACCGGCAGCGAGCCGCTGCCGATCTGGCTGCGGCAGGGCAGGATCTGCACACTCACCCGCTCGCCCAGCGCGGCGGCCACGGCCGGGGCCAGGCGCTCGGCGAGTTGGCGCAGTTCGGGCTCGCCGCGTGTGAGCAGGCGCAGGGTGGGCAGGCGCTCGGCCAGGCGGTCGGGGTCGCGGTAGAGCTTGAGCGTGGCCTCGAGCGCGGCGATGGTCATCTTGTCCAGCCGCAGCGAGCGCTTGAGCGGGCAGCGCTTGATTTTCTGGATCAGTGCCTTGTCGCCCACGATCAGCCCGCACTGCGGCCCGCCCAGCAGCTTGTCGCCGCTGAAGGTGACGACGTTGGCGCCGGCGGCGATGGACTGCATCGGCGTCGGTTCGGCCGGCAGGCCCCAGCGCGTGAGGTCGACCAGCGTGCCGCTGCCCAGGTCCTCGACAAAAGGCACGCCATGCGCCTTGCACAGGGCCGCGAGGTCGGCCACCGGCACGCTGGCCGTGAAGCCCTGAATGACGTAGTTGCTGGTGTGGACCTTCATCACCAGCCCCGTGCGCGGCCCCAGCACGGCCTCGAAGTCGCTGAGGTGGGTGCGGTTGGTGGCACCGACTTCGACCAGTTTGGCGCCGGCCCTGCGCATGATGTCGGGGATGCGGAAGGCGCCGCCGATCTCGATGAGTTCGCCGCGCGAGACCGGCACCTCCTTGCGCTCGGCCAGCGCCGCCAGCACCAGCAGCACGGCGGCGGCGTTGTTGTTGACGGCGGTGGCGGCCTCGGCACCGGTCAGCTCTTTCAGCAAACCGTCGATGTGGTCGTCGCGGTCGCCGCGCGCCCCCTGGGCCAGGTCGTATTCCAGGTTGGCGGCGCCGCGCATCACCGCCAGCACGGCGTCTATCGCCTC
>JANNWL010000571.1:0-3679 GCA_031414735.1 Burkholderiales bacterium | reverse complement strand
CCGATTGGAGCGGCCAGCCCGAGGTGGTCTTGGAACTGGAGCGGCGTTGGGGCGAGGTCTTTGCCGGCTTGGGCGCGCGGCGCGATGCCGATGTCATTGCGGGCATGCTGGGCCCGCAGTGGGCCGCTGCCGGTGTGCCACCAAGCCCGGCGTCAGAAGCGGCACCTGACCATGACACCGGCCATGTCTTGCGCGGCGCGGCCTTCAACCTGCTGTTGCTGCAAACCCTGGCCTGTGCGGTTGCCGAGCCAATAACGCTGCCACTCAGCGCCGAGGTGGCGGTGGGCGCGCCCCCGCTGCTGTCCGATGAAGCCCGGCGTGTGCTGAAGAAGGCCTGGGTGCGCGCCCAGGCCGACGCGCGGCAGTTCGACGTGGGGCCCGACGACATTCGCCACCGCGCCCGCAAGCGGCTGAAGCGGCTGCGCTACGCGATGGAGTTCGTGGCCCCGGTGCTTTCGCGCAAGGCCCTGCGCGAGCAACTGCGTGCCCTGGGCCGGGCGCTGGACGCCTTGGGCGCCTTCAACGACCTGCAGGTGGCCCAAGCGCACTTCATTCAAATCGCCGAGCCCGACCCGGCGGCCTGGTTTGCCCTGGGGTGGCTGGCCGCACAGCGGGGGCCGGCGCTGGCCGAGGCGCTTCGCGCGCTGAAGCACTTGGAAAAGGCGCCGCGGGTCTGGCGGCGGGGCAAGCAGAAGTAGGTCAGACGCCGCGCGAGCTGGGCGCCGCGGCGCCGGCTGCGGCCGTGCCCCTGCCCATGTCCACCCGGCGCAGCACCCACAGTCCCAGCACAAAGAAGATGCCGGTGCTGAGGATGGCGATGCGGTGGTTGCCTCCCGTGGCCACAGTCACCAATCCGTAGGTGATGGGCCCGACGATGGCCGACAGCCGCACCGCCACCGTCCACAGGCCGAAGAACTCCGCGACCCGGTCGGCCGGCGCAAACAAGGCCGCCATGGCGCGCCCGGCCGACTGGCTGCTGCCCATGCACAGGCCGGCCATCACGGCGGCCACCCAGAACAGCGGGGCCGATGTGGCCGCCACGGCCAGCAGCGTCATCACGATCCAGCCCCACAGCGTGATGGCCAGTGCGCGGCGGTGGCCGATGCGGTCCTGCCAGTGTCCGAAGCCCAAGGCTCCCAAGGCGGCGGCGACGTTGACCAGAAAGATCAACGCCATGGTGTCGGTCTGTTTGAAGCCCAGCACCTGTTCGGCGTACACCGCGGCCAGCGCAATCACCACCGAGATGCCGGCCTGGTAGAAGAAAGCGCAGGTCAGCAGCCAGGAAAAGTCCTCGAAACGCCGTGCCTCGTGCCAAGTGCGCAGCAGTCGGCCCCAGGCCTCAAGAGCCGTGCTGCCAGTGGGTGCGGCCTGCGGCTGCGCGCGTTCTTTCAGGAGCGCGAAGGTCACCAGCGAGGCCAGGCCGTAGACGAGGGCCGTGATCAGCATGGTGACCGGTACAAAGTGCGTGGCCGGCAGCCCCAGGCCCTGCGCCCACAGCACATACGCCAGGCTCAGCCCCAGGGTCAGCATGCCGCCGACATAGCCGAAGCTCCAGCCCCAGCCCGAGACACGCCCCATCGCTTCGCGGCGCGCCAGTTCGGGCAGGAAGGCGGCATTGAGCGATTCGCCGTAGGCGTAGAACAGGTTGGACAGCACGACGGCCAGCACCGCCAGCGCCAGGTCGCCACGCCCGACTTCGGCGAGCAATGCGGTGCCGACCACGCAGCCCGCCGTGCAGGCCACGAGCAGCTTCTTCTTCGCGCCACGCGCATCGGCATAGGCACCGATGACGGGCATGGTCAGCATCACCAGGGCGTTGGAAAAACCCAGCGCCAGCGTCCACGCCAGCGTGCCCCAGGCAGCGCCGTCGGCCACCACCCCCACGAAGTACGCGTTGAAGACCGCCGTCAACACCACCGTGGTGTAACCCGAGTTGGCGAAGTCGTACATCGCCCAACCAAAGACCTCGCGCCGCGTCACGCCGCTGTTCAATGAATCGGTGACCGACATGCCTGCGCTCCCTGATTTCAACGCGGCGATTCTGCCTGTGGGGGACTTCCGGGCGTCTCGAACAGGTGCTGGGCATCGGCCAGGCTCGGCACGACGTGATCGGCACCCAGCGCGGCCTCGAACCCCGACGTGTCGAGCAAGACCATGCGGTGCATCTTCAGCACCACCGCCCGCGTGCCGGGGCGCAGGCGTTCTTGCAGCGACTCGACCTTGCCCACGGCGCCGAAGAACAGCGAGCCAAAGAGTTCGGAGGCCGCGACGCCGGTCGGCGCCTGGCCGGCGGGCAGGGGTTCGATGCGGACAGGGTGCTGGTGCGGTAGACAAAGGACACGCAGGCCAGCACCAGGCCCACCTACATGGCAGCGTGAAATCCACCGACTGAAATGCCAAACAGGAAAACAAGCGCGCTGTGGGAGGGCATCGGGGCCGCCCGCCAGCGGTCGGGCATGTCGCAGCTCGCCGTGGCCGCGGCCATGGGACACATCAGCCGCGCGGCGCTGTTCTGGAACACGGTGCGCCTGGCGGTGATCGACAAGGCCCCGGAGCTGCAGAACTGCTTTGATGTGGTGGTCGAGCGCGGGGGCTTGATGGTCAAGGTGCCTTTCATGCACAAGCGCAGCGTGGCGTTCATGTTCGGCCAGCTCGCACGCACGCTTGAGCAGTTCTTGACCGACGAGCTGCCGGGCATCCTGTACGTCCGCGCCTTGGCAAGCCGCACGCCCCCGGACACGCTGGTGCTCGTGTCGTCCGACCATAACGACCATGCTGAGCTGGACGGCGCCGTCATCGACCAGGACCTGTGTGGGTGTCGGTTCGTTGCGGTGCAGCAGGTGGCCACGGCAGCGCGGCTCATCCTGGACGCGTAGCAAGCCCGCTTATCTCATACGTTAGGGGCTCTTCAGGGCCCTTTTTCCTGGGCGACTGAACTGGGGGGCTATAGGGCTACCCCGTGTCCCGCGGAGTTGACACATGGAGGTGTCAGACGTAGCGTATCTACGCAGCTTTTCTGCGCGGGAGACAAACTATGTACGAGTGCCCTCGATGTCACAAAGCCACGTTCTCGCTGCGGCAGGTCGCGTTTTCCAGCTCGGCCGTGTGCTCTAACTGCCACGCGGTTGTGAAGCATCAGCGAGGTTGGCGCAACGTGGTGGTGCTGCTGCCTCTTGCTGTTTTCAGTCTCTTTATGCCCAGCGAAATTGTCCCCGGATTGATCGGGATACTCGTTGCGGGTGCTGTGTGTTTTTTCATCCTCGTCAAAGTCGTCAAATTGGAGTTGAAATGATCGCTTTTAGAGTGCTCTTGATGAGCGTGCTTGTGTGCCTAGCGCCGGTTGCAGCAGCACAGTCCCCGGCAGAAGACGCGGCAAAAAGACAGGCAGGCACAGCGCGCTACCAGATACCGACCAGCAAGCAATGCGCTGTATTTCAGCGGCGGGCCACGCTGCCGAAACCGCTTTTTGCGAAGGACTCCCTGGGGCGCGTTAGCGGGGTGCGCAACGAGTACGGGCAGGATGCTGTGATCGAGTACCTAGGGGCCAGCCGCACGCCAGCGGCCGTTATCTTTCTTGGCCAACGAGTGGCCTTCGGCTCGGGGGCCGTCCCTGACGCGGGCATGATTCAGCGTCTAAAAGCTAGGGCAATTCTTTACGGCCAGGTCAAGAAAGCGTGTG
>JANNWL010000570.1:0-4372 GCA_031414735.1 Burkholderiales bacterium | reverse complement strand
ATCAAGTGGGAGCTCGAGGACCTGTCGTTCCGCTTCCTGCACCCGGCCGAGTACCAGCGCATCGCGCGGCTGGTCGACGAGACGCGCACCGAGCGCGAGCAGGGCGTGGCCCTGGTACGCCAGCAGTTGGCTGAGTTGCTGCAGGACGCCGGCATCGACGCCGAGGTGCAGGGCCGGCCCAAGCACCTGCACAGCATCTGGAAAAAGATGCAAGGCAAGGGGGTGGGCTTCGAGCGTGTGTTCGACACCCGGGCGCTGCGCGTGCTGGTGGCTGACGAGCCCGCCTGCTATGCCGCACTGGCCTGCGTGCATGAGGCCTGGCGGCCCGTGGCGGGTGAACTGGCCGACTACATCGCCCGGCCCAAGGCCAACGGTTACCAAAGCCTGCACACCGTCGTGCTGGGCATGGACGGCCGGCCACTGGAAGTACAGATCCGCACGCCGGCCATGCACGAGCACGCCGAACACGGCGTGGCGGCGCACTGGATGTACAAGGAAGCCGGTGCGCGTGGCTACGCAGGGGTCAGCACCAGCGGCGACTTCGAAGACCGCATCGCCGAAGCCCGCAAGGCCGTATTGCGCGAGCTGCTGGCCTGGGAACGCGACTTCGCACGCGATGACAGTTCAGGCGAAGGGCAGGGCGACGCCGTCAAAGTCACGCCAGGCGCCGCGACCACCGCCTTCGACGACCGCATCTACGTCTTCACGCCCCCGGCCACCATCATCGACCTGCCCGCCGGGGCCACGGCGGTGGACTTCGCCTACGCGCTGCACACCGACCTGGGCCACCGCTGCCGCGGCGCTCGGGTCGACGGCGCGATGGTGCCCCTGAACACGCCATTGCAGTCCGGGCAGACAGTGGAGATCGTCGCGGCCAAGGAGGGCGGCCCCTCGCTGGACTGGCTGAATGCCGAACTTGGCTACATCGGCAGCCCGCGCTCGCGAGCCAAGGTGCGTGCCTGGTTCAACGCCCAGGCCATGGGTCAGACCATTGCGCGCGGTCGCGAGGCGGTCGAAAAGCTGTTGCAGCGGGAAGGGCGCACCGCGCTCAAGCTCGATGCGTTGGCCGAACAGCTCGGCTTCAAGGGCGCAGACGCGCTGTTCGAGGTGGTCGGCAAGGACGAGTACTCGCTGCGTCACATCGAATTGCTGCTGCGGCCGCCTGAGCCGGCCCCGACCGAGGAGCGCATCGCCCTGCGTGCGCCGCGCAGCGAGGCTGGCGGCGGCCGCGGCGGTGTGCTGGTGGTGGGGGTGGACTCGCTGCTGACCACGCTGGCTCGCTGCTGCCGCCCAGCGCCGCCCGATGTGATCGGCGGCTTCGTGACGCGCGGCCGTGGCGTGGCCATCCACCGGCGCGACTGCAGCAACTTCCGCCACATGGCAACCAACAGCCCCGGCCGCGTGATTGACGTCGCCTGGGGCCGCCCCGAGGCCAGCGCAGGCGAGCGCGGCGCCGTCTACCCGCTGGATGTGCTGATCGAAGCCAGTGACCGGCAGGGACTGTTGCGTGACATCTCCGAAGTCTTCTCCAAGGCCCGCATCAACGTCACTGGCGTGCGCACCCAGAGCGCCAAGGACACCCAGCGCGGTGGCAGCACGGCCTGGATGACTTTCACCGTAGAGGCCACCGACACCGCGCACCTGGCCCAGGTGCTGGCCCAGGTGGCCTTTGTGTCGGGCGTTCGTCACGCCCGGCGCAAGTGAATGGGCTCAACCCGTCCTATATACTGTGAGGCTGACTCAGGCGCGTAGCTCAGCTGGTTAGAGCACCACCTTGACATGGTGGGGGTCGATGGTTCGAGTCCATTCGCGCCTACCAAATTCGGTAGGAGAATCAAGCACTTAGCGGAGACGCTAGGTGCTTTTTTCTTGGTGGTGCGGAAAAAGTACGGAAAACGGCCCTCTTTGCTGGACGGCTTCGATGCTGTCGGGGCCGGTTGTCGCAAGCAGGCTCGCTTCTCATCATTCGGCAGGAAGCGGGGCAACTCCGCCCGACGTCCATCTCTCTGCTGCACATCCGCTGATACGGCGGCCGTCGCGGCGAAACCCGCACCCAGGACATTGTGGAGACAGCGACATGTGGCGACCCAAGCGCCTCGGCACAGTGACCAGACGAATGGTCGGCGCGTTGACTGGCACCCCGGAGTTCAACGTAGCGACTTTCGCGCTGCTGCTCAACTTCGCCTGGGAGATCCTGCAGGCGCCCTTGTACGCCGGCATGGCGGGCATGCCCCACGCGCAGGTGACGCAGGTCTGCCTGCAGGCCACCTTTGGCGACATGGTCATCATGCTGCTGGCCTACGGCGCTGTTGCTGTCGTCGCGCGCGGTCGGCGCTGGATCGTGGCAGCGAGCGGCTGGCAACTGGCCTTGTTCGTGGCGATCGGCCTTCTGATCACCGCCGGCATCGAGTGGCTGGCGACGCGAGGACACTGGGTGCAAAGCTGGAACTACCTGCCGGCGATGCCGCTGCTGCCCGGCACCGGCATCGGCGTTGCGCCGCTGCTGCAGTGGGTGCTGCTGCCGCTGCTGACCGTGTGGTTCGTGCGGCGGCAACTGGGCCCGGCTCAAGGGGCAGCCACCTTGTGACCAGACAGTTCTTCGAGGATGGGGCAATCCGGGCGCTGCTCACCCTGGCAGCAACCTGCCAGTTGCTTCAGCGAATCGCGCATGTCCGCCATCGCCGCCATGCCGGTCGCTCCAGGTCGGCCATATGCCGCTGGGCAATGCGCTTCACGCCGGCGCTGGCGCGGCGGCGGTTCTGCCAGAGCTTCAACAGCTCGGCAATTTCGGCCATGCTGAAACCGACATCCTGCGCTCTACGTACGAAGCGCAGTGTGTGCACTTCTTTGCCGCCATAGAGCTGGTAGCCAGACCCGGTCCGCGGCTCAGTCGGCAGCAGCCCAAGCGACTTGTCGTTCCGCACCATCTTGGCCGAGACGCCTGAGCGCGAAGCGGCCTCGCCGATGTTGGATCAATCGGCGCCTTTCATCGCGGGGCTCCCTTCCAGCGCCGCAGCAATAACGCGTTGCTGACCACACTGACACTGCTCAAAGCCATCGCCGCACCGGCAATGACTGGGCTCAAGTAGCCGAAAGCCGCCAGGGGGATGCCCACCACGTTGTAGATGAACGCCCAGAACAGGTTCTGCCGGATCTTGGCGTAGGTGCGGCGCGAGATGTCGATCGCGTCGGCCACGAGCGAAGGGTCGCCGCGCATCAGCGTGATGCCGGCCGTGTGCATGGCCACGTCGGTGCCGGTGGACATGGCGATGCCGACATCGGCAATCGCCAGCGCGGGCGCGTCGTTGATGCCGTCGCCGACCATCGCGACGCGGGCGCCACCGGCTTTGAGCTGCGTCACGATGTCGGCCTTGTGCTCGGGCAACACGTCGGCATGGACATCGGTGATGCCGACCGCCTGCGCCACCCCTTGGGCGCTGCTGGCGTTGTCGCCGGTGATGAGCGCCGCGCGGATGCCCATCTTCTGCAATGCAGTGACGGCCGCTGCGGCGCTGGTCTTCGGAGCATCGCCGAAAGCCAGCAGGCCCAGCAGGCTGGGCTTGGCCGATGCGGAGGCCGATGCGCTGCCAGATGGGTCGGCAGACGCGCCTGCAGGCACCTCGGCCAGCCACGACACCGTGCAGCCGCGAGCTTGCCAATCCGCCGCCTCGCCGGCCAGCGGTGCGACATCGACATTCAGTTCCTGCATGAAGCGGGTGCTGCCCAGGCGCAGTTCACGGCCGTCCACGCGCGCTGCGACACCACGGCCCGCGACGGCCCGCACGCCTGTGGCGGGCGCGATGGCAAGCCCTTCGCTTTTGGCCATGTTCGTCACGGCGGAAGCCAACGGGTGCTCGCTGCCGGCCTGAACGGCAGCGCTCGCTGCCAGCAGCGCCGCTCGCAGGATCACCGGGTCCGTGCCGGCGGATGCAGAGGGCACCGCCGCCATGAGTTCGGGCTTGCCCGCGGTCAGCGTGCCGGTCTTGTCGAAGGCCACCACCTTGACGGCGTGCGCCACTTCCAGCGCCTCGGCGTCCTTGATCAGGATGCCTCGTTTCGCCGCCGCTCCGGTGCCCACCATGATTGCCGTCGGCGTGGCCAGCCCGAGGGCGCAGGGGCAGGCGATCACGAGCACCGCCACCGCGTTCAGGATGGCGGATTCCCAGTCGCCGGTGCCCAGGCCCCAGCCCAGTACCGTGGCCAACGCGATGACGATGACCACCGGCACGAAGACGGCGCTCACACGGTCGACCAAGCGCTGGATGGGGGCCTTCTTCGCCTGGGCGGATTCCACCAGCCGCACGATGCGCGCCAGCGTCGATTCCGCACCCACTGCGGTGGTCTTCACCACCAGCAGGCCTTCGCCGTTGAC
>JANNWL010000569.1:0-1875 GCA_031414735.1 Burkholderiales bacterium | reverse complement strand
ACAAACGGCGCTTTCCAAGGGAGTGAAAATACTCCTTCTTCGCCGTGTCGCGCCAGACGCCTAACCCCTCGCTCAAGCGGAGCGCCAACGGCAGGCCACCAGGCCCGGGCCGGTGGTACAGTGTACATTTTCACCGGCCCGGGCCTGGCGTCCTGCCGTTGTCGCCCGCTTAGCTCGAACGTTAGGCCGCATATGAAGACCACCCTTGCCCTCATCGCGCTCTGTTTCACAACTTCGTGCTACGCGCAGAACCAGCCCCGGCAGATTCAGTTCTCGCAGGGCGATCCCGCTCTTCGCCTCACCGAGAGTGACGAGACCGGAGCAAACGGATACAGCGCAGTTTGGAAGGGCCGTCTCGTATTGACGGGCAAACTCGTGGTCGAGTTTGATCGTGCACCTGTGTCCGCGCCGATCCAAATCTGAGCCACCGCGCCGACCGAATATTGAGCCAGGGGTGGAAGCCGACTTTGAGAGGTTCGGCTGTGGATAAGTTTAGGTCCTGGACTGTTTCGTTGACCTCCTTGGTGCTGCGTTGATCGCGCTGGGGATGACGCGCAGGGCGTAGCCCGTAGCGGCTTCCCCAGCGCGGCTCTCGATCAGAACGGCTCGGCGTCGGCCTCGGTCTTTGCGCCCTTGCGCGTCTGCTCTCTGGCCTTGATTCGCTTCTTGGCCTCGGCCGTGCTGCGGCTGAAGCGGATCGACTCGTTTCCGGTCTCCACGATGTGGCAGTGGTGCGTGAGACGGTCTAGCAGCGCGGTCGTCATCTTCGCGTCGCCGAACACTCTGGACCACTCCGCGAAGTCCAGGTTGGTCGTGATCATCACGCTGGTGTGCTCGTACAGGCGGCTGAGCAGGTGGAACAGCAGCGCCCCACCGGCCTGGCTGAAGGGCAAGTAGCCCAGTTCATCGAGCACCACGAGGTCCAGGCGCAGTAAGCTGGTGGCGATGCGACCCGCCTTGCCTTGCGCCTTCTCCTGCTCCAGCGCGTTGACCAGATCGACCGTGGAGTAGAAGCGCACACGCTTGTCCTGCCGCGTGATGCCGGCCACGCCAATGGCCGTGGCCAGGTGCGTCTTGCCCGTGCCCGGTCCGCCCACCAGCACGACGTTGTGGGCGCCCTCGGTGAAGGCCGTCGTCGCCAGCGTGCTCACCAGCTTGCGGTCCACCGGCGAGACCTCGAAGTCGAAGCCCGCAAGGTCGCGATGCACCGGGAATCTCGCAACCTTCATCTGGTGGCTGACGGAGCGCATTGCACGGTCTGTACCCTCGGCCTGCAGCAGGTGCTCGAGCAACCAACGCGAAGACTCGATGCCGGTGTTGCCACCTTGTTCGATCAGGTCGGCCCACGCGCCGGCCATGCCGTGCAGGCGCAGCGACTTCAACTCGACCAGCACGTCAGACTTCATGGCTGGCCTCCTCGGTGGTGTCGTCGGCAGCACCACCATCGCCACGCAGGCGGTCGTAGCGGGCGGTATCGGCCAGCGGCGGCGTGTTGGCCTTCAAGTGCGTGGCCGCCGTCGGTGGCGCCGGCACCGCGTTCAGCCTGCTCAGCACGTTGACCACATGCTCCACACTGACCTTGCCCGGCGGTCCGGCCTCCAGCGCCAATTCCACCGCCACCAACACCGCGTCCAGCCCGGCCGTCAGCACGATGGCCAGCACCTGCGCCATCACGCGGTCACCGCCCGGGTTGCGCAGCAGCCCTCGGCGCAGCCGCTGCAGCGGCTCGGGCATGTCGGCGAACGGCGCCCCGTTCCGCAGCGCACCGGGCTTCCTCTGCAGCAGCGGGATGTAGTGCTGCCAGTCGTAGCGGGTCTCGCCAGCGTTGCTCAGCCGGTCGTGCCGGGCCACGACCTGGTCGTCGGCCACCACGAC
>JANNWL010000568.1:0-3321 GCA_031414735.1 Burkholderiales bacterium | reverse complement strand
CTTGATGCTGTCCGGCAGCACCTGGCTGAGCTTGGTGATCGACAGGCCCGAGGTGTTGCTGGCCACGATGGCGTGGGGCGCGAGGGCGGGCGCAATCTTCTCGTACAGCGCCAGCTTCCAGTCCATGCGCTCGGCGATGGCCTCGATGACCAGGTCGCATTCGCCAAGCAGCGCCAGGTGCTCTTCGTAGTTGGCGGCCTGGATCAGCGCGGCGTCTTCCGGTACGCCCAAGGGCGCGGGCTTGAGCTTCTTCAAGCCCTCGACGGCCTTGGTGACGATGCCGTTCTTGGCGCCTTCCTTGGTGGGCAGGTCGAACAACACGACGGGAACCTTGCAGTTGACGAGGTGGGCAGCAATCTGCGCGCCCATCACGCCAGCGCCCAGCACGGCCACTTTACGAACGTTGAATCGGTCCATCACGAATCTCCTTGTCGCCAGAGGTATTGGCTTGAATGTCTGGCTTGAACTCTAAAACGCGGCTTCGTCCATGGCCATCAGCGAGGCCATGCCACTGCGCGCGGTGCGGATCAGACCCGCCGTTTCAGGCAACAGCTTGGCGAAGTAGAAGCGCGCCGTGTGCAGCTTGGCGGTGTAGAACGGGTCGCCCGAGTTCTGCTTCTCGAGCGCCACCTTGGCCATGCGGGCCCACAGGTAGGCAAAAGTCAGGTGGCCCACGACGCGCAGGTAATCCACGGCCGCAGCGCCCACCTCGTCGGCATTGCCCATGGCCTTGAAGCCGAGTTCTGTCGTCAGCTTGGTAACCTTGTCGCCCAGGTCGGCCAGCGGGTTGATGAATTCCTGCATGTCTTCATTCACGCCTTCGTCCTCGACGAATTCCTGAATCAGGCGGCCGAACTTCTTCAGCTTCGCGCCGTTGTCGCCCAGCACCTTGCGGCCCAGCAGGTCCAGCGACTGGATGGTGTTGGTGCCTTCGTAGATCATGTTGATGCGCGAATCGCGCACGTACTGCTCCATGCCCCATTCGTGGATGTAGCCGTGTCCGCCAAGCACCTGCATGCAGCTGGACGTGGCCGTCCACGCGTTGTCGGTGATGAAGGCCTTGCAGATGGGGGTCAGCAGGGCCACCAGGTCGCCGCATTCCTTGCGCTCGTCGTCGTCCTCGGTGGCGATCTCCTTGTCGATCAGCAGGGCGATGTAAATGGCCAGCGCGCGGCCGCCCTCGGCATAGGCGCGTGCGGTGAGCAGCATCTTGCGCACGTCAGGGTGCACGATGATGGGGTCAGCCGCACGGTCGGGCGCCTTGGGGCCGGACAGGCTGCGCATCTGCAAGCGGTCTTTCGCGTAGGCGGCGGCGTTCTGGTAGGCCACCTCGGTCAGGCCCACCGACTGGTTGCCCACGCCCAGACGGGCCGCGTTCATCATCACGAACATGGCCGACAAGCCCTTGTTCGGCTGGCCCACCAAGGTGCCTACGGCGCCGTCAAGATTGATCTGGCAGGTGGCATTGGCGCGGATGCCCATCTTGTGCTCCAGGCCCGTGCAGAAGATCGGGTTGCGTTCGCCCAGGGTGCCGTCGGCGTTGACCAGGAACTTCGGCACGGCGAAGAGCGAGATGCCCTTGTTGCCGACCGGCGCATCGGGCAGGCGGGCCAGCACCAGGTGCAGGATGTTGGCCGCCAGGTCGTGCTCACCCGCAGAGATGAAGATCTTCTGCCCGGTGATGCGGTAGGTGCCTTCGGGCGCGCCGACGACCACCTCGGCCTTGGTGCGCATCAGGCCCAGGTCGGTGCCGCAGTGCGGTTCGGTCAGGCACATCGTGCCGGTCCACTCGCCGCTGGTCAGCTTGGGCAGGAAGGTGGCTTTCTGCACGGCCGTGCCATGTTCGTGCAGGCAGGCGTAGGCCGCGTGGGTCAGGCCGGGGTACATCGTCCAGGCCTGGTTGGCCGAGTTCAGTATCTCGTAGAAGCAGTGGTTGACGACGATGGGCAGGCCCTGGCCACCGAACTCGGCGTCGCAGCTCAGTGCCGGCCAGCCGCCCTGCACGTACTGCGTGTAGGCGTCCTTGAAACCCATCGGAGTCGAGACGGCGTGAGTCTGCTGGTCGAGGCTGCAACCCTGCTCGTCACCGCTGATGTTCAAGGGGAACGCCACCTCGGACGCGAACTTGCCGCCCTCTTCCAGCACGGCGTTGATGGTGTCGGCATCGATATCGGCATGTCGAGGCAGTTGGCGCAGCTCGTCGGCGACGTTCAAGAGTTCGTGCAACACGAAGTGCATGTCGCGCAGGGGCGGGGTGTAGGTGGCCATGATTGCTCCAGTGGTCAGTCAAATGAAGAGTCGAATGAACGCTCAGCGCCTTACGTCATGCGCAAACTGCGCAGGCGGTGTCCAGGCCTGCGCGTGCTTCAGGCTGTAGTGGGCCAAGGCGCGCTCGAACCCGACATGGGCTCGTTCGAGTGCGCCCGGGGTGCGCAGAAAACGGGCATCGTGGTGCAGGGCCAGGATCAGCCCGTGCAGTTCAAACAGCATCTGCATCGGGTCGGTGTCGGTGCGCAAGTGGCCCTCGTCGACGGCGATCGAGATCGCGCGGCCCAGCGCTGCATGCCAGTTGCGCACCATCGCCGCCAGCGCGTCGCGCACGGGGCCCGGGCGGTCGTCGAACTCGACCGCGCCGCTGATGTAGATGCAGCCCGAGTCCAGCTCGACCGAGACACGGCGTATCCAGCGCTCGAACAGCGCGCGCAGCCGCGGCAGGCCGCGCGCTTCGCGGATGGCGGGGAAGAACACCTCTTCCTCGAAGCGTGCGTGGTACTCCCGGATCACCGAAATCTGCAGTTCCTCGCGCGAACCGAAGTGCGCGAACACGCCCGACTTGCTCATGTGCGTGACTTCGGCCAGCGCGCCGATGGACAGTCCCTCGAGTCCCATTTGCGAGGCCAGGCTGAGCGCTGCGTCGAGAATCGCCGCACGCGTCTGCTGACCCTTGTGCAAGGTCTTGGCGACAGCATTTGACGGGGCTTCGGACGTCATCGTCATGGGTGGGTTTCTGGAAATCGCACGGTCGTTCTATTTTGCAGACTTCGCCCTCACCGGGTGGT
This sequence comes from Burkholderiales bacterium, assembly GCA_031414735.1. Classification (GTDB taxonomy): domain Bacteria; phylum Pseudomonadota; class Gammaproteobacteria; order Burkholderiales; family Burkholderiaceae_C; genus Rubrivivax. The sequence continues at coordinate 262 of JANNWL010000568.1, read as the reverse complement.
TCGCGACAGTGACTTTTTCTAGGGGATCGCTTCTAGAAACTGCGCCACGGCCTGGGAAGCCGACGGCCGCACCCCGATTTGCGGGGGACAGGCACCGGGGGTGGCGCAATCGGCTACTCTCGGGGGATGGACGTTCTGCAGCTCGACATCTCGGGCCGCCCGCAGGCGTGGATCAGCTCTCGCGAGGCGGCCGTACTCTATGCATGCGACAGCGTTGCCTGGACGCTGGGCGACACTTTCCATGTGCTTCGCGGCGGCATGC
>JANNWL010000567.1:0-2534 GCA_031414735.1 Burkholderiales bacterium | reverse complement strand
GTTGTCAGTCGGACCCGCCCGCAGCCAGTGCCATCGAATGAAGTGGCGCCTCCGGTCTTGGGGGTCGGCTGCAAGGCATCCCGCGCTCAATGGGCAGTCGAACCCGAAAAGCAAAGAAGCCAGCAGACACGAGCCTGCTGGCTTCTGTATTTCTTAGCTCCTCGACCTGGGCGCGAACCAGGGACCTACGGATTAACAGTCCCGCTGCGTAGGCTGGAACAAACCTTAGTAGGCGCCAGAAGAGCCCGATTTTCTCAGGTAATGCCTAGAGAGTTGAAATAGATAGTCCGTAGGTAGCATGATTGAGACTAATCGGCGCCGCCTACTAGGCGCCTACTAAGGCAGATCATGAGCACCAGAAAGCACGGCATCAAGGCAGGGGACCTGATCCCCGCATGGTTCATCGGCTCGCCCGTCACGCTGGTGCTGGCCGCTGGCTTGCACTTCGCAATGCCCGTGTCCGCCGCCGTCGCCATCGGGGTCGCCGCTGGCTTCGCCGCCGGCCTGGCGCTGCTGTCTGCGCTGCGTAGGGGCTGACCATGCCGCGCCTTCGACTCACCGCCGAGAACGTCAACCGTCTGCCGCTGGCCGCCGCCGGGCAGGTGCTGTATCTGGACGAGGCAGGGAAGGGCGGAAAGCCGGCCGCGCTGCCCGGGTTCGGCCTGCGCGTGGGCACCACGTTGAAAGCCTACTTCGTGGAGAAGCGGGTAGACGGCCGCACCGTGCGCCACACCATCGGCACGCACGGCCAAATCACCGCCGACGAGGCCCGCAAGCTGGCCGCGATCAAGCTGGGGCACATGACCAGCGGCGCCGACCTGAACGCCGACAAGCGGGCCGACAGGCTGGCGCGTGAGGCCGAGCGGGCGGGCATGGAGGCCGCTGCGGGCTTCACCGTCAAGGCCCTGTGCGATTGGTACGTCAAGCACCAGCGCGGGCTTGGCAAGCAGTCCGCCACCGACGCCGCCGGCATCTTCGCCAAGCACGTCGAGCCGTCCGAGTTCGCCGCTGTGCCCGCAAAGGACCTGACCGCCAAGCAGGCCACCGCCATGATCCGCACCGTGATCGAAGCCGGGCACAAGCGCACCGCCGCCAAGCTGCGCGCCTACCTGCGGGCAGCCTATGCGCTGGCCCAGGGCGCCGACACAAACCCGCAAGCGCCGGCCGCGCTGGTGTTGTTCGGCGTGGAGGTCAACCCGATAGCATCGACCGCGGCCATCAAAAACGCCAGCGGTGCGCGTGACGTGACGTTGACCGACGACGAGCTAGGTGAGGTTGTCCGCCAGCTTCGCGCCCGCCGTGCTGCCACCCATGACGACGCCCTGGCCGCCATCGAGCTGTCGCTGGTGCTGGGTGGGCAGCGACTTTCCCAGGTGCTGCGCATTGAAGCCTCAGACGTAGACCTAGAGGCACGCACCGTGGTGCTGTTGGACCCCAAGGGCCGCCGCGAGGTTGCCCGCCGCCATGTGCTGCCGCTGACCGATGCCGCCGTCCAGTTGCTCGAGTCCATCAACAAGGTGCGCCGGGCGGATTGGCTGTTCGGTGACAAGGACACCGCGGCAACCGAGGACAGGAAGGCGCGCGGCGGGCAGACCCACAAGGACACCGTCGCCCGCAAGGGCACCGCCCTGCTGGCCGACGTGCAGGCCGCCGAGGCCGCCCGGCTGGGCAGCAAGGCCCCCAAGCGCCCGAAGCTGGAGGCCCGGGACCTGCGCCGCACTGCCGAGACGATGCTGGCCGGCATGGGCATCAGCAAGGACGTACGCGCCCAGCTGCTGAGCCACGGCCTGGGCGGGGTGCAGGGCCGGCACTACGACCAGCACGACTACATGGCCGAGAAGCGCAACGCCCTGCAGGCGTGGGCCGACCGACTGCAGGCCCTGGCCGACCGCAAGGCCGCACCGTCGAACGTGACCGAGTTGAACCGCGCCGCCTGACGCATTCAGGCACCGCGCCGGCCGGAAGCCGGCAAGGCGGGGTGGTGGTCGTATGAGGCGACCGCCACCCCTGACCACAACGTGCAAACCCTGAAAGGACCGCACATCATGGCTATTCAAACTTTACCGCTCAGGCTGAGCCTTGAGCCCACCGACTTGACTGAGGCCGCAAGGGATGCGCACCGGAGAGCGCTGCGAATCTGCGTCGCGGTCGAAGGCGCCGAGCACTACTTCAACGCGATGCGCGGCACTGAGGTGGACCGTGAAGAGGTGCTGGAAATGCTCGGCATGGTGGCCGAAGAAGCAGAAGAGATTCGCGGCCTTCTGGCCGGGCGGTACGGCGGCGAGGTGACCCATGGCTGACATTCTTCAACTGCCCGGGGCTTGCGCACAGCCCGCCGCCGAGGCCGGGTTGAGCCCGCCAGCGAATCGGAAGCGCCGGCCGTCTGGCGCCTGGCGGCGCAGTCTCGCCTTTGAAGCCGCGTGCGAAATCTGCTTTACCGGCGAGCTTTTGCAGCGCCTTCACCGTGGTGAGGATCAAGTCGACTGGACGGTAGTGCGGGCGCTGGGCATGCGCTTGGAGGAGCTTGGCGGTGT
>JANNWL010000566.1:0-1894 GCA_031414735.1 Burkholderiales bacterium | reverse complement strand
GCCCAGTGACTCGAAGGGAAACCCCGCCAGCGAGTCGTAGCGCGGGTTGGACACCAGCAGCGACACGAGCGGATTCAGCTCACCAAAGCCGTGGTACCAGAGCGTGACCAGCACGCCATGCACCAGCGCCAGCACAAAAGTCGCCACCCCCAGGTGGCGGCGGTTGTACAAGAAGGGCTTGAAGCGCGGTGTCAAACGCGCCAGCGGGCCGATGCACAAGATGAACGTCAGCATCAGGAAAGCCAGCGTGCCCGTCGCACGGATCAGGATCTGCAGCGGCGTGAAGCTTTCGCCAGGCGGCAGCCCCAGCGAACTGCCAAGCACGAAGGCGATCAGGTAGACGCCGATGCCGACCAGCATCCAGGCGTCAAAGCGCTTCTTGAACGGTGTCCAGTTGACAGCGCGGTAACCGTGCGACATCAGCCGCCCCCTGTCTGTGAAGCCGGGGCCAGGAAGCCGGGCCAATCGGCGTTGGCCGACACGTCGCTGCGCGACAGCAAGGCCAGGACGACCACCGCTGCAGCGCCGGGCGCTAGCAGCAACCAGGCCCGCCGCTGCCACTTTCGATGCGCGCGTTTCATGAGACGGGGGGCGCCTTCTGCTTCAAGCACTTCACCAACATCAAGGGCCACAGCGCCACCAGCCCGGGCAGGATGAGCAGGCGGGCCGACCAGGGCATGCTGCGCGCGTCCGCGTCGATGCGGCCCAGTCCCAGACAGACGATGACCGCCGCCAGCAGCGCGCCGACCGCGACGTAGACCGCGAGCGCCGCCAACAGACCTTCTGCCCAGGCCAGGCTCATGACGCGGCAACCCATGCGGGGGCGCAGGCAGGAAGCGGTCGAAGCGGTGTCATGACGCGGCGATTATGGGCACGGCGTGATGACGACTCTTCAGCATGTAGGGCTCATTCAAAAGGCCACGGCGCGGCGCGCCAGCCAAGCCCGCTGCAACAGCAATGCGGTGGCGACCGCCAGCACCATGCTGGCCAGGGCCAGCCAGGCGTAGGGCCGGAGCAAGGGAATGCCGATGAAGAGCAAGCCGTCGTTGGAGCCAGGGATGAGCAAACTGCCGCAACCCATCAAGGCGCCGCCGGTAAAGGCGCTTAAACACTCACCCGCCGTGGGTCTGGCCGGACGCCAGCGCCCTGCCGTCCAGCCGCCGAGGAGCGCGCCCGCGTACAGCGCCAGCAACAGCAGCAGAGGCAGGCTGAGCCCCTGCCAGTCGGCGGTGAACATGTCTTGGGCCAGCCGGGCCAGCACATCGGTGTAGGCCCAGGGGCCGGCCAGCAGAAACGTCATCACAAAGGTGATGCCGATCACGATGGTGGCCGAGTGGGGCGCCCAGACACGCTCCGCCAAGTGCGTGATGTGGTGGCGTCGGCGGTGGCGCTTTTGTTGACGTTCACGCCAGTGTTCAAGCAGGCGAGGGCCGACGCGCCACACGGCATAGAGCACGAACATCGGCGCCAGCCAGGAAGCACCGCTCCACCAGGGCCAGGCGCTCGCTGTTGCCAACGGCTTGGGGGCCAGGGGATGGAAGATCGCGCCCACGCTGAGGCTGCCCACGTAAAAGCCCAGTGGCGTCAGTGCCTGCGCCCACTGGCCCGAGCCGAGCCGGGCAATGGCACCAAACACGCAGGCGCCGTTGACCCAGGCGCCCAGACCCAGCAGCAAGCCGCCCACCACCGTCCACTGTGTGATGTCGTAGCCACCGGGCATGCCGCGCATCCAATGTGCCAACTGCGCCAGGGCCAGGCCGCCCACCACCCACAGCGAGGCCTCGAGCATCGCCGTCAGCCGGTGCGCGCGGCGCTGGCTCAGCACTTCGTCCACGGCCGCCACCATGCAGGTGCCACCACGCTGGATGGCAAAGCCCATCAGTCCCACGCTCAA
>JANNWL010000565.1:0-6016 GCA_031414735.1 Burkholderiales bacterium | reverse complement strand
ACAGCCATGGCCAGCGAGCCGTCGCGATCGACGATGACCAATGGGACGCTGCCGTGGCGATAGGACGGGTTGGCGACCACATCGGCGATGCGCACGTTGGTCGAGCCGGGCAGGCTGAAATCCGCATAGGGGGCCGGCGGGCGTATGTCCACGATTTCAAACATGCCAGGGAGATCCATCAGCATGCGCTTGAGTTCGGTGGCACTGATGCGCTGCGGCAGCGTGACGGACCCTGCGGCTGGCTCGGCCACGACCGCGGTCGCAAGGATCGTTGCCACAACGAATACGACCGCACTCAGGGGGGTCCGAGGAACCGCATTCTTCATTGCCGAACTCCTTTGCGCGACAGATGAATTGATGCTTCTGTTGACTGGCCGCCAGGCGCCTTCAACCGTATAGCTTCAAACGTACACCTTCTGTTCGCTACCGAACGGGCAGGCCGAAGCGTGTGCGCTTCTTTGTGGCCATAGAGCCGGTGGCCAGACTCTGTCCCCGCCTCAGTCGGCAACAGCCCAAGCGGCTCGGCGTGCCGCACCACCTTGGCCGAGACGCCTGAGCGCGAAGCGGCCTCTCCGATGTTGAGTTAATCGGCGCCGTTCATCGCGGGGCTCCCTTCCAGCGACGCAGCAATAGCGCGTTGCTGACCACACTGACACTGCTCAAAGCCATCGCCGCACCGGCAATGACTGGGCTCAAGTAGCCGAAAGCCGCCAGGGGGATGCCGACCACGTTGTAGATGAACGCCCAGAACAGGTTCTGCCGGATCTTGGCGTAAGTGCGGCGCGAGATGTCGATCGCGTCGGCCACGAGCGAAGGGTCGCCGCGCATCAGCGTGATGCCGGCCGTGTGCATGGCCACGTCGGTGCCAGTGGACATGGCGATGCCGACATCGGCAATGGCCAGCGCAGGCGCGTCGTTGATGCCGTCGCCGACCATCGCGACTCGCGCGCCACCGGCTTTGAGCTGCGTCACGATGTCGGCCTTGTGCTCGGGCAACACGTCGGCATGGACATCGGTGATGCCGACGGCCTGCGCCACCCCTTGGGCGCTGCCGGCGTTGTCGCCGGTGATGAGCGCCGCGCGGATGCCCATCTTCTGCAATGCAATGACGGCCGCTGCCGCGCTGGCCTTCGGAGCGTCGCCGAAAGCCAGCAGGCCCAGCAGGCGGGGCTTGGCTGTTGCGTCGGCCGATGCGTTGGCCGATGCGTTGGCCGATGCGTTGTCCGCTAGGTTGGCAGATGGGTTGGCAGAAGCGCCAACGGGCACCTCGGCCAGCCACGACACCGTGCAGCCGCGAGCCTGCCAATCCGCCGCAACGCTTGCCAGCGGGGCGATGTCGACGTTCAGTTCCTGCATGAAGCGGGTGCTGCCCAGGCGCAGTTCACGGCCTTTCACCCGCGCTGCGACACCACGGCCCGCGACGGCCCGCACGCCTGTGGCGGGTGCGATGGCAAGCCCTTCGCTCTTCGCCATGTTCGTCACGGCGGAAGCCAATGGGTGCTCGCTGCCGGACTGCACCGCAGCGCTCGCTGCCAGAAGCGCTGACCGCTGGATCAGTGGGTCCGCGCCTGCGGCCGCAACGGGAACCGCGGCCATCAGTTCGGGCTTGCCGTTGGTGAGCGTGCCGGTCTTGTCGAAGGCCACCACCGTGACGGCGTGCGCCACTTCCAGCGCTTCGGCGTCCTTGATCAGGATGCCGCGCTTGGCGGCGGCTCCCGTACCCACCATGATGGCGGTCGGCGTGGCCAGCCCCAGCGCGCATGGGCAGGCGATCACGAGCACCGCCACCGCGTTCAGGATGGCGGATTCCCAGTCGCCGGTGCCCAGGCCCCAGCCCAGCACCGTGGCCAGCGCGATGACGATGACGACCGGCACGAAGACAGCGCTCACGCGGTCCACCAAGCGCTGGATGGGTGCCTTCTTCGCCTGCGCCGATTCCACCAGGCGAACGATGCGCGCCAGCGTCGATTCCGCACCCACCGCGGTGGTCTTCACCACCAGCAGGCCTTCGCCGTTGACGGCGCCGCCGGTGACCTTGTCGCCCGCGTGCTTGGCGACGGGCAGGCTCTCGCCAGTGATCAGCGACTCATCGACGTCGCTGCTGCCTTCCAGCACCAGGCCGTCCACCGGCAGCCGTTCACCGGGGCGGACCACCACCAGGTCGCCGACGCGAACCAGCGCTGCCGGTACTTCCGTGTCGACGCCGTCCCTGCGCACGCGGGCGGTCTCGGGGCGCAAGGCATTCAACGCCCGGATCGCCTCGGTGGTCTGCCGCTTGGCGCGCGTTTCCATCCACTTGCCCAGCAGCACCAGGGTGATGACCACCGCAGAGGCTTCGAAGTACAGCTGCATGCTCTGGTTGCCGTAGCGCAGCAGTTGCACCAGGCTCAGCCCATAACCTGCGCTGGTACCCAGGGCCACCAGCAGGTCCATGTTGCCGCTGCCCGCTTTCAGGGCCTTCCAGCCCGCGCGGTAGAAGCGCGCGCCCAGCCAGAACTGCACCGGCGTGGCCAGCGCCAGTTGCATCCAGCCGGGCAGCATCCAGTGCTGGCCGAACAGCAGGCCGATCATCGGCAGCACCAGTGGCGCCGAGAGCGCCGCCGCGACGGCCACCGGCCACCATTCAGAAGACCGCCCCGGGGCGTTGGCAGCGGCCCCGGCGTCTGCCGCGGCCTCGGCCTGCCGCGGCTGCGCCACATAACCCGCACGCTCCACGGCAGCCACAAGCGCCGCCTCGTCGATCTGGCGCGTGGCGGCGGTGATGGTGGCGGTCTCGGTCGCCAGATTGGCTTCTGCCCGCACCACGCCCGTCACGCGCCGCAACGCCTTCTCGACCCGTGACACGCAGGAAGCGCAAGTCATGCCGTCGATGGCCAGGGTCACGCTGCTCTCGCCGACCGTGTAGCCCGCCTTCTCGACGGCATTTTGAAGATCAGCGAGACCGAGACTCGCGTCCGCACGGATGCTCGCTGCCTCGGTCGCCAGGTTCACGCTGACCTCGGCCACGCCGGGCAGCTTTTGTAGCGCGCGTTCGACGCGGGCTACGCACGACGCGCAGGTCATGCCCTCGATGGGCAGGCTCCAGTCGAGCAGGGCGCCTGGCTTGGCAATGGGTGAATTGACAGCGTTCATGGAGTGCGGCCTTCGATGTAGCGACGGGTCGGCCTCCTGTCACGGGGCCGAAAATCAATATGCGGCCAGTTTCAAGGTTTCCATCATGGGAATGTCAAGAGGCGCCCATCCGACACCCTTCTGGCAGCAGGGCTGGCCCATCTGTTGTGACCGAGTCAGGCTACGCGCTGGTCTGACCTGTGCCGCTGGTGATGCGGTGCGTTCCTACGCCGGGCCGCTTTGCAGTCCTACGGCCGACGGCAGCGCGCGGACCTAGATTCGGGCTTCGGCCATGACGCCTTCGGTGCCATGGCTCACTGATGACCCAAATTCACCTCCAGGAGTATCGATGAACCTCAAGACTTTCAATCCCGGCAAGGCCTTGTGCCTCGTGCCGATCGCCGCCGTTTGGCTGGCCTCAGCATCCGCGCAGGCGCAGACTGCGCCAGCGATGGCTCCGTCCGCCAGCATGCCCATGGGCCAGATGCAGAAGGGCATGACCGGGTCGCATGACATGAAGGCGTCCATGATGATGGGCATGGACGGCATGCAGAAGATGACGATGACGGGCGACACCGACAAAGACTTCGCGATGATGATGAAGATGCATCATCAGCAAGCCGTGAACATGGCCGAGATGGAGCTTGCGAACGGCAAATCGCCTGAAATGAAGACCATGGCCAAGCAAATCATCGCGGCGCAGAAGAAAGAAATTGCGCAGTTCGACAAGTGGCTCGCCAAGCAGAAGTGATCTGCATCGCAGGGGCGTAGCGAGCGCCCCGCGGAGCAAGGCAACGGGCTTCTGCCGGTTTAATCTTCCGTAGATCAAGGCCCCTTCACTTGAACGCCTTGATCGACGCCTCAAACTGCGTAAGCAGCGATTTGTCGTGCGGCGTGATGCGAGGAATCTGGCGGTCGACTCCCAGCAACTGGTAAACGGTTATATGCGCCGCACGCACTGAATACTCGACGGTGAAGACCACATCATCGGCAATGTCGACGAGCTGGCTGATGAAGGCAAAGTTCTTCGAGCCGCGAGGCATCGGCAGCGGGCGATCAGCGAGTAGCCGCGGCATGAACATTCTGGTGATGCAAGGCATCCGGCAGGGGATGCAATTCGCCTGCGCCACAGTCTCCAGGTCGAAGCGCAGGCGGCCGCACAGTTCTTGCAGGATTTCTGCACCGTTGCATTCAGCCATCGGCTTGGCGACGAAGTTTCCGACCCGGTCCGGAGATAAGGCGTAGCCCCAGAACACCTGAACATCGGCGGGCTGGTCGGCGAAATGAGGCTGGTTCGCCAGCACGATGGACATCAGCCAGTTCGAATCCTTGAAGGTCACCAGGCCGCCGGTTCCTGCCTCGTTGCCGCTGAATTGATTCATGCTGTCGAAGAAGGCGGTTGTCTTCAAGGTGACGGTGAAAGACTCCCGGCACGACTGCGCGACGCAGCTGTTGAAGGCTGCGGGGTTGCCAAACTCCGGCCGACCTTGCGCCAACTTCTCCCAGAGCGTCCAACCACCGCTGTCGGCCTTGGTCAGCAGGGCTGGCGGCTTCGACATCGATCCCAAGCTGGAGACATCGGTCATCGAACCGTTTTGCATGAAGACGAGGTCGCCATCGTTGACGATCCTGTGTTCGTCCTTGCCGTGGTGCTGGCAGTGGATGCCGGTCACGATGAAACTGCCGGCCTCGGTCCTGGCCTGCTCTCGGCAGATTCTGCGGTCGGTGCGGTGGGGCATCTTGCCGCCAGACGTAACGGGTTTCGCGCCGCGCTCTGCCGCTAAAGCAGTTGACTGGATGAGCACGCGGTGTCCTTCACTCAGCTAACGAGCTTCACACGCTTGCCGGCCGTCAGACATCGGGTCAACGTCGCCTGAGCTGAAGAACGAGGCCGCCAAGCCAGGTCGCGGCCGGAGCCAGCAGCAGCCACTTGAAGTCGGAGTCGAGCGCAAAGTTGGTCACGCTCATCAGTGCGACCGTCAATGCGCCTGCAAGGGCGATAGCCCAAGACGTGCCGTTCAAATTGGGTGGCATGGCGACGGTGGCCACAAACACCGTGAGCACGCCGGTGCCGGCCATGAATCCGCCCATGACGGTGAACACCTTCTTCAACCAGCCTTCCAGACCGGGTAAAGCGGCCTGAATTTGGGCGACGTTGGCTCCCATGAAGCGCGTGTCTTCCGGCAAGAGTGGCGGCCGCACGGCGATGAAGTAGAGCCCCAGGCCCCTGCAGGCGTTGTCGCCACATGCGCCACCTGCGGGCTCGCGGACGCTGCGGGCTTGTCGGAATCCGCCATCTTGCCCGGCTGGCGGATGCCTGCCAGCTTGGTGCGCTTCAGCATCAGCGCATTGATGGCGACGATCAGCGTGCTGCCTGACATTGAAATTGCAGCGACCTCCGGACTCAGCACTAACGGGTACAACACGCCGGCCGCGAGCGGAAACGCAATCGTGTTGTAGCCCACCGCCCACCACAGGTTCTGGTGCATCTTGCGTACCGTGGCGCGTGACAGTTCGATGGCACCGACGATGTCGTAGGGGTCGCTCTTCATCAGCACCACGTCGGCGCTTTCCATCGCCACGTCGGTGCCGGTGCCGGCGCCGATGGCGAATCCCACATTGGTCTGTGTAAGCGCCGGCGCATCGTTGACGCCGTCGCCCACCATGCCAACCGAATGAACAGCCATAAGCATGCCCGACTCACGTACGTCCGTCGAATCGAAATGGTCAACGACATCATCGTTGGGGGTCTGAGTGCGCCGTTGGCCGCTTCCTCGCTGGCGGTGAGGCGGCGCTGGCCGATGCGTCGTCGCGGCCGGCGAAGTCGCCACGCGCCATCGAGCCGACCAAGGCGCTGCTGATCGTGGAGTTGCGCAGGCGCTGCCTGCTGCAAGCTCGTATCGCC
>JANNWL010000564.1:0-2823 GCA_031414735.1 Burkholderiales bacterium | reverse complement strand
GTTGGCGACGACGGCGTTCTCGGCGCGCGCGGCGGCGTAGTACTGGCGTTCGTTGTTGTACCAGCCGGCGCGGTTGCGGTCGGTGTCGTAGCCCCAGCGCGACGGGTCGGGCAGGCCGGCGGTGTCGAACTCGTCCGACCAGACCAGGACGTGGCCGGCCGGCACACTGCTGGGTGCGGGTGCGGGTGCGGGTGCCGGGGCCGGCGCAGGCACCAGGGGCGTGGCCCCGCCGCCACCGCCGCAGGCCTGCAGCAGGCCCAGCAGGGTCAGACAAAGTGCGGCGTGCCAGCGGCCGGCGCTCATGCCGATCTCATCCTGCCGACCTTGCTCCAGCGCCCCCGGCAAGCCCGTACTTGGGCCGCTCGTCCTTGTCCCACAGGCCCCATTGCGTGCCCACTTCGCCTTCCGAGCCGAGCTTCCACGGCTCGTCAAACGACGAAAAGTAGAACAGCTTGATGCCTTCGCCACGGCCCCACTGCTGCACGTCGATGAAGTAGCGCATGGCGTTGTCGGCCGATGGCACGGCCCCGGCCACGGCCTGGCCGCTGGCCGGCCAACCGGTTTCGGTGACGATGACCGGCTTGTCGCCCCCGGCGGCCTTGACCAGCCCGTGCATGCGGCGCAGGTACTGCGCGGCGACGTCGATGCCCGCACCTTCCCAGAAGGGGTAGCAGTTGGGCAGCAGCACGTCGCAGGCGGCCGTGAGCGCCGGCCGCTCGAGGAAATGGAAGTAGGCGTCGACGCAGCCCACCGGCACGTCTGCGGGCAGGGCGGCCTTCACGCGCGCCACATAGTCGATCAGTGTCTGCTCTGAGAGTTCGCTGCGCAGCAGGACTTCGTTGCCGACCACCGCGACACCGACCAGGCCCTCGCGCGCCAGATCGATCAGCGCCGCTATCTCGCGTTCGTTGCGGGCGCGGTCGGCGCTGATCCAGGCACCCACCATCGTCTTCAGACCCTTCTCGCGGGCCAGGCGGGGAATCAGCTCATGGCCCTCGGTGCAGGCGAAGGAACGCACCCAGCGCGTGTGCGGCGCAATCAGCTCGATGCGCCGGCGCACCTGCGCCTCGGTGATCAGGTCGCCAGCGCGCTGGCCCTGCGTGTAGGCGCTGAAGCACAGGCCGTACAGGCCGCGCTCAAACTGCTCGGCGTACAGGGCACGAATCTCGGCGGTTGCTTTGCCGGCCAGCGGCGACGGCTCGGTACCCGGCAGCAGCAGGCCGTGGTCGGCCAGCCAGGGCCGGACGCCGGACCCCTGTGACGACGAGGACCCTTTGCCGCGCGACCGGCGCCGCTCGAGCTCGGCATTGACCTCCATGGCGCGCTTCTCGTCGAGGTCGTAGTTGCGCATGATCCACATCGCCACCAGCGTGCCAAGGATGGGTACGCCGGAGTAGAACAGCCGCAAGCCGTCCACCGCGCCTGCCGGCTGCACGGGCGCGCCCGGCGTGAAGGCCACGAAGGCCATGATGGCGCCGCTGAGCAGGCCGGCGACGGCAAAGCCGAGCTTCACCATCCACCAGTAGATGGCGCCGAAGATGCCTTCGCGGCGCTTGCCGGTGGCCAGCTCGTCGAGGTCACAGACGTCGGCTGTCATCGACATCATGATCGTGAACAGGCCGCCGATGCCGAACGAGAAAAAGGGCAGCGCAAACATGAACATCCAGGGCTTGCCGGGCACCATCAGGAACCACAGCAGCACGTAGCCCAGCAGCGAGATGCCCTGCGACAGCATGAATGCCGTCTTCTTGCCCGTCTTCTTCGACATCCAGGCCACGGTGGGGATGACCGCGAAGGTGGTGACCAGCGCACCGACGCTGCCGAACAAGGTGGGCCAGATCCAGGCGGCCGCGGTGTCGCCATTGAAGAGGTGGTAGACGACGATGAAGAAGGAGAACGCCGCCACGGTGTTGAAGGCGTTGAAGATCAGGAAGGTGGCGCCGCACAGCTTGCGGAAGGGCACGCAACCGAAGGCTTCCTTGAAGCCGGCCAGCAGTTCCTTGAATCCGGTGCCGATGTTCGCCAGGGTCAGCGGGACGAGGTGCGTGTCGTTCAGCGTCGAACGGCTGGGCAGGAAGATGGCCGGCACCATGGCCAGCAACATGCAAGCGATGCCGACCCAGACCGACAGCGTGCGCGCGGCGGTGTCGGCGTTCGGGAACCACGATTTGTCGTACATCACGACCCAGAACCACGGTGCGATGACCCAGGCCCATTGGCCTATCCACTGTGCCACGGCCATGATGCTGGTGCGCTCGTGGAAGTCGTCGCTCATCTCGTAGCCCATGGCCACGTACGGGATGCTGAAGACCGTCAGCCCGGTGAAGAACACCAGCGACCAGAACAGGAAGTAGGCGAAGTTGTAGGGGATGCCGTCGGCGCGGTGCAGCTGCCACATCGCGATGAAGCCGACGCCCAACATGATGGCGCCGATGAACACGTACTGCCGGCGTCGGCCCCACTTCGAACGCGTGTTGTCGGAGATGAAACCCATGATCGGGTCGAGGATCGCGTCGTAGGCCCGCGGCAGGAAGAACAGGATGCCCCACATCCAGGTCGGGAAGCCCATGTCCTGCACCAGCACGACCATGAAAATGCCCAGCGCGGCCGGGAACATCTGGTTGGCCAGCATGCCCAGGCCGAAGGCGATCTTGTGGCCGAAAGGCACCTTGTGAGACGGGCTTGTGGTGGCTGGGGTCATGGTGTGCTTTCTGCAGTGGCCTGCGGCAGCAGCTCCGGGTACAGCGCCTGCATCACCAGTTTGGGCTTGCGGTCCACGGTGAACAGGCCCCAGTGCTTTTCGGGCTCGAGCGGGTCGGGCGA
>JANNWL010000563.1:0-2385 GCA_031414735.1 Burkholderiales bacterium | reverse complement strand
GCCGCGGCGCAGGATGCCGCCGCGTGCGGTTTCCAGCACCGCCAGCTGCACGGCGCGGTGGCGCAACACGGCGCGTGCGCCGGCCGGGCCGGCGTAGTCGCCGCTGTGCAGCGTCTGCCCGGCCACCACCACGCCTTCGGTGCTGCAACTGCCCACGGTAAAGCCCGCAGCGTCGGCCATGGCGGCCAACAGCCGGGTGGTGGTGGTCTTGCCGTTGCTGCCGGTGACCAGCAGCGTGGGCACGTCGTGCAGCGCCGGCCAGGGCACGTCCATGGAAAGCGGCAGCGCGGCGCGGGGCCAGCTGCGGCTGCCGCTGCCGGCGCCCAGCGACATGGTGTCGTCGTCTTCGAACACGGGCACGCCACGCTGCAGCGCGGCCGCCCGCAGCCGCACCAGCGGGCCCGCATGCTCGGTGCGCGCGCGGGCGCGGAACCCGTCGGCCACGGCCGCAGCCCGGCCGTCCGGGGGCTGCGTCGGGTGCAAGCCTTGCGCCGCAAGCGCGGTGTGCTCATCGGCGCTGCGTTCCCAGGCCCACTCGTTGACTTCGGTGGCGGTGAAGAGCAGGTCTTCGGGCGCAACCCAGGCCAGCGTGGCCGTGCTGCCGTGGCGCTGCGCGTGCGGTTGCGGATCGGGCCAGTGCAGCGCCGCACACAGGGCCTGCACGCGCCCGGCCCAGGCTTGCAGTGCCAGATCGTCAGAAGCCGCCGAGGTCAGTGCCGTCAACACCACCGCCGGTGTCGCGAACCAGCGGTTGGGGCCGGGCAGGCGGCGCGAGTCGTCGAAGGCGAGAGGGAGCTCGTCGGCCGCGGTCATCGGCACCTAGTCCGACGCCTCGCCGACAAAGCGCAGCCCGCGCTCGTCGCGGATGAAGCCGGCGGCCTGCAGTGCGTCGTCGTCGTGCAGCGGCGCGGCGGGCGCGCTTGCAGCCGGCTCGGCACCGACGGCGATGGGCGACTTCTTCACGGTGGGCGCTGCCGAGTTGGCCGTGGCCGGGTCGGCGCGGAACTTGGTGACCTGTTTCCAGCTGCGCGTCAGCGCGTCGGCGAACACCAGCAGCAGGTCGCCCGGCTGGCCCATGCGCAAGGCGGCGTCGATGGCTTCTTGTTCGTCGGGGATGAGCGTGATGGCGTCATCGGGCACGCCTTGTTCACGCAGCACGGCGGCGATCATCTGCGGCACCTCGTCGCTGGCGCGGCCGCGCAGGCCATCGTCGCGGCGGCAGATGTAATGGTCGAAGCGGCCGGCCACGGCGCGGGCGATGTCGCGAATGTCCTCGTCGCGCCGGTCGCCCGGCCCGGCCACCACCACGATGCGCCGGCCGCGCACGTCCAACCGCTCGGCCAGGTCGGCCATCACGCCCACGGCGTGGGCGTTGTGGGCGTAGTCGAAGATCACCTTGAACGGGTGCTCGTCGTACACGTTCATGCGGCCCGGGGCCTGGAAAAAGGTGGTGTCGAAGGTGCGCAGGCCCTGGCGGATGGCGTCGAGCTTGATGTCCAGGCTGAAGGCGACTGCGGCCGCAAACATCGCGTTCTGCACGTTGTGCATGGCGCGGCCTTCCATCGTGGCCGGGATCAGGTGGGTCCACATCAGCGGGATGTGCCTGCCTTTGTCGTAGAGCGTGATCATCTGGCCGTTCACGCCATGCTCCAGCGCGCAGGCACGGCCGCCGGCGCGGATGTGCTCTCGCACCACCTCATTTGTCAAACCCGGCTGAGGATTGGTCGTGACATAGCAAAGATGCTTGGCGTCGGTGTGCGCGCTCATGCGGATGACGTTTTCGTCGTCGGCGTTGAGGACCGCGCAGTCGCGCGCCACCTCGACCACGATGCGCTTCACTTCGGCCAGTTGCTCCAGTGTGTCGATGCCCTTCATGCCCAGGTGGTCGCTCTTCACGTTGAGCACCGCGCCGACGTTGATGAAGGGCACGCCCATGCCGGCGCGCAGCAGGCCGCCGCGCGCGAGTTCGAGCACGGCGATGTCGATTTTCGGGTCGGCCAGCACCATGCGCGTGGCCACCGGCCCCGTCATGTCGCCTTCCACCGTGCGCTGGCCGTCGATGTAGACGCCGTCGGTGGTGGTCAGCCCCGGCGTGAAGCCGGCCATCTTGGTGATGTGCGCCAGCATGCGGCTGGTGGTGGTCTTGCCGTTGGTGCCGGTGATGCCGGCGATCGGCACGCGCGACGCGGTGCCCTGCGGGAACAGCATGTCGATGACCGGCCCGGCCGCGTCGCGCGGCGTGCCCACGCTGGGCGCCACGTGCATGCGGAAGCCTGGCGCGGCGTTGACCTCGCAAATGCCGCCGCCCACCTTCTTGTAGCTCTCGGTGATGTCGGGGCACAGGAAGTCCACGCCGCCCACGTCCAGCCCGATGGCGGTGATGGC
>JANNWL010000562.1:0-1842 GCA_031414735.1 Burkholderiales bacterium | reverse complement strand
GGGCTGGCCAGGAAGTTGGCCTTCAGGTTGGGGTGGATGCGCGCCTCGAAGTTGCGGTTGCCCGAGAGCACGGCGGCGCACACCAGGTCGCTGCGTGTGATGGCCTCGTTGATCTCTGGCGTCAGGTCGCCGGCATTGCCGATGCAGGTGGTGCAGCCATAGGCCGCCACGCTGAAGCCCAGCTGCTCCAGGTAGGGCAGCAGGCCGGCCTTCTCCAGATATTCGGTGACGATGCGCGAGCCCGGCGCCAGCGAGGTCTTCACATGTTTCTTCACCCTCAGCCCGGCCAACACGGCCTTCTTGGCGAGCAGGCCCGCGGCCAGCAGCACGCCGGGGTTGCTGGTGTTGGTGCAGCTGGTGATGGCGGCAATGAGCACGTCGCCGTTGCGAATCTCCAGGCCCGAGGGCGTGACGATCGCCCGCCCCAGCTTCTCGGCCGGCTGGTTGAAGCCGTTGTCGGCCGCGCCCGCGCTGAAGAGCTGGGTGAACTTGGTGGCCACGTGGCCCAGTTCGATGCGGTCCTGCGGCCGCTTGGGGCCGGACAGACTGGGCGTGACCGTGGCCAGGTCGAGCTTGACGACCCGCGTGTAATCGATCTCGGAAGCCATCGGCACGCCGAACATCTTCTGCGCCTTGAAGTAGGCCTCGAAGGCTTCGATCTCGGCCTGGGTGCGGCCCGTGCCCTCGAAGTATTCAATGGTCTTCTCGTCGACCGGGAAGAAGCCCATCGTGGCGCCATATTCAGGCGCCATGTTGCCGATGGTGGCGCGGTCGGGCAGGCTCAGCGTGCGCGTGCCTTCGCCGCAGAACTCGACGAACTTGCCCACCACCTTTTCGCGGCGCAGGATCTCGGTCACGGTCAGCACCAGGTCGGTGGCGGTGACGCCTTCGCGCAGCTTGCCGGTGAGCTCCATGCCCACCACGTCGGGCGTCAGAAAGTACACCGGCTGGCCCAGCATGCCGGCCTCGGCCTCGATGCCGCCCACGCCCCAGGCCACGACGCCGATGCCGTTGATCATGGTGGTGTGGCTGTCGGTCCCGACCAGGCTGTCTGGGTAGTAGACGGCCTGCGGGCCCTTGCCGGCCTTGTGCACACCGCGCGCCAGGTACTCCAGGTTCACCTGGTGCACGATGCCAAAGCCCGGCGGCACGACGCCGAAGGTGTCGAAGGCGCCCATGCCCCACTTCATGAACTTGTAGCGCTCCTGGTTGCGCTGGAACTCCAGTTTCATGTTCAGGTCCAGCGACTTCTTCGTACCGAAGTGATCGATCATGATGCTGTGATCCACCACCAGGTCGACCGGGACCAGCGGCTCGATGCGCTTGGGGTCGCGACCCATCTTTTCGGCCACGTTGCGCATGGCGGCCAGGTCGGCCAACAGCGGCACGCCGGTGAAGTCCTGCAGCACCACACGGGCCACGACGAACGGGATCTCGTCCTTGCGCTCGGCGGTGGCGCCCCAGGTGGCGAGCTGCTTGACGTGCTCAGCCGTGACCTTCTTGCCGTCGCAGTTGCGCAGCACGCTTTCCAGCACGATGCGGATGCTGATGGGCAGCCGGCTCACGCCGGGATAGGTCTTGGCCAGCGCGGGCAGGGAGAAGAACTTCCCCTCCTTCCCGCGGGCGGTGCGGAAGGTCTTCAGCGTCTTGGCGTAGGCGTGCTTGATGGTGGCGGGCATGGTCGTGTTCCTCTTCAGGCCATCACGCCCTTGGCCGTCTCCGCGTACTCCTCGATCTGATCGAAGTTCATGTACTTGTAGACGCTGGCGTTGTCCTTGTTGATGATGCCCATGGCCTCGGCGTACTCGGCCACCGTGGGCAGCATGCCCAGGCGCGACGCTA
>JANNWL010000561.1:0-1921 GCA_031414735.1 Burkholderiales bacterium | reverse complement strand
AGCAACGCGCCGCTGGCGAACGGACCCACGCAGCGCCAGAGTTCCGGGCTAATGCTGCGACGGGCTGCCCAGCGCTCGTGCGCGTAGTCGCCCAGCATGCGCGCCAGCGCAGGGTTGGCGCGCCGGTCCAGCCCGGTGATGGGGTGCAGCGCACTGCCCACGAACAACGCCTTCAGCACCATCTGGTTCCAGGCCTCGTCGGGCAGTTGTTCGGCCGGGTAGGGGTTGCCGTGGGCCACGGCTTCGAACACGACGCGCATGTTCGAGCGCACGCCCTCGGCCGCGCGCGCACGGTGGCGGGGTGCATCGGGGTAGAGCGGCAAGCCGCGGTAGAAGGCGACCAGTTCGTCCACATCGGCGGTGGCGCACAAGGCATCCAGCCGCGTTGCGAAGCGCTCGCCGTCGGCCCCAGTGGACAGCAGCAGCAACACGCGAGCAGCCTGGTCGACCGTCCACGGCAAGGGGTCCCAGCCCAGGCGCGTCTGCGCGGCGGCGGCCAGCGCCGCGGCATCCAGCGCCAGCGGCGCCTTGCCCAGCTTGCGTGACACCAGGCTGACCAGGCGGTACAGGTCGCGGTCGCTGCCGCCGTCGGCCAGACCGGCCACCGACTCGCGCAGCCAGGTGGCCGCGGCTGCGTCCAGCCGCTGCGCCAGCCACTGCTGCAGCAGCGTGGCGGGTGTCATGCCGCCACCCCAAACACGTGGTCCAGCAGCAACTGCTTGACGGCAGCCGCAGGCACGGGCCCGTCGCCCAGCAGCTCAGGGGCGCTGGTGATGAACAGCGGCCCGTCCGCGGCGCGGTCGGTCGGGCGGCCGTGCGAGCCCCGCACCACGCTGGCGTCCAGGCCGATCACGTCCATCAAGTAGCGCATGCCGAGTGCCTTGCGCGCCAGGCGCGAAGCGACCTTGAGCTTGGGGAAGGCCAGCTTGCGGTCGAACAGCAACTCGGCCGGGTCGTAGCCGGGCTTGCGGTGGATCTCGACCGTGCGTGCGAAGTCCGGCGCCCGGTCGTCGTCGAGGAAGTGGTAGTAGGTGAACCAGCTGTCGGCGCGCGCCACCGCCACGAGTTCGCCCGAGCGGGCATGGTCCAGCCCGGCAGCCTGTTTGCCGGCCCCGTCCAGCACCGTCTCCACGCCGGGCAGCGCGGCCAGGCAAGCTGCTACATCAGGCAACAGTTCGGGCCGGGACACGTAGACGTGGGCGATCTGGTGGTCGGCCACGGCGAAGGCGTCCGAGGCGCCGGCATCAAGCTGCTCGCGGCCGCGTTCCAGCCGCACCTTGAGCCAGCCGGCCTGGCGCAGTGCGCGGTTGATGTGCACCGGCCGCGACACCTCGGTGATGCCGTACTCCGACAGTGCGACCACATGCGCCCCCATAGCCTGGGCCTTGTCGATGAGCGGCCCGCACAGCGCGTCCACGGCTGCCACCTGCGCCGGGATACCGGGATGGTTGGGACCGAAGCGCTGCAGGTCGTAGTCCAGGTGTGGCAGGTAGACCAGCGTGAGCGTGGGACGCTGTTTTTCGAGGATGTGCAACGCGCTGGCGGCAATCCAGCGGCTGGACTCGATGTCGGCGCCGGGGCCCCAGAAGCGGAACAGCGGGAAGTCGCCCAGGGCGCCCTGCAATTCGTCGCGCAGCTCGGCCGGGTGGGTGTGGATGTCGGGCAGCTTGCGGCCGTCGGCCAGGTACATGGGTCGGGGCGTGACGGCGAAGTCCACATCGGCGTACATGTTGTACCACCAGAACAATTTGGCACAGGTGAAAGACGGGTCGCGTTTCCTGGCCGCCTGCCAGATCTTTTCGCCCTGCACCAGCTTGTTCGATTGGCGCCAAAGCCAGACTTCCGACAGGTCGCGGAAGTACCAGCCATTGGCCACGATGCCGTGGTCGCGCGGCGCCATGCCGGTGAGCATGGTGGACTG
>JANNWL010000560.1:0-1817 GCA_031414735.1 Burkholderiales bacterium | reverse complement strand
TCCGCTTAGCTCTACGTTAGGCGTCGCAACCTCAAGCTTCGGCTCACCCACTCCACAGAAGAAATTGCCGTCCTCTCGCTTGCAAAGGAGCGTCCTGCACCCACCGCACGTCGAACACGGATAGCAGACACTGTGGCAGCAAAGGAGCGCATCGGCTACTCTAACGACCGACTAGGAAACTGGAACCGCACATGACACCAATGACAGAAGCCGAGCTGAGACTCGCGGCAAAGGCACTCAACCGCGACACAGCGGCTCGGGAAGATTTGTCAGAGAGTAAGGCGAGCTGGTGGGAGCAAGCGTGCTGTGGCCTCGCAGCAGGCGCAGTCGTCATGTTTTCGTCCAAATGGCAAGAGCTGCCAGTTGCAGCGGGAGTACTGCTCGCCGCCGGCGCGGCCGCGATGCCCTATCTGTACTTTGAGATCAGGCGTTTGCGGCGTCAGGTCAATGCATTGACACAGCTTGTCCTGCATGGCGAGCGCAGCGACGCCTAACCCCTCGCTCAAGCGGAGCGCCAACGGCATGTCGCGCTGGCCATCAAGCGCTGGGCCTGCGGCCCAGTTTGCGCGTGCTGTCCAGCACACCACGCCGTCGTCGCCCGCTTAGCTCGAACGTTAGGCCTCGCAACCAACTTCCTTCGCCCTTCCACCCACCGAATGCACTATGGCTGTAACCTCCACCAAGTCGATCACGATTCGGCTAGCTTGCAAGTCGATGCCTGAAACTCCCGCGAGCGAGGGAGTACTGGACATTGGTATCCAAGACAAGGCTCAGACTGTTCACGCCGGGCGAATGACCAAAGCTGGAGCGGTTTACTTCGAGTGTGCGGTTGAAGCGCGCATAGACGAAAGAGGACTAGACTTTCGCGGGCCGTTCGTTCATGGCACACCACAAAGCCGATTTCTTTACCTCAGTTGGAAGAGAAGAACGGTGAGCGAGGCGCCCTGGTACTGGCGTGTAAAGATCCCACTTGCAGGCATAACAGAGAAGAACGTCTCGTCCCTGAAGTCCAGCGACACTCTACTTGCCGACGTCACGGGGCGTCGTCCTCATGCAACCGAACCAATTACTTGGACGCGCAGTGTTACAAGCGAGGCCTAACCCCTCGCTCAAGCGGAGCGCCAACGGCAGGCCACCAGGCCCGGGCCGGTGGTACGCGGTACATTTTCACCGGCCCGGGCCTGGCGTCCTGCCGTCGTCGCCCGCTTAGCTCGAACGTTAGGCCTCAAAATCACATGGCAGCAGACTTCTTCTTCCAGAACCCGACACTCGAGATTCAGCCGCTGAAATCTGTCGCCGTCTTCAAATGGCAGCATCTCAAGAACCCCGAAGTACAGTATGCGATCGCTGCGGAAGAGCAGTACCTTCAGTTCCACCTCTACATGCTGACGAACCTGCGGCACACTCAGGCAGGTAAGGCATCCGCTCCCCCGTACGCTTACGAACTCGGACTCTCTGTACGCGCCGGTGCGGTCAAAGCAGCAATCTTGGTTGCGGCTTCGATTGTTGAAGCCGCCTTGCGTGCACTGGCAGAACTGCGTGGCTACACCTTGAACAGAGATCCCCGCCGCAGGACCTTCGGCAATGTCATCGCTGCGTGGGAAGACTCTGCACTTCCAAGGCCCGATGTCGCCGTCGTCTGGCCACAGGTCAAGTCACTTCAAGAGGTCCGCAACTTTGTTCACCTTCACAAGGCAGCAGGAACCGCAGACGCAGCGTGGGAGAGTGTCCCGCGAGACGAACATGCACCCCTTGAGGCAGCACTCGCCACGATCGCCCATGTATCGCGCATTGAGGCCTAACCCCTCGCTCAAGCG
>JANNWL010000559.1:0-2041 GCA_031414735.1 Burkholderiales bacterium | reverse complement strand
CGCACGGCTTCGGACGTCCCGACAGCGCCATTGCCGCCGCCCTTGCGCATCAACGGCCAGACCAGCATGGCGCCGGAGACGAAGGCCACGAGCAGAAGAATCCAGTTGTCGACGATGAATTTCACGGGTGCGGCAGGGTCGTTAAGAGTGTGGGCGAAAAGTCCAAATTATAGAATCTGCGGCAGCTCTGCCCGGTGCAACCCGTCCAGGGCCATGCTCAGCAAGGGCACCACCGACACCGCGTTGCTCGCATGAGGCACGCAGTCGCTGCTCCAGACGTGGCCAACGCCCGCAGCGCGCAGCGCTGCCATCGCGTCGCCCACAAAGAGCGCATGGGTCACGGCGACGTCGACGCTGCGGGCCCCCGCCGCCAGGGCGCCCCGCGCGGCCATCACCAGCGTGCGGCCCGTGCTGGCCACGTCGTCGAACAACACCACCGCCCTGCCCTGCACAGGCACGGCCGGCAAGGCGACCTCGACATCGCGGTCGCCATGCCGCTGTTTGCGACACACGGCGTGGTCCAGCCCGTGTGCCTCGGCGGCCCGGCGCACCCACTGCGCGGCTTCTTCGTCCGGGCCGAGCAGCAAGGCGCCGGGCACCTGCCCGGCCACCCAGGCGCCCAGCAGCGGCGCCGCGGTGAGCGCCAGACCGCGCCGCGCGGGCACGACCTCGTCCATGGTGGCCACGCGGTGCAAATGTGGATCGACCGTGACGACGGCATCGAACCACTGCGCCAACGCCCGCCCCAAGTGGCGCTGGCTGACCACCTCGCCGGGGGTGAAGGCCATGTCCTGGCGCATGTAGGCCAGGTAGGGGCTGACGAGGGTGAGGTGCGCGGCACCCAGCTCGCGCGCGGCCATGGCGGCCAGCATCAGCTCGGCCAGCTTGGCATTCGGTTGCTGCAACCCCCGCAACAGCACCACCTGGGCTGGCAGCACCGGGGGCAGGCGCAGGCGGGTTTCGCCGTCGGGAAAAACGTGCCTGTCGACGATCGACCAATCGCATGCGAGGGCCTGGGCCAGTCGACGCGCCAGGTCGGCTTCGTCTTCAAAGGCCAACAGCAAGCGTGGGGTGGCGGGCCGGTGCATGGTCGGGAACTCTACAGCGGCACATTGGGCGGCTGCGGTGTGTCAGTCACACCAGCACAGCCACCATCAGGGACAAGGGCACGGCCAGTCCAAACAGCAACGCATAAAACAGCGTCAACGTCAGCCCGCGAACCAGCCGCGGCCACCAGCGACCACCGTACACGCGCCGCCCGGCCCACAGGGTGTAGGCCACCATCAGCAGCAGGCCGACCACCGTCACCCAGGAGACCCGCACCAGCATCGCCGCCAGAACGATGAACCAGAAGGTGTGCAGGTGCAGCGCGTGCACCAGATGTTCGGTGTAGGCCAGACGCCGGTTGCGGTAGACGAGCGCCAGCCCCAGCGTGAACAACGGCAGCAGCAGGAACATCACCATCCCCCAGCTGCCGACCACGCGGTCGTTGATGGCGCGCAGCTTGACCAGGAAGGCCGGCGGGTCGGTCTGGATGACCGTGCGAAAACGCTGGCACATCAGCGCCGGAAAGCCGTCGCAGAAGAACACACCGTCCGTCAGACCCACTGTCGGGCCGTAAAAGGTCAACCGCACCGAGGGCTTCTCGGAATGCAGCGACGCAACCATCTGCGGGTCGTCGACGCCCGCCAATGGCCCGCCGGCGTCCATCAGCCGGGCCAGCAGCAGCACCAGAACGCTGACGGTGAGGTACAGCCGCAAGGGCTGCACGAACTGCTTGCGCCGCCCGGCCAGGTACTGCGCCGTCAACTCGCCCGGTCGCAGCAACAGCAGCCTGAGCGTGCGCCACAAGGCGCCTTCGGTGGACACGTACGCGCCACCGAACTGCTGCGCCAGGTCGCGCAGCGTGGGCGGTGTCAGCCGGGTTTCCTGCCCGCATTCCGGGCAGTAGGGGCGCCGCTCGGGCACGAACGGCGCCGCGCAGTTCAGGCAGGCCGGCGGCGACGTGTTCGAGGCCATGCCGTTCACGGGCCTGTGGATG
>JANNWL010000558.1:0-3093 GCA_031414735.1 Burkholderiales bacterium | reverse complement strand
GGCGCGGGCGCGGTCGTCGGCGCGCAATGCCATGTCGGCGAGGGCGCCGAACTGGGCGCGGGCAGCTGGCTCAAGCCGCGTGTCGTGCTCGGAGACGCCTGCCGCATGGGCGCGCGCGGCATCGTGCACAGCGGCGCCGTGATCGGCGCCGACGGCTTCGGCTTCGCGCCGACCGAGGGCCGCTGGGAAAAGATCGAGCAGCTCGGCGCGGTGGTGATCGGCGACGACGTCGAGATCGGCGCCAACACCTGCATCGACCGGGGCGCGCTGGACGACACCGTGGTCGAGGACGGCGTCAAGCTCGACAACCTGGTGCAGATCGGTCACAACGTGCGTGTCGGTGCCCACAGCGCCTTTGCTGGCTGCGTGGGGGTGGCGGGCAGTGCGCGCATCGGCCGGCATTGCACGGCGGGCGGCGGCGCCATCATCCTCGGGCACCTGGAGTTGTGCGACCACGTGCACATCACGGCGGCCACGGTCATCACGCGGTCCATCCACAAGCCGGGCCAGTACAGCGGCCTGTTTCCCTTCGATGACAATGCGTCTTGGGAAAAGAACGCGGCCACGCTGCGCCAGCTGTACTCCCTGCGCGAGCGTCTGCGCGCCCTTGAAAAGAACAAAACACCATGATGGACATCCAGCACATCCTGCGCAAGCTGCCCCACCGCTACCCGTTCCTGCTGGTCGACCGGGTGCTGGAATTCGAGAAAGACGTGCGCATCAAGGCGCTCAAGAACGTCACCATCAACGAGCCCTTCTTCGGTGGCCACTTCCCGTCGCGCCCGGTCATGCCCGGGGTGCTGATGCTCGAAGCGTTGGCCCAGGCCGCGGCCTTGCTGTCCTTTGAATCCCTGGGCACCGACCCAGGTGAAGACACGGTGGTGTACTTCGTGGGCATCGACGGCGCGCGCTTCAAGCGGCCGGTGGGCCCCGGCGACCAGCTGATCCTGGAGGCGCGCATCGACCGCGCCAAGGCCGGCATCTACAAGTACAAGACGCGCGCCAGCGTAGACGGCCACACCGCTGTCGAGGCCGAACTGATGTGCACCATGCGCAAGGTAGCCTGACGCCATGGCCCAGGTCCACGCCACGGCGGTGGTCGACCGCGCTGCCGAGTTGGCAGCGGATGTGAGTGTGGGCCCGTACGCTGTGATCGGCCCCGACGTGAAGATCGGCGCGGGCACCATGGTCGGCGCGCACTGCGTGATCGAGGGGCCGACCACCATCGGCCGCGACAACCGCATCTTCTCGCACGCCGCATTGGGCGCCGCACCGCAGGACATGAAGTACCGCGGCGAGCCCACTGGACTGGTCATCGGTGACCGCAACACGGTGCGAGAGTTCTGCACCTTCAACCGCGGCACGGCGCAGGACGTGGGCGTCACCCGCGTGGGCGACGACAACTGGATCATGGCCTACGTGCACATCGCCCACGACGTGCAGGTCGGCAACCGCACGATCCTGGCCAACAACGCCACGCTTGCGGGTCACGTGCAGGTGGGCGACTGGGGCTTCATCGGCGGCCTGACGGGCGTGCACCAGTTCTGCAAGATCGGTGCGCATGCAATGACCGGCTTCCAGAGCCATGTATCGCAGGACGTGCCGCCCTTCATGACCGCGGCGGGCAACCCGCTGTCGGTGCCCGGCATCAACGCCGAGGGCCTGCGGCGGCGCGGCTTTTCGCGCGAGCGCATCGCCCAGGTCAAGCAGATGCACCGGCTGCTGTACCGCGAAGGCCTGACGCTGGAGCTGGCGCGCCAGGCGATTGCCGCGCTGCACGGTGCTGTGCCCGAGGGCGACGGCGATGTGCGGTTGCTGCTCGACTTCCTGGCAGCGTCGACGCGCGGCATCGCGCGCTGAGCACACGTGACGGGGATGAGGCTGGCCATGGTTGCCGGGGAGGCCTCGGGCGACCTGCTGGCCGGGTTGCTGATGGGCGGCCTGCGCCAGCGCTGGCCCGGCCTCATGGCTCAGGGCATCGGCGGCCCGCGCATGGCCGAGCAGGGCTTCACGGCCTGGTGGCCGCACGACAAGCTGGCCGTTCGCGGCTATGTCGAGGTGCTGCGCCACTACCGCGAGATCTCGGGCATCCGGCAGGAACTGGCCGTGCGTCTGCTGGCCGACCCCCCCGCGGCCTTCATCGGTGTGGATGCGCCGGACTTCAACCTCGGTCTGGAAGCGCGGCTGAAGGTGGCAGGCATTCCGTCCATCCACTTCGTGTGCCCGTCGGTGTGGGCCTGGCGCGGCGGGCGCGTGCGCAAGATGGCCGCCAGCGTCGACCATGTCCTGTGCCTGTTTCCCTTCGAGCCCGACCTGCTGCGTGCCCACGGCGTGCCGGCCAGCTATGTGGGGCATCCTCTGGCCGACGCCATCCCGCAGGTGCCGCCGCGCGCGGCCAGCCGTGCCGCGCTGGGGCTGGGTGACAAGGACGAGGTAGTGGCTGTGCTGCCCGGCAGCCGGCGATCGGAGATCGAGTACATCGCCCCGGTCTTTCTGCAAGCGGCCGCCCGCCTGCACCGCCGGCGACCGGCGTTGCGCTTCGTGCTCCCCGTGGCCGGGGGCTTGCGGTCGCTGGTCGAGCCGTTGGTGGCCGCGCATGCGCCGGGCGTGCCTCTGCAACTGCTCGAAGGGCGCTCGCACGAGGCCCTGGCGGCCTGCGACGTGACGCTGATAGCCAGCGGCACCGCGACGCTGGAGGCGGCGCTGTTCAAGCGCCCCATGGTCATCGGCTACCGCATGCACGCGATCAGCTGGCAGATCATGAAGCGCATGAAGTACCAGCCCTGGGTCGGCCTGCCCAACATCCTGTGCCGTGACTTCGTGGTGCCTGAACTGCTGCAGGACGACTGCCAGCCCGACGCATTGGCGCGCGCCGTGCTGGCCTGGCTGGACGACCCCGCCGGCGTCGAACGCCTGGCCCGCCGCTTCGATGAACTCCACGACCTGCTGCGCCGCGACACCGCGCGCTGTGCCACCGATGCCATCGCGCAAGTCCTTCAGGCTTGAGGAACTCGGCCCCGAGTGGTGCACGCCGGGCTTGGTGGCTGGTGTGGACGAAGCCGGCCGCGGGCCCCTGGCCGGCCCGGTGGTGGC
>JANNWL010000557.1:0-9663 GCA_031414735.1 Burkholderiales bacterium | reverse complement strand
CGCGAAGACACGGCGCGCCGCATCGCCGACATCCGTTCCAGCGCCGAGGGGCGCGAAGGTGTGCAGGCCTTTCTCGACAAGCGCGAGCCGGGCTGGCGTTCAAACGGAGTGAATTAGCATGCAACGACCCCAAGCTCACTTCGTTCGCTGCCCCCGAGGGGCGCGTCAGCGTCTTCGGACGGCCGGGCGCCGCTGACATGTTCAAGAAGATCCTGATCGCCAACCGCGGCGAGATCGCCTGCCGCGTAGCCACCACCGCGCGCCACATGGGCGTGCGCACGGTGGCAGTGTATTCCGATGCCGATGCCCAGGCCCGCCATGTCGCCGCCTGCGACGAGGCCGTGCCCCTGGGCGGCAACACCGCGCGCGAAAGCTACCTGCAGTGGCAGCGCATCATCGAAGCCGCCCAGGCCACGGGCGCGCAGGCCATCCACCCCGGCTACGGTTTCTTGAGCGAGAACGAAGACTTTGCCCGTGCCTGTGCCGCGGCCGGGCTGGTCTTCATCGGCCCGCCAGCCGAAGCCATCGCGGCCATGGGCAGCAAGTCGGCCGCCAAGTCGCTGATGGAAAAAGCCGGCGTGCCCCTGGTTCCCGGCTACCACGGCGACAACAACGAGCCCGCCTTTCTGGCCGAACAGGCCCAGACAATTGGCTACCCCGTGCTCATCAAGGCCAGCAGCGGCGGCGGCGGCAAGGGCATGCGCCGGGTCGACCGTGCGGCCGACTTCATCGCCGCACTGGCCTCGTGCCAGCGCGAGGCACAGGCCAGCTTCGGCAATGCCCATGTGCTGGTCGAACGTTATGTTCTGCGACCGCGGCACATCGAGATCCAGGTCTTCGGCGACAGCCACGGCAACGTCATCCACCTCGGCGAGCGCGACTGCTCGGTGCAGCGCCGGCACCAGAAGGTGCTGGAAGAGTCGCCCGCTCCCGGCCTGTCAGCCGCGCGCCGGGCCGAGATGGGTGCGGCAGCGGTGGCTGCTGCCAAGGCCGTGGGCTATGTGGGCGCGGGCACGGTCGAGTTCGTGGCCGAAGAGCTGGACGACGGTGACATCCGCGCCTACTTCATGGAGATGAACACCCGGCTGCAGGTGGAGCACCCGGTCACCGAAGCCGTCACCGGGCTGGACCTGGTCGAGTGGCAACTGCGCGTGGCCAGCGGCCAGGCACTGCCGCTGCGGCAAGACCAGGTCCCCATGCGCGGCCACGCCATCGAGGCCCGCATCTGCGCCGAGAACCCCGACGCGCAGTTCCTGCCCGCCACCGGCACCCTGCACGTGGCGCGCTGGCCGGCGCACGTGGCCTTTGAGCGCAGCGACACGCTGGCGCGCGTGGACACGGGCTTCGTCGAAGGCGACGCCATCAGCCCGCACTACGACTCGATGATCGCCAAGCTCATCGTCTGGGGCGCCGACCGCGCGCAGGCGCTGGCGCGGCTGGACGCGGCGCTGCGCGACACCCACCTGGTGGGCCTGCACACCAACGTGGCCTTCCTGCGCCGTGTCGTGGGCAGCCGCGCCTTTGCCACCGCCGACCTGGACACGGCGCTCATCGAGCGCGAGCACGCGGCGCTGTTCGAGGCCGCGCCCGTGCCGCTGGAACTGGCCGCCGCCAGTGTGGCCGCCCACGTGCTGGCCGTGGAGGCCGCGCAGGAGGGCGCCGACCCCTGGTCGCGCCGCGACGGCTGGCGCCTGCATGGCGGTGCCGAGCGCCGGCTGAGCCTGGAGGTCGGCGGCGCCCAGCACACGCTGGCCGTGCGGCGGCGGCACGATGGCAGCACGTGGCTGTCGCTGGCCGGCCAGGAATGGCCGTTCACGACACGGGCCCTGGGCGGGGCGCGGCACGACATCACACTCGGTGCTGCACGCTACAGGCTCAGCGTGCACCAGCACAACGACCGTTATGTCGTCTTCACCGAGCACGGCAGCGCGCACCTGAGCGAATTCGACCCGCTGGTGCATGCCGGCGACCATGCCGGCGAGGCCGGGCGCCTGACTGCGCCCATGCCCGGCAAGGTCATCTCCTTCCTGGCGGCGGTGGGCGAGCGTGTGCAGCGCGGCCAGGCCCTGGCGGTGATGGAGGCGATGAAGATGGAGCACACCTTGACCGCGCCGCGCGATGGCGTGGTGGACGAGTTGCTTTACGCCGTGGGCGACCAGGTGACCGAAGGCGGCGAGTTGCTGCGCCTGCGCGACGCACCGCCTGCCGCGGCCCCCTGACGGGTTGAATCAGCGGCCCAGCCAGCGCGCCGGCGAGTACCAGGGGCGGCGTCGGGGCGCCCCCGCCGCCAGGTCCGACAGGTCCGACGGCACCCCGGGCCGCGACGGGCCAAAGCCCGTGCTGGGTGCGCCGCCCGGTCCGGTGGGCGCCGGGTCGCGCATGCGGAAGGCCGGGGCCGACCTGAACCGCCTTGCCAGCTGGGCCAGCTCGGACCCGGGCTCGGCCTCGCACACCAGCAGCACGTCGCGCGCATACAGCGGATCGTTCAGCATGCGCCGGGCGTCCACGCCCTCGCCGAGGTCACGCTCCAGCCGGCGGCTGATGCTTTCGGCAATGGGGAACCGTGCGGGGATGCGGGGTGGCGTGTCCATGGGGTGTGTGCGGTCTTCCTGCCCAGTGTCGCTTCCGCGGACCGGCTTCGCCATCCCCAATGCGGTGGCCGTTGCGGCCGGCGCCGGGTTGTTGCCGTGCCCGATATAGTCGCCAGCCGATCACGCGGGGCCTGCAGTCCATGATTCCCATCCACGTCAACCTGGTTGAAGTCGGCCCGCGCGACGGCCTGCAGAACGAAGCCCAGCCCGTCGCAGCCGCCGACAAGGTCGAGCTGGTGCACCGCCTGCAGGCCGCCGGTTGCCGCGAGATCGAGGTCACCAGCTTCGTCAGCCCCAAGTGGGTGCCGCAGATGGCTGACAACGCCCAGGTCATGGCCGGCATCCAGCGTCGGGCCGGTGTGCGCTACTCGGTGCTCACACCCAACCTGCAAGGCCTGCAGGCCGCCTTGCCGACCCGGCCGCATGAGGTGGTGGTGTTCGGCGCGGCCAGCGAGGCCTTCAGCCAGCGCAACATCAACTGCGACATCGCCACCAGCATCGAGCGCTTTCGCCCCGTGGTCGCCGCCGCGCACGAGGCTGGCCTGAAGGTGCGCGCGGCGATCTCCTGCGCGCTGGGCTGCCCCTACCAGGGCGAGGTCAGCCCCGACGAGGTCGAGCGCGTCGTGAAGCTGATGAAGTCCATCGGCGTCGACCACTGCGGCATCGCCGACACCATTGGCGTCGGTACACCGCGCCGCGCCCAGGCCGCGCTGGAGCGCGCCTTGAAACATTACCCGATCGCTGAGGTGAGCGGGCACTTCCACGATACCTACGGCCAGGCCTTGGCCAACATATACGCCTGCCTGGAGCTGGGCGTGCACACCTTCGACACCAGCATCGCCGGCCTGGGCGGCTGCCCATATGCCAAAGGTGCTACCGGCAACGTCGCCACGGAAGACGTGGTGTTCATGCTGCATGGCATGGGCATCCACACCGGGCTGGATCTGGATGCGCTGGTCGACGCTGGCGCCTTCATCAGCCGCGTGCTGGGCCGCCCGCCGGTGTCGCGGGCCGGCAAGGCGCTGTTGACCAAGCGCGCCATGACTGGGGCAGCGCCATGACCGACGCCCTGGTCGCCAGCCCCTGCATCAGCGTGTGCCGGATGCACGAGCCCACGGGCTGGTGCGAGGGCTGCCTGCGCACGCTGGACGAGATCGCTTTCTGGTCCGTGCTGGACGAAGACGACAAGCGCGCCGTGCGCTTCGAGCTCGACCGGCGGCGCGTCGAGTGGCGCCGACTGCGCGCCGAAGTGCCGCCGCCCGAAGGCCTGGCGTGAAGCGGCTGGACTTCTGGTTCGACCCGATCTCGCCCTTCGCCTACCTGGCCTTCGAACGGCTGCCGCAGGTGCTGGCGGGTTGTTCCTATGAAGTGCAGTACCGGCCGCTGCTGTTCGCCGGTCTGCTCAAGCACTGGGGGCAGAAGGGCCCGGCGGAGATTGAACCCAAACGCGCCTGGACCTTTCGCCAGGTCGCCTGGCTGGCCCAGCGCCACGGCATCGCCCTGCAAGCGCCCGCGCAACACCCGTTCAACCCCTTGCCGCTGCTGCGCCTGCTGCTGGCCTGCGGGCCGAACCGGCTGGCGGTGGAGACTGTCTTCAAGCATGTGTGGGTGGGCGGCGGCGACGCCAACGACCCGGCGCGGCTGGCCACTTTGACCGCGCAACTGGCCCCGGCCCGCGACCCGGCGGGTGACGACGTGAAGCGGGAACTGCGGCAGGCGACCGAAGATGCCGTGGCGCACGGCCTCTTCGGCGTGCCCACGGTGGAACTCGACGGCCGCCTGTTTTGGGGCCAGGACGGGCTGGACATGGTGGCTGCGGCGCTGCGCGGCGACCCCTGGTTCGGCGGCCCGCCGTGGGACGAGGCCGGTGCGCCCAGGCCGGGTGTGGTGCGGCGCTGATCCGGGCTCAATGCAGCGGCGGTTTCTTCTTTGACGAAGTAAAGGCACGCGGCCGGATCACATTGCCGTCCTGGTCGACATCGTGCCGGCGTTGGCGGGCCCGCTCGATCAGCCGTTCCGCCTCGCGGCGCGCTGCATCGGGATCCACCGCAGGGGCCGCCGGCGTCCGACGCCGCATCCGGGCCAGGCGGGCGCTGAGCTTGCCGTAAAGCCGCCGGCAAGCGTCGTCGAAGCGCTGCCGTTGCACCGGGCCGACTGCCATGCGCAAGGCGATCAACGCACAGACCAGCAATCCGAGAGCGGCGGCAAACTTGTCCATCGGTAGCGAAGGTGGGAAGACGAGGATGTCTGCGGGTGCCCGCCGTCCAAACCGTGAATATCTTGAGCGGTGTGCGGGCGAACCTCGGGCCCGATGGGTGACCCGCAATCGTAATCATCATGACATGCCCCGGCGGAGGTTCGTGCGCGGTTCGCCTGCGCTGCCGCGCAGCCCCCGATTCGCGGGGTGCGGTGCGCAGTGCCGCGCCAAACCCAGGCATTCCTGTGTAACCTTTTGCCCTGCGCTTCCGAAGGCTGCGCTGAACCACCCTTGTGCAACCGCACGGCGCCCCTGCCGACCTCAGAGAGAGCTCGATGATCAGAATCAGTATCCCCATGGGCCCTTGGCTCGCCGCCACAGCGCTGGCGCTGTGCCTGCCCACCGCCCAGGCTTCAACCGCCGCCTATGACGCCATGGTGACCAGCGGCGCCACGGAAGAAGGCATCTTCCCGCGCATCGTCATCCGCGACGACGTGGGGCTGGCGGGCTCGGCTTCCTTTGCCGCCAACGTCGCATTCAGCGGCGTGGTGGCCCTGGGCACGGCCGGCGGCAGTTACTGCTCGGGCGTGCTGGTGTCGCCCACCACGGTGCTGTCGGCGCGGCACTGTGGACCGCTGGTCGGCGAGCAGGTGCGCTTTGGCACGCAGTACAGCGCCCCGACGCTGAACGTCGGCATCGCGGGGGTGTCGTTCCCCGGCGGCGGTACCCCCGGTTCGTCGCTGCTCAACGGCGGGGATGTTGCCATCGTCACGCTCGCGTCGGCCGTGCCATCGAGCATCGCCACGCCGTTTCTGCTGACAGCCGACACCACGGCGCTGCTCGGCGCCCAGGTGGTGACGATCGGCTATGGCGCCCGCGGCATCGGCAGCACCGGCGTCACGCTCGGCACCGGCTTCCGGCTTGGCGGCACCAACGTGCTCGACCGCTACGGCGCGGCGGTGAACACCGCCTCGACGATTGCCGGCAGCGCGAACATTTTCTCCACCGACTTCGACAACCCGTTCGGCACCAGCAACACCCTGGGCTGGGCCGGCAGCAGCGCCATCGCAACCGCCACCGAGGCCACCACCGCCGGCGGCGACAGCGGCGGCCCGCTGTTCACCCTGATCGGTGGCCAATGGGCCGTCATGGGCGTGCTCTCTGGCGGCACGACCAACAACAGTGTCTACGGCGACATTTCCTGGTGGACCGGGCTGGCGCCCTACACCGCGCAGATCGCAACAGCCGGGGGCGTGTTCACCTCCGTGGTGCCCGAGCCCGGCGGCTATGTCCTGATGCTGATCGGCTTGGGCCTGGTCGGGGCGCGCCTGCGCCGCGTGAGGTCGGCTGGCTGAGGGTTCACGCGGCCGCTTGGGTTCGGGCCCGTCGACGCGTTGCCCAACCCAGGGCAGCCAGGCCCGCTGCCATCAGCGCCCAGGCGCCCGGTTCTGGCACCAGCGCAATCGAGCCGTTGTAGCTGAACGCCGCATTCGCAGCCGTGGCGCTGGTGAACACCCCCGAGCCTGTGAAGTCGGCGCCGCCGCTGGCGCCCAGAAAATAGCCCGTGCCTCCGGTGAACGTGGTGTGTCCCATCAGGTCCACAACCCCGGGCACGGCCGTGGGGATGATCTGCACGATGAAGCTGCCGAACAGCTGGTCGCCATTGCCGGCGGTGAAGACATTCGTTCCGTTGCCGGCACCGGTGGCCATGTTCACGATGTCCTGCGATGCATAGGCCACGAGGCCGAAGCTGCCGCTGCCGGTGGTCTCGGTCTGGAAGCGCACCACCGGCGGACCCGGGTCGATGACCTCGACGATTTGTGAGGTGCCGCTCCAGGTGGCGCTGAACGGCAGGGTCGCGGCCTGGGCGCTGGCGGTGGCGAGCACGCCGAGCAGGACGAAGGCGGTGGTGCAGTGAACTTTCATGACGGTCTCCATGGCGTGGTGGGGAGATGTCATTGGGCTGGTGCGCTGGCAAGAAGGCCATGGGACAGGTGTCCCGGCGCGGTTCGATCCGCCCAACAAGGCCAGGCGTTTGTCCCGGTCTGTGCCCGCCGCCGGTTACCCGAACCCCAGCTCCCGGGCGCGCACCACAGCCTGCGGTCGGCCCTCGACACCCAGGCGTGTGTACAGCAAGGACATCGCGTTGCGCACCGTCTTGTCCGACAGCCCCGTGTGGGCGGCGATCTGCAGGTTGTCCAGCCCGCGCGCCACCAACTCGAGGAGGTCGCGCTCGCGCGGCGTCAGTTGGGGCGTGCCCGCGCTGGCGTGCTCGCGAACATGGCCGGCCACGGCGTCGCAGAAACGCTCGAAGGCCGGCTCGCCAGCCAGTGGAATGTGGTTGCGCGTGGCCAGGGTCTCGAAGCGTGCGCCCGGAATGCCGGCGGCGACCTCGCGGCCGGCCTCCACCGAGACCGCGGCGTCGCCCGCCGCGTGCAGCACCAGCGTCGGGCAGCGCACCTGGGCCAGCAGGTGCCGCACGTCGAGCGCCACACGCGCACGCAGGATGGCCGCCGCCCGCCGCCCGTCACAGGACAGGCGCTGCTGCTCGTTGAGTGCGGCCTTCTGCTCCGCCGTGGACTCGGGGATCATCGATGCCGTGAAGAACTGTTGCACCGCCGATTCGGCCTTGCCCCAGCCGAGTTCGACCAGGCGCACCACGGCCTCGTGGTAGGCCAGCGCCTCGGCCGTCGGCGACCGGTGAACAAAGCCGCAGGCATAGGCGCCCAGCAGCACCAGGTGCGTCACCCGCTGCGGGTAGCGCGCAGCAAAGGCGATCGCCGGTGCGGCGCTGCCGGAGAAGCCGAGCACCGCCGTCCGCGCCAGGCCCGCGGCGTCGGCCACGGCAACCAGTTCCTCGAACGCCGCCTCCAGGCCCAGCGGGGTGTCGTCGGGCCCGGACAGGCCGCAGCCGCGCTCGTCGTAGCTGATGCATTGCACGCTGCGACCCAGGCGCTGCAGCCAGGGGCGCCAGATGGGCGAATCGCTGTCGCGCTCGACATGCGTCATCCAATGCGCGGCGCGCAGCAGCGGCGGGCCGTGGCCGCTGCGCGCCCAGGCAATGCGGGCGCCCGAGGCCACCTGGGTGAAGCGGATCTCCTGCGGTGGGTTCATGGCGAAATCCGGTGACTTCGTGACGCCGAACTTACCACCGCGGCGTCGGGCTGTTCAGGCCCCCCCTCATGCCGCGACAATCAAGGCGCACCCACCCAGGAACTCCCATGAACAGATCCTTGCAAGCAGCGGCTCGTGTGTTCCTGATTGCTGGCGTGTGCGCCACGGCACCGCCGCTGTGGGCCGCGCCTGGCGACAAGCCCGTGACGCCCTTGCCAGCCGGCAAGAACGCCGACGACAAGTCGCGCGTGCGCACGACCTCGATCCCGGCCAAGGGCCTGTTCGTCGGCGACAAGCTCAGTGAATCGACCAAGGCCAAGCTCACCGAGCTGATCCTGGACTCGATCGGCATGCGCATCGAGATGGCGCTGCTGGTACCCACCGGCAACTGGAAGATCGACGGCGCCGGCAAGGGCGACAACAACCTCAACACGGCCCGCCTGAACGCGCTGCGCCGTTTCCTGACCGACCGCGGCGTGGACCCGAAGAAGATCTTCGTCGAGAGCCGCGTCGACCCGAAGATCAAGACGCCCAGGCTCGATGTGCAGCTGGTCGTCGCGCCCTCGAACGAGTGAACCCGTATCAGGGTGGCGCCGGGCGCCCGGTCTGCGCGTAGAGGTCGGCGGCCGGCGTCACACGCCCGTGCAGCGGCAGGATGAGCCGGGGCGCCAGCCCCAAGCGCTCGAGGTTCTGCACCAGGTTCAGGTGGTTGGCGTTCGGCAGTTCGGGCAGCGGCGCACCGGGCGCACCCGGGGTGTAGGCGTCGGCCTGGATCAGCAGCCGCTCGCGCGGCAGCCACACCATCAACAGGCCACGGGCGTGCAGGCTGCCCAGCAGCTCGTGGATCTCGATCGAGCGGGCGTCATCGTTCAACACGGCCCGGCCGTCGACCGCCACGAAGGCGGGCGCAAGGCCAGCGGGTGCCGCGGCCTGGGCCTGCGGGGCGGGGGACGCCAGGAAGGCGGCTTCGAGATGCGGCCGGGCCAGCGCGCTGGTGTAGAGCGTCGCCCCCGTGGCGGCCGCTGCGCGCAGGCCACCTGCGTGGTCGAAGTGGTGGTGCGTGTTGATGACCGCCTGCACCCGCTTGCCCGCCACCAGCTTGTCGGCCGCATCAAACACAGCACGCGTGCGCCCCGCGTGCAGCGGCGTCTCGACCAGCACGATCTGCCCCGCCTGCTCGATGGCCACGCTGTGGTGCGTGCCGCCGGCGAGAAACCAGACGCCATCGGCCACCTTCTCGACGGTGACGGTCTCGCTGGCCGCGCGCACATCGTCGGGGACGGTGATCTCGACCACGTCGTCGGCGGCCGCGTCGGTGACCTGCAGATCCAGCGCTGCGTGGCCACCCTGCGTCTGCACGATGCGCGACGGCAGCATCAGGCCGGCCCGCATGCCGTAGTCGAGAAAGCGCGTCACCACCGGCATGCGGCCGAGCACCGCATGCGGCACGTTCGATTCGATGCTCGAGATCAGCCCCGTGTCTTCCAGCACCAGCGTGGCGTTGAACTGGCCCGGCAGCTCGAAACTCAGGGTGTCCCAGCGGCGCAGGAAGTCGCGCCGCACGCCTGCACGTGCCCGCTGTTGCGCGGCGGCTTTGATGGCGCCCTGCGGCGTGCTTATCCACAGGTCGTGCACCCGCTCGGGCAGCGCCGCCGGGGCGGCGACGGTGGCCACGCCGACGACATCCCAGGCAAAGGCCCCACGTGCCAGCACCACGCCGCGCGCCTCGCCGCTGCCCATCAACGGCACCGCGCCGCCGCC
>JANNWL010000556.1:0-1924 GCA_031414735.1 Burkholderiales bacterium | reverse complement strand
ATCGGCGCGATCTTCATGGTCGACATGGCGCACTACTCGGGCCTGATCGCCGGCGGCGTCTACCCCAACCCGGTGCCGTTTGCCGACGTCGTCACCAGCACCACCCACAAGGGCCTGCGCGGCCCGCGCGGCGGCATCATCGTGATGAACGACGAGGCCATCGCAAAGAAGGTCAACAGCGCCATCTTCCCCGGCATCCAGGGCGGGCCGCTGATGCACGTCATCGCCGGCAAGGCCGTGGCCTTCAAGGAAGCGCTGCAGCCTGATTTCAAGGCTTACCAGCAGCAGGTGGTGGACAACGCCCGCGTGCTGGCCGAAACCCTCATCGAGCGCGGGCTGCGCATCGTCAGCGGCCGCACCGAAAGCCACGTCATGCTGGTCGACCTGCGCCCGAAGGGCCTGACCGGCAAGGAGGCCGAAGCCGTCCTGGGCGAAGCCCACATGACCTGCAACAAGAACGGCATCCCCAACGACCCGCAAAAAGCCATGGTCACCAGCGGCATCCGCCTGGGCACCCCGGCGCTGACGACGCGCGGCTTCAAGCAGGCCGAGGCGCGCCTGACCGGCCACCTCATCGCCGACGTGCTGGACAAGCCGCACGACGCGGCCCACATCGCCGCGGTGCGCGAACGCGTGTCCGCGTTGACGCGGGATTTTCCGGTCTATCGGTGAGCCTCTGGTCTGCAGCCTCGCCGACAGCCTGCCGCAAGGCAGGTTGAGGCGGCATGCGCTGCCCCTTCTGCAGCCACGATGAGACCCAGGTCGTCGAGACGCGCGAATCCGACGAGGGCGACGTGGTGCGTCGCCGCCGCCGCTGCCTGCAGTGCGAAAAGCGCTTCACCACCTACGAGCGCAGCGAAATCGCGCTGCCCGCGGTGGTCAAGAAGGACGGCGCGCGCGTCGAATTCGACCCCACCAAGATCCGCGCCAGCATGCTGCTGGCCCTGCGCAAGCGCCCGGTGAGCGTGGAGCAGGTCGACGCGGCACTCGAACGCATCCAGGACAAGCTGCTGGCCAGCGGCGCCCGCGAGGTGCCCAGTGCGCGAATGGGTGAACTCGTGATGCGTGAACTGAAGCGCATCGACAAGGTGGCCTACGTGCGCTTCGCGTCCGTCTACCGCGAGTTCGAAGACGTCGACGCCTTCAGGCAGCTGATCCGCGACATCTGACAGCCGGGTCTCCACTGGGGGCCCCTCGGCCGGGGGATGCGCCCGCCCCCCCCACCGGTGCGCACCGTCAAAGCCCGCCCGCGGGGGACGCGCCGAAAGTCGCCTGTTCCTACATTGGGCTCCACGCCACCAACGCCTGGAGCCGACATGAACCACCTGCCCATCCACCAGTCCGCAGCCCCCGTCCGCCCGGCATGTCGCCAGCGCGGCATGACCCTGCTGGAAAGCCTGATCGTCGTGGCCGTCACCGCCGTGGCCTTGGGCGCAGCCCTGCCCGGCTTCGAGCAAGCGCGTGAGCGGCGTCACATCGAGGGCGCGGCGGCGCAACTGGAAACGGACATCATGCACACCCGCAGCCTGGCCGTGGCGCAGAACCAGGGTGTGCGCATGGGCTTCGAGTCGCTTCCAGCCGGCACCTGCTACACGGTGCACACGGGTGCTGCCAACGCCTGCAGCTGCAACGCCAACGGCGTGTCCATTTGCAGCCCGGGCGCCGAGGCGATCCGCACCGTCTATTTCCCGGCGCAAGGACCCGTGGCCCTGCGCTCGAACGTGCGGTCGATCCTGTTCGACCCGAGGTTGGGCACCAGCACACCCACCGGCACCTTGCGCGTGGTCGGCCGCAGCGATGCGGCCATCCACCAGATCGTCAACATCATGGGCCGGGTGCGGTCCTGCAGCCCAGCCGGCGGCATCCCCGGACTCCCTCGCTGCTGACCCCCGGGGTTGCGGGGGTTGGCGATGGGCGGGGGGTT
>JANNWL010000555.1:0-4890 GCA_031414735.1 Burkholderiales bacterium | reverse complement strand
CCCTCGGCCACGTTCAGCGCCAGCAGGGTGCCGCCGGCCTTGGCGCGCACGATGGCGGTCTGCGGGGCGACCAGCGGGCCGGAAAACTCCAGCATCGATGGCAGCCGCGCCATGGCGGGCTGCACGACTTCGCGCGGGATGAATTCAAGCGGCACCTCGGGCTTCTTGCCGTCCTTGCCGGGCTTGCCCGCCTTCGGGTCGGTGGTGGCCATCGCGTCGCCACCCGGGGCCTTCAGCTGGCCCGTCATGTACGCAACACCGCCCCCGGCCAAGGCCAGCACCGCCACGCCGCCCAGCACCCAAGTCTTCTTGTTCATTCGACTGTTCCCCTGTCTCGCCGCGCTCACCGAAAGCACAGCGACACAAGTTTAGGCCGGTGGGTTCCACGCCACGCCGCCGCGTGCGACGAAGCGCAGGCAGCGGGCGACGAACTGCGGGCGCGCGGGATGGGGCGGGTCAGGCCACGGCCAGCAGGCGGGGAGGCGCGGACGCGGCCCGGCCCACCTCAACCCGCAGGCAGCCTGAACTGCGCCACCTCGCCAGCCAGGCCGACGGCCTGGTCATTCAGCGACGCGGCAGCCGCAGCCGTCTGCTCCACCAGCGCCGCATTCTGCTGCGTCACGGAGTCGATCTCCTGCACCGACTTGCACGACTGGTCCACCCCCAGCGACTGCTCGCGCGCGCCCGTCGCCACCTCGGCCAGCAGCGCGCTCACGCGCTGCGCGCTGCCGACGATTTCCTGGATCGTGCCGCCGGCCTCGCGCACCACGCGGCTGCCGGCCTCGGCCTGCTCGACGCTGGTCTGGATCAGTCCCTTGATCTCGCGCGCCGCCGCTGCGGAGCGCTGGGCCAGTGCCCGCACCTCGGCCGCCACCACCGCGAAGCCGCGGCCCTGTTCGCCCGCGCGCGCCGCCTCGACCGCGGCATTCAGCGCCAGGATGTTGGTCTGGAATGCAATGCCGTCGATGGTGCCGATGATCTCGCCGATCTTGCCCGACGACTGGTTGATGCCCTGCATGGTGTGTTCGACCTGGGCAATGATCTGCCCGCCCCGCACCGCCGCCTGGGCGTTGGTATCGGCCAGTCGCGTCGCCGCATCGACCTTGGCTTCGTTGTGCTTCACCGTGGAGGCGACTTCCTCCATCGCCGAAGCCGTCTGCTGCAGGTTGGCCGCCGACTGCTCGGTGCGCGAGGCCAGGTCCATGGCGCCGCCGGCAATCTGCGTGCTGGCGGTGACGATGCTGTCCGACGCGCCCCGCACCTGGCTCACGATGCGGCGCAGCGAGGCCTGCATCTGCTGCAGCGTGTGCATCAGGTTGGCGACTTCGTCCGAACCCCAGGCGCGCGGTTGCGTGGTGAGGTCACCGTCGCGCATGGCGTCGATGTGGTGGGCGACTTCGCGCAGCCCGCCTTCGAGCACCTTGCCGAAGGACATGAACAGGTACAGCGACACCAGCAAGCCCGCCGCCAGCAAGCCCGCGTTG
This sequence comes from Burkholderiales bacterium, assembly GCA_031414735.1. GTDB lineage: Bacteria > Pseudomonadota > Gammaproteobacteria > Burkholderiales > Burkholderiaceae_C > Rubrivivax. The sequence goes on along the minus strand of JANNWL010000555.1, from coordinate 3,406 downwards.
AGGTTGCGCTGGAAAGCCAACCCGGCCACGCGTTCAGCGATCAAGGCGTCCAGCTTGGTGCTTGCCCGGTCTGCGAGCAGCACCATCGCCTCCACTGCGGCGTTGCCGGCAGCCACATGCCCGACCGGATCGCCAGCCGGCCCCTCTTCTTGCAACACGGTGTCTTCGATACGCTTGAGAAAGTCGCGCACCGCGGCCTTGGGCGCATCAGTCAGGACCGCCGTCTTCACGCCGGCGTTGGCGGCGTTGGCCTTGTCCATGCCGGCGTCCACGGCCTCCGCGTTGAGGGCCAGCGCACCCACCAATTGGACGATGACGCGCGACTGCGCCGGCGTGGCCTTGCCCGCGACCAGGACGGCTGCCCCCAGCCCGCGCAGCTGCGCCACCTCTTCCACCATCAGCGGCAGCCGCACCACGGCAGCGTCCATCAGGTAGAAGGTGTCGATCTCCGGGTCCAGCGTGAGGTTCGACCCGTCGGCGGCTGCCCCCATCAGGTCGAGCAAGTTCTTGATGCTTGCGCTGTGCGCCGCAAAGACGGCGGGCACGCCCGCCGACGGCGGTGGCAAGGCCTTGGCGGACTCGGTGAAGCGGGCGTGCGCGGCGCCTGTGGCCAACTCAGTACCCAGAGACTTCTCCACCGCCGCCAGCTTGCTGGTCTGGGCCGCCGCGGCACTTTGCGCCGCTGCGAACTCCGCAGGCTCCTTGCCGTTGGCGGCCGCTTGGGTCGCGTACAGGCGTTGGCGCTGCAACAAGGGCAGCAGCTTCATGGCCTCTTGGGTGTAGGCCACGCCAATGCGTTCCTTGCTGGAAAAGGCAATTTGCGCGGCTTGGCCCGAAAAGTAGTACGTGCCCAGGACCAAGGTGGGCACCATGAACGACAAGGCGATCACCCAGGCCTTGACGCGGAAGCTGACCATGCGGAACAAGCGCACACCCGGCGCCCACAAGCCGTGGTGGTGGAAGAAGCCAGAGTCAGGTGGCCGGCGTCCCGCGTGGACAGTCAACGGCGGGCTTGGGAAGGTGGTCGAGGGGCTGGACAATGGAGCGCTCCGGTCTGACAGGGTCACCCACCACAGTGGGACTTGTCTGACCTATATCGGTCCCCGCCGGACCGACTTGAACCTGCAAATGCTGAATCAGGCGCTCGACAGCGCCAGCGACTCCGCACGCCGCGCGCAGCCCCAGGCCGCCACACCGGCCAGCGCGGCGGCCCAGAACACCGCCGCGAAGCCCAGGTGCGCGATGACCCAGCCCCCGCCCAGACCGCCCACCACCCCGGGCAGGCCATAGCCCAGCGTGGTGTACAGCGCTTGGCCCCGTCCGCGCAGGCGGTCCGGAAAGTGGCGCTGCAGCAGCGCGATGCAGGCCGCGTGGTGCGTGGCAAAGGTCACCGCGTGCGACAACTGCGCCAGCACCAATACCGCCAGCCAGGCCCCGCCCCAGGCCGTGGCCACGAAGCGCAGCGCCGTCACCAGCGCCACCACCTGCAGCCAGCGGTAGGCCGTCAGCCGCGCGAACCAGCGGCCCTGGAACCAGAAGAACACGATCTCCACCGCCACCGACACGGCCCACAGCGCGCCCACCGCCGTCTTGCCGTAGCCCAGGCCCACGAGATACAGCGAGAAGAAGGCATACAGGCTGGTGTGCGCCAGCACGGTGAAGAAGATGGACGCAAAAAACCACGCCACCTCGGGCTGGCGCAGCACCGGCAGCACGGGCGGCGCGGGTTCGTCGTGCACGGCACTTTCACGCGTGGCGGGCAGGCACCAGGCGGCCAGCAGCATGAGCCCGTTCATGGCCGCGACGAAGACCGGGAAGATCTGGATGCCGAAGCGTTCCAGCAGCGCCCCGAACGCCGTCACCGAGACGATGAAGCCCACCGACCCCCACACCCGCACGCGGCCGTAGCGCTGGGTGTCGATGCCCTCGTCAGTGCGCAGCAAGTGCGACAGCACCGCCTCGTACAGCGGCACGACGCCGCCGTTGGCCAGGAACAGCGCCGCCGTCACCAGGGCCACTGGCAGCGCCTGCTGCACCCCCGTCAGCGCGGCGGCCGCGCACACCGTGCCCAGGGCCGACAGGCGGATCAGTTCGACCCGGCGCCCGCTGTGGTCGCCGAACCAGCTCCAGGCGTAGGGCGCGAAGATGCGCGTCCAGCTCTGCAGCGCCGACAGCGCACCGATCAGCAGCGTGGAGTAGCCCAGCGACTGGAACCACAGCGGCGCGTAGGGGTTGAACAGCCCGATGGCCGCAAAGTAGCAGAACGACAGCGCCGCAAAGGCCGGCAGCGGACCCTTCATCCGGGCGCGGAAGACGCGGCGGGCAGCGCCGGCAGCGGCAGGCTCACGTCGCCGTTCTGCGCACGGTGGCGCAGGGCGTGGTCCATCACGACCAGGGCCAGCATGGCCTCGGCGATGGGCGTGGCGCGGATGCCCACGCAGGGGTCGTGGCGGCCGAATGTTTCGACCACCGTCGCCACACCCATGCGGTCGATCGAGCGCCGCGGCGTGCGGATCGAGCTGGTGGGCTTGATGGCGACCCGCACAACCAGGTCCTGCCCGGTCGAGATGCCGCCCAGCACGCCACCGGCCTTGTTGGCGGCAAAGCCATCCGGCAGCAGTTCGTCGCCAAACGTGCTGCCGCGCGCGGCGACGCAGCCGAAGCCGTCGCCGATTTCAACCCCCTTGACGGCGTTGATGCCCATCATGGCGTAGGCGATGTCGGCGTCGAGCTTGTCGAACAGCGGCTCGCCCAGGCCCACCGGCATGCCGCTGGCGCGCACCTCGATGCGTGCGCCGCACGAATCACCCGCCTTGCGCAAGGCGTCCATGTGGGCCTCCAGCCGCTCGACGATCGACGCGTTGGGCGCGAAGAAGGGGTTGTGCGCGATGTGCTCGGCGCTCTCAAAAGGGATGTCGATCTCGCCCAGTGCGCTCATCCAGCCGATGAAGGTCGTGCCGTGCTTCTCTCGCAGCCATTTGCGCGCCACCGCGCCGGCGGCCACCATGGGCGCAGTGAGCCGGGCCGAAGACCGCCCGCCGCCCCGCGGGTCGCGCACACCGTACTTGCGCCAGTAGGTGTAGTCGGCGTGGCCGGGGCGGAAGGTGTCGAGCAGGTTGCCGTAGTCGCGGCTGCGCTGGTCGGTGTTGCGGATGAGCAGGCAGATCGGCGTGCCGGTGGTCACGCCCTCGTACACGCCGGAGAGGATCTCCACCGCATCAAGTTCGTTGCGCTGCGTCACGTGGCGGCTGGTGCCGGGCCGGCGGCGGTCCAGGTCGCCCTGGATGTCGGCCTCGGCCAGGGCCAGGCCGGGCGGGCAGCCGTCGATGACGCAGCCGATGGCCGGGCCGTGACTCTCGCCGAAATTGGTGACGCGAAAAAGTTCGCCGAAGGTGCTGCCTGACAT
>JANNWL010000554.1:0-7782 GCA_031414735.1 Burkholderiales bacterium | reverse complement strand
CCACCTTCGACGAGAACACCGCCAGCTCGCTTTGCTACACCAGCGGCACGACGGGCAACCCCAAGGGCGTGCTCTACAGCCACCGAAGCACTGTTTTGCACACGATGGCCGCCGCCCTGCCCGACTGCCTGGGCTGCAGCGCCACCGACACGGTATTGCCGGTGGTGCCGATGTTCCACGTCAACAGCTGGGGCATCGTCTACCTGGCGCCGATGACGGGCGCCAAGCTGGTGCTGCCCGGCCCGGGGCTGGACGGCAAGTCGCTCTACGAATTGTTCGAAAGCGAGCGCGTCACCATCTCCGCCGGCGTGCCGACCGTGTGGCAGGGCCTGCTGGCCTATGTCGAAGCCCACGGCCTGAAGTTCAGCACCATGCGGCGCAGCGCCATCGGCGGGTCGGCCTGCCCGCCGGCCATGATCGCCAAGTTCCTGAACGACTACGGTGTGCGCGTCATCCACGCCTGGGGCATGACCGAGATGAGCCCCATCGGCACGGCCGCGGCCTTCAAGGCCAAGCACTTGGGCGTGAGCGACGCCGACAAGCTGGCCGTGATGAGCAGCCAGGGCCGCGCGGTGTACGGCGTGGACATGAAGATCGTCGACGCCGCCGGCGCCGAACTGCCCTGGGACGGCGCCACCTCGGGCGACGTGTTGGTGCGCGGGCCGTGGATCATCAGCCAGTACTTCAAGGGCGAAGGCGGCAACCCGCTGGTGCGCGGTGCTGACGGGCTGGACTGGTTTCCGACCGGCGACGTGGCGCGTTTCAGCGCCGACGGCTACATGCAGATCACCGACCGCAGCAAGGACGTCATCAAGTCCGGCGGCGAATGGATCGGCTCCATCGACCTCGAAAACATCGCCATGGCCCACCCGTCTGTGGCCATGGCCGCCTGCATCGCCATGCCCCACCCCAAGTGGGACGAGCGGCCACTGCTGGTGGTGGTGAAGAAGCCCGGCGCCGAAGTCACGCGCGACGAGTTGTTGGCCTTCTTCGACGGCAAGATAGCCAAGTGGTGGACGCCCGACGACGTGCTCTTCACCGACGCCATCCCCCTGGGCGCCACCGGCAAGATGCAGAAGAACAAGCTGCGCGAGCAGTTTGCCGGCTACACGCTGCCCAGTTCCTGAACCGGGCCCGCGCCCGGCGGCGCGACCCACCACTGCGGCCCGAACTGCAGCGCCAGAAAATCACACAGGCTGCGCACCTTGAACGGCAGCAGCTTGGGCGACGGGAACACGGCGTGGATTTCCTGTGTCGGCAGTGACCACGCCTGCAGCAGCGGTTGCACCGCGCCGCGCTGCACCGACTCAAATGCCACGTACCACGGCACGGCGGCCACGCCCAGCCCGGCGCGCGCTGCCGCCAGCAAGGCCGACAGGTTGTTGCTCTGCAGCGGGCCGCGCACGGCCACGGCCTGCGTCTGGCCGCCGGCGCCGGTGAACTGCCAGCGCTCGTCGCCCTGCACGCTGCTGTACACCAAGGCGTCGTGCGCGCCCAGGTCGGCCGGCGCCTGCGGCACGCCGCGGCGCGTCAGGTAGGCCGGTGCGGCCACCAGCACCCAGGGGTTCAGGCCCAGGAAGCGCGCACCCAGCTGCGAATCGGCCAGGCGGCCCATGCGGATGGCCACGTCGATGCCCTGCTCGACCAGGTTGACGTAGCGGTCGTCGAAGCTCAGGTCGATGTGCAGCCCCGAGTGCTGGGCCATGAACTCCAGCACCAACGGCGTCAGCACCCGCCTGCCGAAAGCCACCGAGGTGTTGATGCGCAAGCTGCCCTGCAGGCGCGACTGCATCAGCGCGGCCAGGTTGTCGGCCTCTTCGAGTTCGCGCGCGATGACCTTGCACTTGTCGTAATAGGCCGCACCCAGCTCGGTGGGCGTGACGCCGCGCGTGCTGCGGTGGAACAATCGCGCGCCCAGCCGCGCCTCCAGCGCCGCCACATGCTTGGTGGCCGTGGGCTGCGTCAGCCCCAAGCTGACCGAGGCCTTGCTGAACGAGCCGGTCTCGACGACACGGATGAAAAGGTGAATGCCTGCGACACGGTCCATGGCACCGAGCGTAGCGCCGGCCATTCCGTCCAGGCATTGCTGATATCCCCGGTCCCACGCCGCACCGGATCGACAATCCCGCGCATGAGCCTGCCTTCACCCCAGCAAGACCCGCGCGGCTTTTTGCGTGGCCTTTACGACGTGGCCGTGCAGCGCGCGCTGCCGGCGCTGACGATGGCGGCGCACCTGCCCGCGCCGCCCGACCCGGCGCGCGGCCGCACCCTGGTGCTGGGCGCGGGCAAGGCTGGCGGCGCCATGGCCGCGGCGCTGGACGCGCTGTGGCCGCAGGACGTCCCGCTGTCGGGCCTGGTGGTGACGCGCTACCACCACGTCCCGACGGCCTACAAGGCCCGGCCTGGGCGCATCGAAGTCGTCGAAGCCGCCCACCCCGTGCCCGACGAAGCCGGGCGCCAGGCCGCGGCCCGCATCGCCGCGCTGACCCAGGGGCTGACGGCCGACGACCTGGTGATCTGCCTCATCTCCGGCGGCGGATCGGCCCTGCTGGCCATGCCGGCCGCAGGCATCAGCTTCGTAGACAAGCAGGCCATCAACCAGGCCTTGCTCAAGAGCGGCGCGGCCATCGACGAGATGAACTGCGTGCGCAAGCACCTCTCGGCCATCAAGGGCGGCCGGCTGGGTGCAATGTGCGCGCCGGCCCGCGTCGTCACGCTGCTCATCAGCGACGTGCCCGGCGACGCGCCCGAGGTCATCGCCAGCGGCCCGACCGTGCCCGACGCCAGCACCTGCGCCGACGCCCTGGCCATCTGCCGCCGCTACCGGCTGGACCTGCCGCCGGCGGCGCTGGCCGGGTTGGAAAGCGGCGCCTTCGAGACGCCCAAGCCCGGCAACCCGGCGTTTGCCGGGCACGCCGTGCACCTCATCGCCACGCCCCAGCAAAGCCTGGAAGCCGCTGCCACGGCTGCACGCGCAGCGGGGGTGGAGGCGCACATCCTCAGCGACGAAGTCGAGGGCGAAAGCCGCGAGGTCGGCAAGGTCCACGCCGCCCTGGCCCGCGCCGTGGCGCGGCGCGGGCAGCCCTTCGGCAAGCCCTGCGTGATCCTGTCCGGCGGCGAGACGACGGTCACCGTCCAATCCAAGGGCGGACGCGGCGGCCGGGCGGGTGAATTCCTGCTCGGTTGCGCCATCGCCCTGAACTGCGAGCCCGGCGTGCACGTGCTGGCGGCTGACACCGACGGCATCGACGGCATCGAGGACAACGCCGGCGCCCTCGTCACCCCCGGCACCCTGGCCCGCGCCCAGGCGATGGGCATGAAGGCGGCAGACTTCCTCGACCGCAACGACGCCTACAACTTCTTCAAACCGCTGGGCGACCTGGTCGTCACCGGACCGACGTTCACCAACGTCAACGACTTCAGGGCGATGCTGGTGCTTTGACCGCTGGCCCGCCAGACCTCGCGCGCTGGCCTGCAACCATCGATTTGACCGGGGATGGCGGTTCACTTCCCGCACTGCCCGGCCCCGGCGGACCCTAGGCTAGGGCATCAGGCCGGCCGCAAGTCAGCGGCGCGTCCTCCGCCCACCCGGGTTGAACCCAGGCCCTCGATGACGCCCCTCAAAAAACTTCTCAAGCGCGCTGGCACCCAGCCGCACCGGCTCATCGCCGGGCTGGCCGTGCTGTTGCTGCTGGCCGGTCTGCTGGCGCTGCACGCCCAGACCCTGCGCGAAAGCGACGCCCGCAGAAGCCCCGTCGCGCGGCAATTCGAGCAGACGCCCCAGGACTGGCTGGACCATCAACACACGTTCTCGCAATTCCGCCAGGCGCTGGACGGGGGCCGTCTCGCGGCCGTGGGCCTGGCCAGCACCCAGTCCGGGCTGCTGCTGTACACGCTGAAGAACGGTGAAAAGGCCAGCGCCACGGTGCCTGGCTGCACGGCGCAAAGCTGCGCCGGCACGGTCCTGGAACGACTCGGTGACCTGAGCGTCGAGGCCGGTTTTGCGCTGGTCAGCGTCGATGTCGACCCGCGCACGGGCAGCCGCCGCCTGCTGGACGGCGCCGACAAGCTGCTGTCACCGCTGCTGCTGGTGGTCGCCCTCGTCGCGGCGCTGTTTTTCGTCACCCGACTGCAGACCGGCATGGGCGGTGCGGCGTCCAGGCTGTCGGCGCGCCCACCAACGCGGTTTGCCGATGTCATCGGCAGCGAAGAGGCCAAAGCCGGGCTGAACCGGGTCAAGGCCTTCATGCACGACCCGTCGCAGTACGCCAGGCTGGGCGCATCCGCACCGCGTGGCGTGCTGCTGGTGGGCCCACCCGGCACCGGCAAGACCTTGCTCGCCAAGGCCCTGGCGGGCGAAAGCAAGGCCAACTTCATCGCTGTCGACGGTTCGTACTTCACGGCCATGTTCTATGGCGCCGGCGTCGCCAAGGTCAAGGAACTGTTCAAACTTGCGCGCAAGAGCGCCCCCTGCGTGCTGTTCATCGACGAGGTCGACGGCATCGGCAAACGCAGCCACGGCGGCCCCGGCAGTGGTGCAGAGTCCGAGCTGAACCGCATCATCAACCGCGTGCTGGTCGAGATGGACGGCTTCGAGAGCCTGGACAACGTGGTCGTGGTGGCCGCCACCAACCACGAGGACAACATCGACCCGGCGATGCGCCGGCCCGGACGCTTCGACCTGCTGGTGCGCCTGGGTCTGCCGACCCTGCCGGACCGCCAGCGGCTGTTCGACCTGTACATCGGCAAGCTGTCGCACGACGGCCTGGCCGACACCGCGGAACTGGCGCGCATGACCGCGGGCCTGACGCCGGCCGACATCGCCAACACCGTCAACAAGGCCGCCTCCAGCGCGGCCGAAGCCGGTGCACCGAGCGTGTCGAACGAGCACCTGCTGCGCGCCATCGAGACGCATCAGCTCGGTGGCGAGGTTTCGGCCGTCAAGGGGCTGCTCAGCGACAGCACGCGCGAGCGCCTGGCCTACCACGAGGCCGGCCATGCCCTGGTCGGCCACTGGCTGCAACTCGGGTCGGTCGACCGCGTGACCATCGAGCCGCGCGGCCAGGCCCTGGGCGTGACTTACATCAGCCGCGACAGCGAAGACCCGCTGTACGCACAGGCCGAGCTCAGCAACCGGCTGGCGATGATGCTGGGCGGGCGCGAGGCCGAACTGCTGGTCAAGGGCAGTGTGTCCAGCGGCGCCTCGGACGACTTGAAACGTGCCTCGGAACTGGCCATCAACATGGTCGGCTCGCTGGGCTTCTCCCGGACCTTCGGCCTGCTGAGCGTGGCCGGTGTGCCCAAGGAACTGCTCGGGCCCGACATCCAGGCGGCGGTGCTGAAGGAAGCCAGGGCGATGCTCGAGCAAGCGCAAGCCCGATGCGAGCAACTGCTGACCTCGCGGCGCGGGCAACTCGATGCCCTGGCACAGGCGCTGTTGCAGCGCGAGGTGCTGGGCGGCGACGAATTGCAGGAGCTGCTCGCCGGTGGTGATGGACATGAAGGGCACCCTGGACCCCTCGCCCGGGTCGCGATGCTGGCCTGAAGCCCTGGCGCGATGCGTCGCGCGCCGTTCGGGGCGCCGTCGTTACCGTCCTGGGGGTGCCGAGCTCTTTCCGGCTGCGCTGACGGGGTGATCTTCACGCCGCGGCAGCGTCGTTGATGAACCAATCAAGGTCTGGTTGGGCCGGTGCTGCGGCACGGCCGACAATGGGCGGCCGCCGCGCCGGATTGCGCGGCTCACCAACCGCTGCGCATGGACGGCATCGCGAACCGGGTCTTCATCTCTTACCGACGCGACGACGCCGCCGGGTACGCCGGCCGGCTGGAGGAAGCGCTGGAGAGGCGCCTTGGCCGGGCCACGGTCTTCCGCGACGTGCTCGACATCCCGCCCGGCGCGGACTTCGTTGCCGCGATTCGCGCCCGGCTGGCCGGCGCGCAGACGGTGCTGGTGCTTGTCGGCCCGCGCTGGGCGGGTGGCGAAACACCCGGGCCGAGGCGCATCGACGACCCAGGGGACTTCGTGCGCCTGGAAGTCGAGGTGGCCCTGGACAGCGGCGCACGCGTGGTGCCAGTGCTGCTGCCCGGCACCGAGATGCCGGCCGAGGCAGACCTGCCGGTGCCGCTGAAACCGCTGGCGCGTCGCAATGCCCTGAGCCTGAGCGACGCGCACTGGGAGGCCGACATCGACCGCCTGGCCGACGCCATTGGGCTTCCCCGGAGGCGCCGCCTCTGGCCCTGGGCGCTGGGCGGCGCGGTCGTCGCCGCCAGCGCCGCAGCAGCGCTGTGCTGGCTACAACCCTGGGTGCCAGCCGACCCGACAGCGCGGCTGCTCGGCAGTTGGCGGGCCGAGCTCAAGCACGGCTGGGGGGCCAGGCACGACGAGCGTTTCGAGTTCAAGCGCCATGCCGGCCAGTTGACCGGCACCGCGACCTACCTCGGCTACCCGCGCGCGATCGAGAAGCTTGAGTTCGACGGCCGCAACCTGCGCTTCGAGACACGGACGCAACAGTCGATGGGCAACGAGACGCGCGAGCCCACGCACCGCTACAGCGCCGAGTTGCGCGGCCAGCCGCCCGACGAACGCCTGGCGCTGCGCCTGCAGACCAGCGGCGCCTTCCAGAGCACCCCACCGCTGGAGTTCGAGGCCCGGCGCGTGGCGCCGGCGGTGGCCGCCTCCGCAGCAGCGCGCTGACGCAGAGACCGCGGCAGATTCCCGCGCGTCGACGGGTCAGCGACGGGCTGCTCGTGACCGGCTCTCGATCGGACGTCCACGGCCCGTTCGCCGGGGCCCATGCCGAGAAGGCTGCGCGGCGTGATCGACCCCGCCCGTTCGCCAACGCACAGAGCATCGGCACGACAAGGCCTAGATTGGGTCCTGCGGGGCCAGGCCGATGTGCGCCGGCTTGCGCCGCTTGCTGCCCACCTGCGCCACCAAAGGACATCCACCGTGAACCGAATCATCTGGCTCGTAGGCGCCGTCGTCATCGTCCTTCTCGTGCTCGGCTTTCTCGGGCTGCGCTGAGGGCTTGCTTGCCCAGAGGAGCGCGCTCACCACTTGCAGCCGCTGTCCTTGCCGCCGCGCACGGCGTCGACCGCCAGCGGCACCACCGCGAGCAAGCCCAGGCCCTGGTAGGCCTTGCGGCAGTCGGCCTTGGCGGCCTTGTCGATGTCGCGCGCCAGCTTGTCGGGCAACTCCGGCGGCCGCGGCAACAGCGGCAACACGCCGGCGCCGCCCTGGCGCGAGAGTTCGCCGCCACGCAGTCGCGCCAACTCCAGATTCAGCCGCGGCGCACTGGCCGGTGCGCTGGGCGCCGTGGCCACGTCGTGCCCGACCTGAGGACCTGCGTCCGGGCGCCCTGAGGGCATCGCCGCCATGGGCAACCCGGTCGGTGCGGCGGGCATCGAAGGCAAGCCCACGGGCGTCTGGGCAGGCAGGCCTTGCACAGGCGCGAGAGCCTGCACAGGCACGGCTGCGGCGGCCATCGGCGCCACCTGCCGAAGCACCGGCGCGGCGGGTGGCGGCTCGGCAGGCGCTGCCGGGCCGGCCACGGCGGCAGGTAACGCAGGCGGAGCGGCAGCGGGGAGCGGTGATGGTGGTATCGCTGGTGATGGTGCTGGCGCCGGTGACAGTGCGGCCGGTGGCGCAGGCACCATGGGCAACGGCATCAGCGCTGCAGCGTCGGGCAAGGCCGGTGGCAGCGGCAGGCGAGCCGGCTCAGGCGCGCGATCAGCGGCGGTCGGCCGAAGGGGCGCGAGCGCGGGCGTGGCCGCCCAGTCGCC
>JANNWL010000553.1:0-1614 GCA_031414735.1 Burkholderiales bacterium | reverse complement strand
GGCGCGCGAGCGCTTTGCCCCGGGCGAGTTCATCGAGGTCTTCGTCGACGCGCCTCTGGACGAGTGCGAACGCCGCGACCCCAAGGGCCTGTACGCCAAGGCGCGGCGCGGCGAGCTGAAAAACTTCACCGGCATCGACAGTGCCTACGAGCCGCCCGAGCAGCCCGAGCTGCACCTGCACACGGCGCAGACGGGCGTGGCCGAGGGGGCTGCCCGCATCGCTGCCTTGCTGGCGTGAATCAGGCGTCCAGCGCGGCCAAGACCTTGCCCAGCTCGTGCACGGGGATCACGTCCACGCCTGGCGCCAGCGGGTAGCGGCGCGTCACGGGCGCCACGACCCAGGCGGTGCTGATCTTCAGGTCCTTCAACGACTGCCAGAAGCCGCGCGTGGGCTTCGGGGCAGCGCTGAACTTGACCTCGATGCCCACCTTGCGGCCGCGGTGCTCGATCACCAGGTCGATCTCGGCGCCCACCGTGGTGCGGTAAAAGCCCATTTGCGCGCCCGCAGGCAGGGCTGCCGCCACCTGCTCGATCACGAAACCTTCCCATGAGCTGCCCGCCACCGGGTGGCCCTGCAGTTCACGCCCGCCCGGCAAACCCAGCAAGGCATGCAGCAGGCCGCTGTCCCGGACATAGACCTTGGGTGACTTGACCAGCCGCTTGCCCAGGTTGACCAGATGAGGTTCAAGCCGGCGCACCATCAGGGTGTCGACCAGGGTGTCCAAGTAGCGAGACGTGGTGTTGTGCGACGCGCCGCCCAGCGACTGGCCCAGCGCCGATGCGTTGAACATCTGCCCTTGCAAGTGGGCCAGCATGGTCCAGAAGCGGCGCATGGTTTCGGCCGGTACGCGCAGACCCAGTGAGGGCAGGTCGCGCTGCAAGAACGTCGCGATGAAGTCCTGCCGCCACTGGAAGGAGCCGCTGTCGTTTGCGGCAAGGCAGCTGATGGGGTAGCCGCCGCGCAACCACAGGCTTTGCAGTGTGGCCAGGTCGGGCTTGAGCTCGGCCGCCAGCACGGGGGGCAGTTCAAGATACGAGACGCGCCCGGCGAGTGATTCGCCGCTCTGGCGCAAGAGCTCGCCCGACGCCGAACCCAGAAGCAGGAAGCGGCCCGGCCGGCGGTCGGCATCGATCTCGGGGCGCAGGGCCTTAAAGAGCTCGGGCATCTGCTGCACTTCGTCCAGCACCACCAAGCGGTCGCGCACGGTGGCGAAGTACAAATCGGGCCTCGTCAGCACGTTGCGGTCGGCTTGCAGTTCCATGTCCAGCATGACAGCGCCTGGATGCTGCGCCGCCACGGCCTGCGCCAGCGTGGTCTTGCCCACCTGGCGCGAGCCGAGCAGCACCACCGCCGGGCTCTGGGCCAGGCGCCGCATCAACGTCGCCAGCTTGGTACGCTCTAACATTACTGTATTTTGTCATCTCAACGGCCAAAATACAATATTAAAAAATTAACTGCTGTCACGCTTACAGGCCGCAGCGCCGGGTCTCACCGGCTCGGTGGTCGGTACTCCCGCACCGCAGACATCAGGTGTTCGCGCACCGCCTGGTCGTCGCGCTGCCCGGGCTGGCCTGCCCAGGCCAGCAACTCGCGCACGCCGCTGGGCCGGTCGG
>JANNWL010000552.1:0-8541 GCA_031414735.1 Burkholderiales bacterium | reverse complement strand
TGATGCCTTCTGTGGCGAACAGCCGGCCGGCGTCGCGCAGCGTGTCGATGATCTGCGGCACGGCCTTCCAGATGTGCTGCCCGCCGAAGAGCGGGAAGTCGGCCGCGTAGCTGCCGTTGCCCTGCACGGGGTTGATGATCTGCTCGACCGTCATGCCGTGCGCGATGCAGGAATTGAAGTCGTCCACGCCGTAAGCCGGCGACGAGTGCACGATGCCCGTGCCGTCGTCTGCCGTGGCGTAGTCCGCCAGGTACACGGGCGACAGCCGGTCGAAGCCCGGATCCACCTGCGCCAGCGGGTGGCGGAATTGGATGCCGCCCAGCCTCTCGCCCAGCGTGGTCGCCAGCACCGTGCCTTCGATGCCATAGCGCGCCAGGCATTTGTCCACCAGCGAGGCCGCCAGCACCAGCAAGCCGCGTGGCGTGTCGACCAGCGCGTACTCGAGCGCCGGGTTCAGGTTCAGCGCCTGGTTGGCGGGGACCGTCCAGGCGGTGGTCGTCCAGATCACTGCGAAGGCTTCCTTCGTCAGCGCAGACAGGCCGAACGCTGCGGCCAGTTTGTCGGGCTCGGCACACAGGAAGCCGACGTCCAGCGTCTGGCTGGCCTTGTCGGCGTACTCGATCTCGAATTCGGCCAGCGACGAGCCGCAGTCGAAGCACCAGTGCACGGGCTTCAGGCCACGGTAGACGAAACCGCGCTCGATGACCCGCTTGAGCGCGCGCAGTTGCGCCGACTCGTTGGCGAAGTCCATCGTCAGGTAAGGCCGCTCCCACAGTCCCAGCACGCCGACACGCTGGCGGTCGGCCTTCTGCTGTGCGATCTGTTCGGTGGCGAAGGCGCGGCTCTTGGCCTGCATCTCGTCGCGCGACAGCTTGCGGCCGTGCAGCTTCTCGATGGCGTTTTCGATGGGCAGGCCGTGGCAGTCCCAGCCCGGGATGAAGCGCGCGTCGAAGCCGGCCAGCTGGCGCGACTTGACGACCATGTCCTTCAGGATGTTGTTGGCGGCGTGGCCCACGTGCAGCGTGCCGTTGGCGTAGGGCGGGCCGTCGTGCAGCACGAACAGCGGCGCCCCGCGGCGCGCCACGCGCAGGCGCTGGTACAAGCCGCCCTGGTTGCTGGTGTCGTTCCAAGCGGCCACCCAGCCCGGCTCGCGCTTGGGCAGGTCGCCGCGCATGGGGAAGGGCGTGTCGGGCAGGTTCAGGGTGCTGCGGTAGTCGGGCGTCGTGCTCATGGCGTGGTTGCTGCGTGTGCCGTCGTCAGGCGGCCGGGTCGTTCGGGGGGGCGCGCGGGCGTTTGCGGTGCGCGCCCTGGTGCGGTGGGTGCTTCAGCAGGGCTTCAGCAGGCCGAACGAATAATTCGGTCACGCGTCGCCTGGCGTCGCGTGGCGGCTTGCCACCGCGCGAGGCCCACGGTCGATGAGGAATGACTCGGGGGGAACATCAAGATGATTTTAGCGACCAGAAACCCATGCCCCTGAGCCATCGTCGCGCCACAGTCCTGCTGCCCATGATGGCGGTCCTGCTGGGTGTTCCAGCCGCCCACGCCCAGGAACCCGAAGGCCCTGCGGTGCTGCCCCAGACGAGCAAGTTCGAAGGGGTTTACGGCCTGACGCTGAGCTACCGCCCCGAGTATTCCGGCGCCTCGAACCAGGTGGTGAAGCTCACGCCGGGGCTGTTCATTCGCTACGGTCGGTTCACCGTGAGCAACGTCAGCGGCTTCGTCACGCGCCGCGCAGACGATGTGGTGCGTGGGCTGGGTGTCGACTTGCTGAACAGCGACCAGGTCAGGGTCTCCCTGGCATTGCGCGTCGACGCGGGGCGCAACGAAGCCACCAGCACTGCGTTGAAGGGCCAGGGCGACATCAAGCCGACCGTGCGGACCCGCGCCGCGGCCACCTGGAAGCTCGACAGCTCTTGGCGCCTGGGCGCGGCCTGGAGTGTCGACGCCTTGGGACGTGGCGGCGGCAACTTTGGCGATGTCAGTGTCGGCTGGGAACACCCGTTCGGGCACGGCAGTGTGCTGTCGCTGGGCACCAGCTTGAGCCTGGCCGGCGACCGCTACATGCAGACCTACTACGGCATCAGCGCTGAGCAGGCCGCCCGATCCGGGCGTGCCCAGTACACGCCGGACGCCGGCCCGCGCGACCTGTCGGTGTACGCCAATGTGCGCCACGACCTGAGCCGCGACTGGACAGTGCTGGCCGGCGCCAGTGCCACCCATCTGCTGGGGCCCGCCGCAGCCAGCCCGCTGACGGCCAACCGCAACAACTGGGGCATCAGCACCAGTCTCGGGCGGCGCTTCTAGGGGTTTCCAGCCCGGCGCCTTCACGGCACGCCCGCGGCCAGCAGCCACTGGCGCGCTTGGGCCGTGTCGCGGGCGATGCCTTCGCGCAGCGCATCGAGACCTTCGTACTTCAGTTCGTCATGCAACTTGTGCAGCAACTCCACACGCACCAGCCTGCCGTAGCCGCCTTCGCTGCCCAGGGCCACGGGCCAGCGCAGCACATGCACCTCCAGCAGCACGCGGCCGGCGTCTTCCACCGTGGGACGAACACCCAGGCTGGCCACGCCCGGCAGCGCGGATGCACCCAGCCCGTGCACACGCACCGCGTAGATGCCACTGGCGGCCGGCCGGGGGTGGCCGAAGGGAATGTTCAGCGTGCGAAAGCCCAACTCTCGCCCGAGCTTGCGCCCGTGCTTGACGTGGCCGGTGATGCTGTAGGGGCGTCCCAGCAAGGCCTCGGCCTGGGCCATGTCGCCCTGGGCCAGCGCCTCGCGCACGGCCGAGCTGGATACCCGCCGCCCATGCACCTCGTAGCTGAGCATGCGCGCCACGTCGAAGCCCGCCGCCGCGCCGGCCGCGTCCAGCATGGCGTAGTTGCCGGCGCGCCGGGCGCCGAAGTTGAAGTCGTCGCCCACCAGCACGTACTGCGCGCGCAGGCCCGCCTTGAGCACGTCGTCGATGAAGGCGTGGGGCGACATGGCGGCAAAGCGCTGGTCGAAGCGCAGCACGCAGACCTCGTCGATGCCGCAGCGCTGCAGTTCGCACAGCTTGTCGCGCAGCGTGCCGATGCGTGCCGGCGCCGATTCCGGCTTGCCGGCCAGGCGGGCGAAGTGGTCGCGCGGGTGCGGCTCGAAGGTCAGCACGCAGGACGGCACGCCGCGGTGGCGCGCCTCGTTGGTCAGCAGCGCCAGCATGGCCTGGTGGCCGCGGTGCACGCCGTCGAAGTTGCCTATCGTCACGGCGCAGCCGGCCACGCCGCCTGCTGAGGTGACGGCGCAGCCGGACCCGGAACTGCGACGGAAGCCGCGTTGAATGTGCATGACTGCGGATTATCCGGGCGGCAGGCCCAGCAGCCGGCGGTACAGGTCCAGGTAGGCGGCGGCGGCGCGGTCCCAGTCGAACTGCGCGGCGTGCTGGCGTATCGCTTCGGCGCGGCCCGGTTCGCGCTGGCGCGCCAAGCCGCGTTCGATGACACGCCGCATCGAGGTCGGATCGAAGTCGTCGAAGTAGTCCGCCGCCTCGCCGCCGATCTCGGGCAGGCAGGTGCGACGCGCCAGGAACACCGGCTTGCCGAAGTGCATGGCCTCGATCGGCGGCAGGCCGAAGCCCTCGGTGAGGGACGGAAACAGGAAGCCCGTGCAGCGCGCGTAGGCCCAGGCCTTCTGCGCGTCGTTGATGCCCAGGTGGAACTGCACGTTGGGCAGCTTGATGGTGGCGCGCAGGTGCTTGGCGTCGTCGCTGGGTGGGCCGCACAGCACGAACAGCATCTCCGGCCAGGCGCGGGCCAGATCGATGAGCGCCTGCGGGTTCTTCGACGGCGACATGCGGCTCAGGTGGTACAGGAACGGCCGCGCATCCTGGTCGGCCCAGCCGGGCAGGGGTTCACGTGGCGCGTCCACGAAGCTGCGCGCGCCGTTGTGGATGACGTGCAAGGGCCCGGTCCAGCCCAGGTGTCGCGCCACGTCGTCGGCCGAGTGGCGGCTGACCGTGGCCACCGCGTCGCTTCGTTGCAGCAGCGCGCGCAGCCGTCGGTCGTGTCGCCACACCGACAGCCCCGGCCGCCCCGGCCGCCCATGCAGGTAGTTCAAGTCGTGGATCGTCACCAGCCGGCGCGGGTTGCCCTGCGGCGGTCGGGACTTGTTCATCTGATGGGTGGAATGCCACAGCGCAAACGGGCGCGGCGTGCGGTGCAGGTAGCGCTGCATGTACTTCAGGGGCAGGTAGCCGACATCGTCGCCGAACACGCCCTGCAGTTCAGGGCGCAGGTGGAAGCTGAATCCGACCTGATGCTCCTCGCGCCACAGCGGCGCCGCCGCCGCGATGCGCCGTGCCAATTGCGATGAGAACTCGAAGATGCCGCCGTCGCCCGGGCCCGAGCGGCCCAGGCTGACAAGCACTTCGTGACGGGCGGGGATCAGCAGGCTCATGGTGAATCCGGGCGGGAGAGTGCCACGTGTCTTGCGTGCTGATTGGGCACAGGGGCGGAAGCTATCATGACCTCGTCTATGAAGCCGCGAGCCGATGTCTGAGCTGCCACCCGCTGCCGCGCTCCATCGCGCCGGGCGCCGCGCCGAAGGGGGTTTGCGGATCAGCCAGCCCGGGCGTGGCCAGAGCGGGGGGCCGTCGCAGCCTCTGGTGAGCTACATCACGGTGGTACGCAACGCCCAGGCCACGCTGGCGCGCACCCTGGCCAGCGTGCGCGCGCAGCGCTGGGGGGCGGTCGAGCACATCGTCGTGGACGGGCTGTCGAACGACGCAACTTTGGACATCATCCAGGCGCACGCTGGCCAGATCGACTACTACGTCTCTGAGCCGGACAGTGGCTTGTACGACGCGCTCAACAAGGCGCTCCAGATGGTGCGGGGCGATCTGGTCTGCGTGCTCAATGCCGACGATTGGCTGACACCGGATGCCGCCGAAATCGCTGCCCGGGTATTGCTGCGAAGCACCCAGGGGACTGGCTGCGACCAGCCTGTGATCGTCTGCACCTCAGCCTGGTTGCATAGCGGCAGGCGCCACAAGCTCTGGGTGCCGGCCGCGCTGGACATGGGGTCGTGGCTGCGCTGCCCCAAGATCTGCCACAACGGGGTCTATGCGACGCCGGCGGCTGTGGCGCTGACCGGCCCGTACGACACCCGGCTGCGCATCGTCGCGGACTCGCAGTGGTTGTGCAGGGCTTTCGACGCTGGCGTGAGGGTCGTGCACCGGGCGGCTCCCACCGTGCATTACGTCAGCGGCGGGCTCTCCAGCGATGTCAGCCGGCATGTGCAGGAGTGCGCCTCGCTCGTCTCGCTGCGCTTCCCGGCGCTGGAGCAGGCGGAGGTCTGGACGCTCATGCACAGCCTCTATCCCTGGCCGGACAGCCTGGCGCCCTTCGCAACGTCTCGCCCGGCCGACCTTGGTCGCGCATTGGAGAGTTTGCTGGCCCGCCATGCCGGCGACCGCGACCTGCTGGCCAGCGCCCATGCTGCGGGCGTCGCCCAACAGTTGGGTCACGCCGGGCGCGTGCCACGACGCCCGGCGCTGCTGGACAAGCTGAAACGCGGGTTGTCCCGTGCCTGGTACGGCGCACGCTGTCTGCGGTTCAAATGAGCTTGGCGTTGTCCAGTTCCGGCAGGACTTGCAGCCAGAAGTCGCGGTCGTAGCGTTCCCAGGCATGGCAACCGAAGGGCAGTTGCCCGCCGCTCAGCGCATACAGGTGCCGCGGCTCCACCTCGAACGCGAAGCGGCTGGCCGCTGCCAGGCCCGGGACGCGGAAGAACGGGCAGGCCGCAGGCACCAGGATGCCCCAGAAGAAGTCCTCGTTCGAAGTCGGAAACAGCGGCTCGAAGTTGTAGGCCAGCAGCCATTCGTGCTTGAGCCAGCGCACAGTGTTGCGCTCACCGTCTGCGATGCCTTTGTGCGATTTGATGAAGTTTGGAATGTGCCGGGGTTGCCTCAGGACACGCAGGAAATCGGCGACCCGGCGCAATGAAAATCCGCCATTGCCCACGCCAAGGAATTCCAGCGGCTGGCGCGGCTGGCTGCCGCCCACGAACCACGGGGCGCCAACATAGGAGTAATCCTCCTTGCACCAGGCCTCCAATTCGTCGCGCAAGACCAGGGTATCGGTTTGGGCGATGAGAACATGGCTGAAGGCCGAGAAGGCTGCGTAAAAACTGCGCGAGCGCATCAAGGCGTTGTAGCCCTTGATTCCAGCGAAGTACCGGGCATCGAAAGTGGTTGATCGAACACCGCGCCCGTAGTGTTGGCGCAGGTTTTCCAGGTGATCGCCCAGGTGTCGCGGACCGATGAAACGGATGGCGTGCCGCCCCAAGGTTTCGACAGCCCGGTCGACGGAGAGCCGTTCTTCCAGCGACAGCGCGCCCTTGTACATTGGGATCACAACGACAGGGCGGTTGACGGTGGGTGCGCTGGGCATCGAGTCAGAATAGCATCGCGCCCTTGTGATCAAGTGCAGTGCGGCGGGGTGGCGGTTTCATGACACATCGGACCCGTCTCCATTTTCCCGCTGCCCTTTGGGAGGCAATGACATCAACACCGGCACCATGACCACAAGACACCTTGACCTGGGCTGCGGTCCCGTACCGCGCAACCCCTACCAGCGCGACGTGCTCTGTGGTGTCGATCTCACCAGCACCACTGAAAGCGGGCCAATTCGGCGCGCCAACCTGGTCACGCAGCCCATTCCATTCGACAGCGACAGTTTCGAGTCGGTTTCGGCCTATGACTTCCTGGAACATGTGCCGCGCGTGTTCCCCACGCCGGACGGCCAGGGCACGCGATTCCCCGTCATCGAGTTGATGAATGAAATCTGGCGCGTGCTCAAGCCTGGTGGATTGCTCTATGCCGTAACGCCGGTCTATCCAAGCAAAGCAGCTTTCCAGGACCCGACGCACGTCAATATCATGACGACCGACACCCACACCTATTTCACAAGGCCGCACAGGATGGCGGCGATGTACGGCTTCAGCGGTGACTTCGAGGCGCGGCGGGTGCAGTTGACGCGGCCCGACCAGAGGCAAGCCTTCATACCGCCGCCGCGCGGCTGGTGGGAGCGGCTGCGCTTGGCGCACCGCATCCGTCGTGGCGCATGCGGACACCTGATTTGGGAGTTCGAAGCCATCAAGCCACCCGCAAAGGGCCCATGAGGCTGCTGGCTGCCTCCGCTGACATCCATTCCTTCATCGCCGACATCAGGCTCGTCACGCCCCTGCGCGCCTTGTGCATGCAGCAGGGATGGTCGCTGGAGTTGCGCTCATTTCATGACTGCGTGCATGCAGACCTGGCGGTTGCCGACGTGCTGGTGGTGCAGCGGGCACTCTCGGCCCGCGGCTGGAGACTGCAGCGCGCCATGCGCCGGCGCGGCGCAGCGGTGGTCTATGACATCGACGACTTGTTGACGGAGATCGCGCCGCACATCTCCAACCACGCGGCGATCAAGGCGCGGCAAACAGAGTTGCGGCGCTGCCTGGCCGAGAGCGATGTGGTCAGCGTCGCGACGGTGCGCCTGGGCAAGCTGCTGGCCGACACCGTTGATCTGCCGGTCGTGCGGGTGGTTCCGAACTACTCGCTGGCGCTCGGTGCGCAGCTGCTGCCCGCGCAAGGGCCGGGACAGCTGACGCTTGTACTGGCATCCTCCGAGTACATGGACACCGCCTTCATCTTTCCGGCGCTGCGTGCGCTGCAAGGTCCTGGCGTGGAGATTGTCGTTGTGGGCCCGGCCGGTGCCGCCTTCGAGGCTGCCGGCCTTGTGGTCCGGCGCGAGCCGATGCGGCCGCGACCAGACTTCCTTGACTTCGTACGCAGCCTGCCCAACCCGGTGGCTGTGATCCCCCTGGAGGACTCGCGATTCGCGGCGGGCAAGAGCGCCGTCAAGTGGTTCGACTACGCGGAGATCGGCATCCCGACGCTGGCGTCCCGGCACAGTCCCTACCTGGACGTCATCGACGACGGTCAAACCGGTTGGCTGGTGGAAAACGATCCTGCAGCCTGGCTGCGGACTTTGCAGGCCGTCGTCGCCAATCCTGCCGAACGTTTCCGAGTCGCTGCCGCCGCGAGACGGGTGGTACGACAGCGGCATGGCCTGCCGCTGACTGTGGCCGCATGGCAGCAGGCGCTGGAACTCGCACTGCAGCGGCGCCACGGTGCTCGCCTCGAGCCTGCGACATTTCGCGAACGGCTGCAGACGGTGTTGGGGCGCTGGCTGGAAGGCGGCGTGGTCCGGCTGCGCGCGATCAACCGGGCGCGGCTGGCCCGGCGGCAGCAGGCGCGGCGCTGAGCGGCGCGCGCTCGGCCGCGCTGACCCATAGCCACTGCCCCGGCGCCGGCGTGCCGGCCAGGTCCAGCGTGCCGAAGGCGCTGCGGTGCAGCGTTTCCACCCGGTTGCCGGCGGCTGCGATCATGCGCTTGACCTGGTGGTACTTGCCTTCGGTCAGCGTCATGCGCAACGAATGCTCTCCGGTGCGCTCGACCGCTGCGGCGCGCACGGGCAGGGGGTCGTCGTCCAGCACCACGCCGGCCAGCAGGCTGGCGAGT
>JANNWL010000551.1:0-13501 GCA_031414735.1 Burkholderiales bacterium | reverse complement strand
GAAGTAGTCCAGTGCCTGCTGGTTGGCGTAGGCCTCTGCGGCTTGCGTGCCGGCCACGCAAAGGTAGTGGCAGGCCTTGTCGCGGACCTCGGCGCGCGCGTAGTGGTGCGCCAGTTGCGGCGCCAGCAGGCCCAGGCGGTCGGGGTAGCGGGCTTCGAGGAAGCTCGCGTACTGGCCATGCAGCTGCCGGCGCGTGGCGAAGGCGATGCTTTCATAGGCCACCTGCTGCGTCACCAGGTGCTTGAAGAGGTAGCTCAGCTCCGGCTCGGGGGACTCCAGCGGCGTGAAGCCCAGCCGGTCCAGCTCGGCCAGGTCGCGCTTCACGCCGTCCAGGCTGCCCAGTGCCGGGCAGTAGTCGTGCAGGTCAACGGCACGAAAGACGCGTCCGATGATGCTGGCCACCTTGGTCGTCAGCCGCTGCGACGGCACCAACTGGTCGATGCGGCTGAGCACCAGGCTGTGCAGGCTGGTCGGCAGGTCCAGGGCCGCCAGCGCGGCGCTGTTGCGGGGGTCGATGCCGCGGTCGTGCAGGTAGTTCAGCAGCTCCTCGACGTAAAACGGGTTGCCTTGGGCCAGCCCGTTGACGCGTTCGATCAGGGCGGCGGGCACAGAGCCGGCGCGTTCAGGAAACAGCTGGGCCAGCTTGGCGCGGATCACCTGTTCGGTGCACGCCGCGTCCAGGCCGCCGAGCTCGATGTGCAAGAAGCCAGGCAGCGACTGCAGGCGCGCGACGGGCGAGGGCTGCAGCCCTGTGTCGGGGGGGCGGTAGCTCAGCAGCACCAGCACGGGCAGGGTTTCGATGGCGCGTGCCACGCGTTCCAGCAGGTCCAGCGACACCGGGTCGATGAACTGCAGGTCCTCCAGCACCAGCAGCAGGCCGCCACCGTCCTCGGCCGCTTCACGGGCCGCCGAGGCCAGGCAGGTGACGAGCACGGTCTCGAGCAGGCCCTTGCGGTCCTGCGGTTGCAGGGCGCGGGTGAAGTCGGTGTCGGGCAGGTCGAGGTCGAGCACGCTGTCCAGCAGCGTCAGCGCGTCGATGTGCTCGGGTGCATGCTCTTGCAAGGTGGACTCTGCCGCACGCACCTGCCGGCGCAGCGGCAGGCCGGGGTCGATGTCGAAGAAGGCCTTCCACACCGGCTGCCAGGCCAGGTAGGGCGTGCGCAAGGCGTCAGGCTGGCAGGCGCCGCCGTAGCCCACAAAGCCGCTGCGTCGCGCCAGGCCGATGACTTCGGCCACGAGACGGGACTTGCCCATGCCGGCGTCGGCGCTGAGGGCCACGATCTGCCCCCGGCCCTGGCGTGCGGCTGCCAGCCGGTCGGCCAGCTGCTGCGTCGGTACCTCGCGCCCGATCATCGGCAGTGCGTACACGGGCTCCTGCAGGCGTATGGCCCGCTGCTGGCGCAGGCCGAGCACCGCAAACACCGCGCCGGGCTCGGCCTTGCCCTTCATCTGCAGCGGCGGCCTGGCTTCCAGCATGAATTCGTCGGCCACGGCGTTGCGCACGCGGCCGGAAATCAGCGTCTCGCCCGCGCTGGCGGTGGTCATCAGCCGCGCGGCCAGGTTGACATCGTCGCCCATCGCGCCGAAGGACTGGCGCGTGCGGCTGCCGTAGCCGCCCACCCGCATGGTGCCGCTGCTCAAGCCAATCTGCAGCGCGCTGGCCCCGTCCTTGACGGCTTGTTGCAGGGCGACTGCAGCGCGCAGCGCACGGCACGCATCGTCTTCATGCACCTGGGCCGCGCCGAACGAGCCGTACATGTAGCTGCCCTTGTCGCCCACCACCAGCTCCAGCAGCACGCCACCGTGGCGCTGCAGGATCAGCTGGGTGGTCGACACCAGCGCATCCAGCGTGTCGCGTGCACCTTCGTCCTGGTCGTAGTCCAGCCCGCTGAAGCGCACGAAGAGCGCGGTGGCGGGGCGCAGGTCGGTGGCGAACAAGCCTTGCCCCGAGGCTTCGCGCTCATGCACGAAAGGCAGCACCCAGCGGCGCAGCAGCTCGCTCGACGCCGGCGGCGCCAGCGCGGGTACGGCCCGCTCGGCGACTGTGTCTCCAGTTCGGCCGCCAGCCCGGTCGCGGCCCCAGGCAGGGTCCAGCACGCGAAAGTCCTCGCCCGATTCAGCGCGCCGCGACTCGCCGGCCGACCAGCCCAGGTCGGTGGCGGTGGTGTCGTCGATCAACACCTCGCCGGCCCTGGCCAGGTGTTCACCCTGCGCCGCGCGGGCCACGGTGGCGCCGGCCAGCACGTCGATGAACTGGATCTCCGGGTGCCCCACGGCCAGGCGGCGCGCCGGGCCGGTGCTGAGCGCCACCTTCACGCACAACCCGGGCGTGGCCTGCATGCGCGTCTGCATGGCCTGGGCGCAGCAGGCCGCGCGCAGCGTGGACGCGGGCTCGCCGGCATCGAACCAGCAGCTGATGGCGTCGCCGGAAAAGCAGATCACGCTGCCGCCGAAAGACTCGATTTCGCTGATCAGCGCCTCGTAGACCTCGTTCACGCGCAGCGACAAGGCCTCGATGCCGCGGCGCGCGCCCAGGCTGCGGGTGAGGGTTTCGGTCAGCGTCGTGAAGCCTGAGATGTCGGCAAACAGTGCCGTGCCTTGCGCGCGCTCGGGCAACGCCTCGCCGCGCACCAGTGCGCGCAGCCGGTCTTGGGGGATGTAGGCGTGCAGGGCCATGCGGGTCAAGTCAGCGCGGCGCAGCGCAGGTTGCGCCCCAGCCACGCCGCGCCGCGCACGCCTGACGCGTCGCCATGCAGGCTGGGCAGAAGGCGTGTGCGCGGCGGGCAGGTCGCACCCGACAACACCCAGCGCGACCACAGCGCCGGGACCTGCTCGTACAGGTGCGACAGTCGCGACAGCCCGCCGCCCAGCACGATGACATCGGGGTCGAGCAGGTTGATGACGCTGGCCAGCGCGCGTGCCAGGCGCGAGGCGTGGCGGTCCAGCGTGGCGCGGCCGGCGGCGTCGCCAGCCGCGGCTGCAGCCACGATGGCCTCGCCGCTGAACGCCTGGCCGGTGACGTGTTGGTGGTCGCGCGCCAGGCCGCTGCCACTGACCAGGGTCTCGATGCAGCCGCGCTGGCCGCAGTGGCAATCGAACACTGGATCGTCGCCAGGCTGCGCCCACGGCAGGGGGTTGTGTCCCCATTCACCCGCCAGGCCGTTGGCGCCGCCCAGGACGTGCCCACGCACCGCAATGCCGCCGCCGGCACCGGTGCCCAGGATGGCGGCGAACACCACCTCGGCGCCGGCTGCGGCGCCATCCGTGGCCTCGGACAGGGCCAGGCAGTTGGCGTCGTTGGCCAGCGCGACGGGTTGGCCCACGGCAGCTTCAATGTCGCGCTGCAGTGGCCGGCCGTTCAGGCAGGTCGAATTGCAGTTCTTCATCAGGCCCGAGGCCGTGCGCGTGCCGGGGCTGCCGATGCCGATGCTCATCGCCTGCCCGCCCGCGGCCTGGCGCGCGGCGGCCACGGCGTCGGCCAGGGCGGTGACGGTGGCGTCATAACTGCCTGCCGGTGTGGCGCTGCGGCGGCGCCACAGTTCGGCGCCGTCCGCGGCAAACAACACCGCCTCGATCTTGGTGCCGCCCAGGTCTAGCCCCAGGGCGGGTCCAGGCGGCGGCCTCATGCCCGCAGCGCTGTCAGATCGGCTCGGTGCGTTGCACCAGCCAGGCCAGTGCCGCGCCGCTGACCCGCGGCGACAGCCGTTGCCGCACCGTGGCGTGGTAATCGTTCAGCCATGCCACCTCGTCGTCGCGAAGCAGCGGGCGCGCGATGCAACGCGTGTCGATGGGACACAGCGTGAGCGTCTCGAACTCCAGAAACTCGCCAAAGGTGTCGCCTTCTGCCGTCTGCGCCGGCACGGTGAGCACCAGGTTCTCGATGCGCACACCCCAGTGGCCGGCGCGGTACACGCCGGGTTCGATGGAGGTGATCATCCCCGGTTCCATCGCCATGTTGGCATCGGGAATGGTCTTGCTGATGCTCTGCGGCCCCTCGTGCACGGCCAGGAAGTAGCCCACGCCGTGGCCAGTGCCGTGGCCGAATTCGATGCCGTGTTCCCACAATGGCGCGCGGGCCAGCGCGTCCAACATGGGCCCCAACGTGCCGCGCGGAAACTTCGCCCGCGACAGTTGCATCGTGCCCTTCAGCACCAGGGTGTAGTCGCGCTGCATGGCGGGGCTGACGGTGCCGATGGGCCAGACGCGCGTGATGTCGGTGGTGCCGCCCAGGTACTGGCCGCCGCTGTCGATGAGCAGCATGCCGTCGCCGGTGATGGCGGCATGCGATTCGGCCGTGGCACGGTAGTGCGGCATGGCGCCGTTGCTGTTGTAGCCGGCGATGACGGGAAAGCTCAGGCCGACGAAGCCGGCACGCCGCGCGCGGGCGGCGCTGAGGTGTTCGTCGACGGTGATCTCGGTCATCGTGTCGCCGCGCGCCAGGGCGGCTTCGAACCAGGCGTAGAACTCGCACATCGCCGCGCCGTCCTCGGCCATGGCTTCACGCACGTACTCGGCTTCGCGGCTGGTCTTGCGGCTCTTGAACACCGTGCTGGGGTTGATGGCCTCGACCACCTTGCAGCCCGCGCCGACCTGCTGGCGCAGGCCGTAGGTGATGCGCTTGGGGTCGATGAGCACGCTGTCGCCGGCGCCCAGGGCGGCGAGTGCGGCACCCGCCTGCGCGTAGGGCGCGAGCACGATGCCGTCGGCTGCCAGCGCTGCCGCCAGCGCCGGTACGACCTTGCTGTCGCCGATGAAGAGTTGCGCGCCCGAAGGTGACAGCAGCAGGTGCGCCAGGAAGACCGGGTTGTAACTGACGTCGCTGCCGCGCAGGTTGGTCAGCCAGGCCACGTCGTCGACCGTGCTCACCAGGTGGTGCGTGGCACCGTGGCGCTGCATCGCTTCACGCACCGCCGCCAGCTTGGCGCTGCGCGGCACGCTGGCATGCGGCGCCAGGTGCTCGTACACGGGCTGGGTGGGCAAGCCCGGGCGCTCGGGCCAGACGCTGTCGAGCAGGTCACGGTCGGTCTGCAGCCGCACGCCGGCCTGGTCCAAGGCACTGCGCAGCATGCCGGCGGCGGCCAGGCCCAGCACCTGGCCGTCCACCGCCACCGTCTGCCCCGCGGGCACCTGGGCGGCCAGCCAATCCAGATGGGCCTGTGAATTGCCCGTGGGGATCTTCACCAGTTCGATGCCCGTGCCGGCGAGTTCGGCCTCGGCCTGCACCCAGTAGCGGCTGTCGGCGAACAGCGCCGAGCGCGTGACGGTGACCACCAGCGTGGCCATCGACCCGGTGAAGCCCGAAAACCACTGCCGCGCCTGCCAGCGGCCGGGCAGGTATTCGCTCAGGTGCGGATCGCTGGACGGCACCAACAACGCGTGCACGCCTTGGCGGGCCAGCACCTCTTGAATTTGCGTGATGCGCAGGCGGATCGGGGAGGTGCGGGTGTCCATGGCGGCGCTCCGGGCAGGTGAGCAGCAGATTCTAGGCGTCGGGCCCGGCTGGGCAGCGCGTACATTCGGCCACCCAACCGCGAGTACAAGAAGGCGAATTCATGACCAAACAGAAACTCTCGGGCGTTGTGCCTACCCTGGCTGCCTTGCTGCTGGGTGCCGCCCTGTGGCCGCTGGCGGCCTGTGCGCAGCCCCTGGCGCCGGCCGCCCTGCAAGCCAAAGTGGCCGAGCAGGTGCAGCCCCTGCTGGGCACCTTGAAGGACCTGGTCGCCGTGGAATCGGGCAGCCGCGACCTGGAGGGCCTGGCCTCGATGGCCCAGTTGCTGGCAGCGCGTCTGCAGGCCGCAGGCATGAAGACCGAGTTGATAGACGCCAAGGCGCCCGACTTCCACCCGCAGCTCAAGGGCGCGAAGCTGGGGTCGATGGTTTACGGCACCAAGACCGGTACCGGCAAGCGCCGTGTGCTGCTGATCGCGCACATGGACACGGTCTACGAGCGCGGCATGAGCGCCAAGCAGCCGTTTCGCATCGATGGCGACAAAGCCTACGGCCTGGGCATCGCCGACGACAAGGCCGGCGTCGCGCTGATCCTGCACACCGTCAAGCTGCTCGAAGACACGGGGTTCAAGGACTACGCGCAGCTGGGGGTGTTGATCAACGCCGACGAGGAGATCGGCTCGCCGGGATCGGGCGCCCTGCTGACCCAGCTGGGCAGTGAGTACGACGCGGTGTTGTCCTTCGAGGGCGGCGGCAATGACAAGGACATGGTGCGGCTGGCCACCAGCAGCATCGCCATCGTCGAAATGCGCATCACCGGTCGCGCATCGCACGCCGGCGCCAACCCCGAGGGGGGGCGCAACGCGCTGTACGAGATGTCGCACCAGATTCTCAAAAGCCGCCAGCTCGGCGACGACGGCAAGGGCCTGAAAATCAACTGGACGGTGGCCAATTCGGGGGCCACGCGCAACGTCATCCCGGCCTTGGCCACGGCGATTGCCGACGTGCGGTCGCTCAACAACGAAGACCTCGACCGCATGGAGGCGGCGCTGCGCGAGTCGATCAAGGAGCGGCTGATTCCGGACACCAAGATCGAGCTTGATTTCTACCGCAGCCGCCCGGCCTTCGTGGCGAACGATGTGTCGCGGGTGCTGGCCGCACATGCGCAGACCGTGTTCAAGGAGTTGGGCCTGCCGCTGGACGTGCGCGACCGCGCCACCGGCGGCGGCACCGACGCCGCATTCGCCGGCCTGCGACCCAAGGGCGGCGTGCTGGAGAGCTTTGGCCTGCGCGGCTTTGGCGCGCATTCAAGCGACAACGAATACATCTGGATCAGTTCGATTGCACCGCGCCTGTACCTGTCCACGCGCATGGTGATGGACGTGGGCAGCGGCGCGCTGCGCTGGTGATTGCGCGCCGGCTGGCGCGTCAAAGTTCGGTGCGCAGCCGCCAGATTTCCGGGAACAGCACCACGTCCAGCATCTTGCGCAGGTAGCTCACGCCGCCGGTGCCGCCGGTGCCGCGCTTGAAGCCGATGATGCGTTCGACGGTGGTCACGTGGCGGAAGCGCCAGAGCCGGAAGGCGTCTTCCAGGTCGGTCAATTCTTCGCCCAGCTGGTACAGGTCCCAGTGCGTCTCCGGCGCGCGGTAGACCTGCAGCCAGGCGGCTTCCACGCCATCGTCCACCGCATAGGGCTGGGTCCAGTCGCGCTGGGTGTGGCTGGCCGGCACGGGCAGGCCGCGGCGGGCGAGCAGGCGCAGGGCTTCGTCGTACAGCGACGGCGTCTCGTAGGCGGCCTGCACCTGGGCCAGGAGGTCTGCGCGGTGCGCATGCGGCTTCAGCATGGCGCCATTCTTGTTGCCCAGGCTGAATTCGATGCAGCGGTACTGCCAGCTCTGGAAGCCGCTGCTGCTGGCCAGGTAGGGGCGGATGGCGCTGTACTCGGGCGGCGTCATGGTGGCCAGCACGTCCCAGGCGTGCACCAGCTGTTCCATGATGCGCGACACCCGCGCCAGCATCTTGAAGGCCGGGTGCATCTCGTCGGCCGCCAGGTGGGCTTTTGCCGCGCGCAGTTCGTGCAGCAGCAGCTTCATCCAGAGTTCGCTGGTCTGGTGCTGCACGATGAAGAGCATCTCGTTGTGCTCGGGCGAGCGCGGGTGCTGTGCGCCCAGCACCTGGTCAAGGTGCAGGTAGTCGCCGTAGCTCATCTCGGCGCTGAAGTCGAGCAGGGCGCCGTCGGTGGTGCTGTCCGTGGCATCGACGATGTGCCCGTCTGCCGGCTGCGGTGGCGAGCCACCGCCGTATCCCATCGGGCAGCCGTCGCGGGACAAGTTGCTCACGTCACTGCGTGGCGCTGGTTGAACTCGGGCCGCCGCCATTCGCCGCTGTCCAGCACCTGGCGCAGGTGCTCTGCCGCGTCGAAGGCGTCGACGAAGCGCAGGTACAGCGGCGTGAAGCCGAAGCGCAGCACATCGGGCGCGCGGAAGTCGCCGATCACGCCGCGCGCAATCAGCGCCTGCATCACCGGGTAGCCGATCTCTGCGTGGCCAAAGCAGACCTGGCTGCCGCGCTGGGCGTCGTCCGCCGGCGACACCAGGCTGAGTGCGGGGCAGTGCGCCTGCACCTGGGCTGCGAACAGTTTCGTCAGCGCCAGCGACTTGGCGCGCAGCGCGGGCAAGCCGCCCAGCGCTTGCGCTGCGAGCACGGTGTCGACACCACATTCCAGCGCGGCGAGCGACAGCATGGGTGGCGTGCCGCACAGGTAGCGTGAGATGCCGGCAGCGGGCCGGTAGCCGGGCGCGAATTCGAACGGCGCGGCGTGGCCCATCCAGCCGGCCAGCGGCTGCCAGAAACGCTCGGCATGGCGCGGGTGAACCCACACGAAGGCCGGGGCGCCGGGCCCGCCGTTGAGGTACTTGTAGCCGCAGCCGATGGCGAAATCGGCACCGTCTTGGGCAAGTTCCAGCGGCACCGCGCCGGCGCTGTGGGCCAGGTCCCAGATCACCAGCGCGCCGGCCCCGTGCGCGGCGCGCGACAGCGCCGCCATGTCGTGCATGCGGCCGGTGCGGTAGTTGACGTGCGTCAGCATCAGCACGGCCGTGTCTGCGCCCAGTGTGCCGGGCAGTTCGTCGGGCTCGACCAGCCGAAGCTCGAAGCCGCGTTCGGCCGCCAGCGCCTGCGCGATGTACAGGTCGGTGGGGAAGTTGCTGCGTTCGCTGACGATGACGCGCCGGCCCGGCGCATCGGCCTGGCTGATGCTGAGCGCGGCTGAGAGGACCTTGAAGAGGTTCACGCTGGTCGAATCGGCGACCACCAGCTCGCTTGGCGCCACGCCCACCAGTTGCGCGATCTTGTCGCCCACGCGTTGCGGCAGCGTGATCCAGCCGGCGCTGTTCCAGCTGCGGATGAGGCCTTCGCCCCATTCCTCGGTCACCACCTGCTGCACGCGGGCGGCGGTGCTGCGCGGCAACACACCCAGCGAGTTGCCGTCCAGGTAGATCACCCCCGGCGGCAGGTGGAACTGGTCGCGCAAGGGCGCCAGCGGGTCGGCGGCGTCCAGCGCCAGCGCATCTTGTCTTGTCATTGGAGTGCCTTCGCGCTTGAAGCGCTTCGGTGTGAGCCCTTGGGGCGGCCCGGCGGCCTCACGGCAGCTCTCTCAGCACGGCGCGCACGGGGGAGGCGTCGGCAGTGATCAGTTTCAGGGGCAGGGCGATGAGTTCGTAGTCGCCCTCGGGCACGTCGTCGAGCACAAGGTTTTCGAGGACGCGCAGGCCGCGCAAACGAATCACCTGGTGGCTGGGCAGGGCCTTGCTGTCGGCCGGGTCGATGCTGGCGGTGTCGATGCCCACCAGCACCACGCCCAGGTCGGCCAGGTGCTCGATCGTTTCGGGCGCGTAGGCGGCCAGGGCCGGGTCCCAGTGCGCCACGGGTGCCTGCGCGTAGGTGCGCACCAGCACGCGCGGCGGCAGGTCGTGCATGGCATGCGCGAGCTGGGCCCGCGTCACGAGCGGCCCGGCAGCAATCGCATGGATGACGCGGCAGCGGCCCAGGTAGGGCGCCAGATCGAGCTCGCCGATGGCCGCGCCGGCGTTGTCGTAATGCAGTGGCGCGTCGGCGTGGGCGCCGGTGTGGGGCGACAGCGTCAAGGTGCCGACGTTGACCGGACAGCCGGGTGCAATGCGTGCAGCCCAGACGCTGCTGAAGGGCGCGTCGCCCGGGAACACCGGTGCGCCGGCGTGCACCGGTGGCGAGATGTCCCACAGACGCAATGGCATGCGGCGAATCATAGCGGGCGGCATCGCCCCGCTCGACACGCCCGACTTGTCAGGTTGCAGGATGCAAGTCCCCTTGAACCCTGGCGCCGTTTGTGTAGTCTCCAAGGATCGCTCCGCCAGAAAGGTCGCACGATGAAGCCCATTTCAGAATTGCTCAAGACCCGAGACGGCATCCTGTGGCACGTGCGGCCGACTGACACCGTGTTCGAGGCACTGCAGATGCTGGCCCAGCACGAGGTGGGCGCGCTGATGGTGATGGAGGCCGGCGCGCTGGTGGGCGTGATCTCCGAACGCGACTACACGCGCAAGATCGCCTTGCAGGGGCGCAGCTCCAAGGATTCCAAGGTCTCGGACATCATGACCGCCAAGGTCTTCACCATCGGCCCGAAGACCGGCACACGCGCCTGCATGGCGCTGATGAGCGAGAAGAAGATCCGCCACGTGCCGGTGGTGGAGGCCGGCACCGTGCTGGGCATGATTTCCATCCGCGACCTCATGGACGACATCATTGCCGACCACGAGGCCACGATCGCGCAGCTCGAAAGTTACATCCAGTCCTAGGCGCGGTCATCTTGCGACTCTCGCGCGCCGAGCGCCCCACGGCCCTGGGCCGGCACACCCCCGAGGCGGGTGCTTGAGCAGCGCCGCAGACATCGACACTGCCGTCCAGCGCCAGCTGGTGGCCATCGCTTTGCGCAATGCGGGGCGGAGCACCGTGCTGCTGATGGCCGCCGTGGTCATCATCACGGCGCTGGGCTTGCGCAACGGCCAGCCCGTGGCGGCGTGGGTGGTGCTGGTGCTGGGCCTGGCCGTGTCGGCGTGGCGACTGGTCCTGCCGCGGCGGTTTGACCGGACCGATGGGCTGGATGCGCGCGCCATGCGCAGCGCCGTGCACCAGCTTGAGGCCAACGCCGTTGCCGTGGGTGTGATGTGGATCGTGGCCACAGCCCGCGTGTACCCCACCTTGGCGGGCAACATGGCCACGGTGTACATCGTCATCATTTGTGGCTCGGTAGCCACTGCAGCCTTCTTCATGTCGCTCGCGGGACGCAGTTTTGCCTTGCTCACATCGCTGCAGCTGGGGTCGGTGGTGATCGTCTGTGTGCGTTCCGGCGAGCCCAGCGCTTATGCGCTGGCGGTGCTGGCCGTGCTCTTCGGCGTGACCATGCTGCGCGCCACGCGCGAGTTTCGCGAGGTCACGGTGCGCGCGCTTCGCCACAGCCTGGAAGCCGACGACGCCAATGACATGCTGCAACGCGCCAAGGAAGCGGCTGAATCGGCCAACCTGGCCAAGTCGCAGTTCCTGGCCACCATGAGCCACGAGATCCGCACGCCCATGAACGGCGTGCTCGGCGCGCTGGAGCTGCTGCGCCAGACGCCGCTGGAACAACGCCAGCGCCGCCTGGTGAAGACGGCCTCGGCCTCGGGCGAGTCGCTGATGGACATCCTGAACGACGTGCTCGACCACTCCAAGATCGAAGCCGGCAAGCTGCAGATGGCACTCACGCCGATGTCCTTGCACTCGGTGGTGGCGTCGGCCACAGCGCTGTTTCGCGCCAATGCCGAGGGCCGTGGGCTGACGGTCACCTTGCAGCTCGACCCCGACGTGCCGGACGCGGTGGTGGGTGACGCACCGCGGCTCAAGCAGGTGCTGCTGAATTTGGTCGGCAATGGCGTGAAGTTCACCGAGAAGGGCGAAGTGCGTCTGCATGTGATCTCGCTGTCGGCCCCGGAGGGCCGCGTCGGGGTGCGTTTCGTTGTGCAGGACACCGGCATAGGCATTGCGCAGGCGTCCTTGGCGGCGGTCTTCCAGCCCTTCCACCAGGTCGACAGCACACGCTCCCGGCTGCGCGGCGGCACGGGCCTGGGCTTGGCCATCAGCCAGCGCATCGTGCAGGCCATGGGGGGCGAAATCACCGTCACAAGCCGTGTGGGCGCGGGTTCGGAATTCAGCTTCGACCTGTACTTCGCACGCTCGCGATCTCTCCCGCCGCCGCCACCGGAATCGGACTTCGGCAACCTCGACGGTGGCCAGCGGCTGGGCGGCGTGGTGATGCTGGTCGAGGACAATATTGTCAACCGCATGATTGGCGCCGAGATGCTGCAGTCGCTGGGCGTGCAGGTGATCGAGGCCGAGGACGGCCAGCAGGCCGTGTCCTTGCTGGAGCGCCAGCATGTGGACATGGTGCTCATGGACATCCAGATGCCGGTGATGGACGGCTACGCCGCCACGCGCCTGGCACGCGACCGCGAACTGCGCCTGCGCCTGCCGCGTGTGCCCATCGCCGCGCTGACTGCCAACGCGTTCGACGACGACGCTGCGCAGGCACTGGCCGCGGGCATGGACGCGCACCTGGCCAAGCCGTACTCGCGCTCGCAACTGCGCGAGCTGCTCGAGCGCTGGCTTTAGCCCGGACTTCGGCGCGGGTCTCGCGCTGCGCGGCCCGGCGGCGCTACAGCGCCAGGCGGTGTGACTGCATCAAGAGAAGTCCTTCGAAGATCAGCGTGTCGACGGCTTCGAAGGCCAGGTCGGTCAGCGGCCGAAGCTTGGGCGTGGCGCCCCCCGTCATCAGCAGCAGGGGCTCGGCGCCGCAGCGCTGCTGCAGCCGCCGGTGCTGCCGCTCGATGGCCCCGGCGATGGCGTTGGCGCCGCCGCTCATCAGCGCGTCGCTGGTGTTGGTGGGGAAGTCCACCACCTCGCCCGTGGGTACTTTCAAGCCCGAGGTGCCCTGCTCCAAGGCACGCTGCATCAGGCCAAAGCCCGGCAGGATCAAACCGCCCAGGAACCGGCCCGAGCCGTCCAGCGCGTCCACGGTCACGGCTGTGCCCACCATCACCACCAGCACAGGCCGCAGCGGGCCGCCTGGGCGGGCGCAAGCCAGCGCCCGCGAGCGTGCACCCGCCAGCGCGGCCCAGCGGTCGGCACCCAGGCGGGTCGGGTGGTCATAGCCGTTGACGAGGCCGCCGCCTCGGGCCGTCGGCACGATCCAGTGCGGCTGCAGGTCCCACAGTTCCATCTGTTCTTCCACGCGGCGGCGAATGGCGTCGCCCGCCACCGCGCAGCCCAGCATACTGGCCGGCGCCGGCAGCGCGCGCCATTGCTGGTCGGCCAGGTCGTCGATGGTTTCCAGGAACATGGCGCCCTGGTGCAGCAGCACCGCGCCGGGATGCGGTGCGGCGTAGACGGCCCACTTCAACCGCGTGTTGCCGATGTCGATGGCGAGGAAGGTCATGGACTGGACGCGTAGCTTGGGCGGCGATCGTAGCTGGCAGAACCCACGGTCCGACAGTGGCATGATCCCGCACGACTTCTCGACGCCGAACCAGGGGCCTGGGCCATGACCGATCTTTCCGCCGAAGCCAAAGCGCTGGCTGATTACCGCCCGACGAACAAGGTGCGTTTCGTCACCGCGGCCAGCCTGTTCGACGGGCATGACGCGGCCATCAACATCATGCGGCGCATCCTGCAGGGCATGGGCGCCGAGGTGGTGCACCTGGGGCACAACCGCTCGGTCGATGAAGTGGTGACCGCCGCGCTGCAGGAAGACGTGCAGGGCATCGCCATCAGCAGCTACCAGGGCGGCCACGTCGAGTACTTCAAGTACATGGTCGACCTGCTGCGCCAGCGCGGTGGCGCGCACATCCAGGTCTTCGGCGGCGGTGGCGGCGTCATCGTGCCCGACGAGATTGCCGAGCTCCAGGGCTACGGCGTGGCGCGCATCTACAGCCCCGAGGACGGCCAGCGCATGGGCCTGGCCGGCATGATCGGCGAGATGGT
>JANNWL010000550.1:0-2171 GCA_031414735.1 Burkholderiales bacterium | reverse complement strand
GAGATCCTGCGCGCACTGACCTGGCTGCGCCGGCAGGAGTACGGCGCGTGAACCTGGGCCAGGGCGTCCACCTCACCTACTGCAGCAACATCCATCCGGGCGAATCCTGGGCCGAGGTGCGCGCCAACCTGGGCCGGCATGTCGTCGCCGTGCGCGACCGGCTGCAGCCCGAAGGCGACTTCGGCATCGGCCTGCGGCTGTCGGCGCGCGCGGCGGCGGAACTGACCGACACCGCGACGCTGGCCGAGTTCATGGATTTCCTGGCCCGTGAGCGCATGTACGTCTTCACGATCAACGGCTTTCCGTACGGCACCTTCCACGGCCAGCGCGTGAAGGAAGCCGTCTACCTGCCCGATTGGCGAGACCCGGAACGGCTGCGCTACACCAACCAGCTCGCCGACCTGCTGGCCCGGCTGCTGCCTGCACAAGCCGGCCTGGAGGGCAGCGTCAGCACCGTGCCCGGCGCTTTCAAGCCCGCGATGGGCGGTGCGGCCGATGTGGCCTTGATGGTCGAACACTTGCTGCGGCACGTCGCCCATCTGGTGGCCCTGCGCGCGCGCACCGGGCGTCTGGTGGCCTTGGCGCTGGAACCCGAACCGCACTGCTTTCTGGAGACCACCGCCGAAGTCGCGGCCTTCTTTGCCGAAGAACTGCACGGCCCCGCCGCTGTGCGCCGCTTGGCGGCGCTCACGGGCCTGGACGATTCCGCGGCCGCGCGTGCGCTGCACGACCACCTGGGCGTCTGCCTGGACCTGTGCCATGCCGCAGTGGAGTTCGAAGACGCCACAGGCTGCACCGAACAACTGCAGGCGGCGGGCATCCGTGTGCTCAAGATGCAGATCAGCGCCGGCCTGCGGCTGCCATCGCTGGATGCGCCCGCGCTGCAGGCGCTGCGGCGCTTCGAAGACCCGGTCTATCTGCACCAGGTCGTGCAGCAGGGGCCGGCCGGGCTGCGGCGCTTTGCCGACCTGCCCGAGGCGCTGGCGACGCTGCCCGCCGACGTGGCCGACACCGAGTGGCGCGTCCACTTTCACGTGCCCATCTTCCTGGACCGGCTGGCGCCGTTCTCATCGACACAGTCCTTCATCCGCGAGGTGTTGGCCCTGCACCGCGCGCGGCCGGTGTCGGCCCATCTCGAGGTCGAGACCTACACCTGGGACGTGTTGCCCGAGCCCTTCCGCAGCGGCAGCGTCGACGAGGCCGTGGCGCGTGAATTGGCCTGGGTGCGCGCGGAGCTGAACGCGTGAAGCTGCAGACGGCACTGCGCCTGGGGCGCATCTCCAACCTGCCCACCGTGTGGAGCAACGTGCTCGTCGGCGCCTTGCTCGCCGGCGGGCTTCTGGCCGATGCGCGCCTGCCGCTGCTGATGCTTGCCTTGTCGCTCTTCTACGTAGGCGGCATGTTTCTGAACGACGCCTTCGACCGCGAGTTCGACGCCACGCACCGGCCCGAGCGGCCGATCCCCTCCGGGCAGGTGACAGCCCGGCAGGTCTTCGGCATCGGCTTCGGCCTGCTCGCCGCCGGCATGGTGGGCGTCGCGCTGGCCAGCCGCGCAGGCGATGGCCTGCCGGCCTGGCGCGCACTGGCCGCAGGCGCGGCGCTGGCCGGCCTGATCGTGCTCTACAACGCGCACCACAAGGGCAACCTGTGGAGCCCGCTCATCATGGGCCTGTGCCGGGTGTTCGTGGTGGTCACGGCGGCCTACAGCGTGGCGGCGGCGCTACCCGTGGCGGTGATGCTGGCGGCCTTGGCCTTGCTGTGCCATCTCATCGGCCTGACCTACATCGCCAAGCAGGAACATCTCGACCGCATCGGCAGCCTCTGGCCGCTGGGCTTCCTGGCCGTGCCGGTGCTGTACGGCGTGTCGCTGGCAACAGCGGCGCCCGCGACCGCGTTGCCGCTGGCGCTCTACGTGGGCGTGCTGCTGGTCGCGCTGAACCTGCTGCGGCGCCGCGCGCGTGGCGATTTGCCGCGCGCCGTGGTCACGCTGATCGCCGGCATGTCGGTGCTCGACGCCGTGGTGCTGGCCGGTGCCGGACATGCGCTGGCAGCGGTCCTCGCGGCGGCAGCCTTCGGTCTCACGCTATTGATGCAGAAGTGGGTTTCGGGAACATGAGTGACGCCATGGCCATGAACGAAAGTAGCAAGACCGATTGCAAGGGCCAGGCCGG
>JANNWL010000549.1:0-8463 GCA_031414735.1 Burkholderiales bacterium | reverse complement strand
CCACGTGGCCGAGCCGCTCGAGCTCGCGCACCAGTTCCAGCAGGGTGATCACGACCCCATTCACCTGGGGCTCCCACGCGTCGGTGACAAGTGCAATCTTCATGCTGTGACCTGTTGTTGTGTATGAACCGCGCTGGCTGTCGGCGCGAGTGGATTCCAGTGCAGCAGTTCCAGCCGCCCATCGGGATGTTCGACCAGTGCGGTACGGCTCTCCACCCAGTCACCATCGTTGCAATACAGGGTTCCGTCGATGGTGCGCATCTCGGCCCGGTGGATATGCCCGCACACCACGCCCTGGTGGCCGCGCTGGCGCGCCTCGCGCGCCACCGCGACCTCGAATTCCGTGACGTAGTTCAGCGCCGTCTTGACCTTGTGCTTGAGGTAGGCCGACAACGACCAATAGGGCAGGCCGAGGCGGCCACGCAGATGGTTGAGGTAACGGTTGAGCTTGAGCGAGAACTCGTACAGGTTGTCCCCCAGGTAGGCCAGCCACTTCGCACTCTGGACCACCGCGTCGAAGTAGTCGCCGTGGATCACCCACAGCCGCTGGCCACTGGCCGTGACGTGCACCGCCTCCATGGCGATCTCGATGCCGCCGAAATGCAGGCCGGCAAACTGGCGCGCGAACTCGTCGTGGTTGCCGGGCACGAAGATGATCCGGCAACCCTTGCGCGCACGTTTGAGCAGCTTTTGCACCACATCGTTGTGCGACTGGGGCCAATACCATTTGCGACGCAGCTGCCAGCCGTCCACGATGTCGCCCACCAGGTACAAAAAGTCGCTCGGGTGTGACTTCAGAAAATCGAGCAGCGCGTCGGCCTGGCAGCCCGGTGTGCCCAGGTGCAGGTCGGAGATGAACACGGCACGGTAGTGGCGGTGGCCGTCGGCGGCTGTTGGCGCGTCATCGTCCGCAGCAC
Source organism: Burkholderiales bacterium (assembly GCA_031414735.1). Classification (GTDB taxonomy): domain Bacteria; phylum Pseudomonadota; class Gammaproteobacteria; order Burkholderiales; family Burkholderiaceae_C; genus Rubrivivax. The sequence continues at coordinate 7,546 of JANNWL010000549.1, read as the reverse complement.
CCATAAACTGGGTGATCCAGGGCCCGGCGGCATCCAGGGTCGTGCGCATCAGGTGGCCCGAAAGTGCCTGCGGTAGCGGGCCGGGAGATTGCCGATGCGCAGCATCATGGGCAGGTCGGCACTGTTGAAATCCGGGTCCCAGGCCGGCGGCCCGAGCACCTCGGCACCCAGCCGCAGGTAGCCTTTGATCAGTGCCGGCGGCTCGATCTGCAGCGTGCCGTCGAACTGGCCCAGTGGCAGGGGCAGGCGCGGCCGCACGTGGTATTCGACCGGTGCCAGATGGGTGCGCCGCAGCTGGTTCCAGATGCTGGCGGCGGCATCCCCGCCGCCTTCGACACCGCAGGCACCATGGTGGCGCAGCGGGATGCTGGCGCAACCGATCATGGTATCGAGGCCGTTGCGATCCATGAACCCGGCCAACGCACCCCACAGCGCCAGAATCACGCCGCCATGGCGGTGCTGCGGGTGCACGCAGGCACGTCCCGTCTCCACCATGCGTTCACGCAGGCTACGCAGCCGGGTCAGGTCAAATTCGGTATCGCTGTAGGTGCTGCCGATGCGCCGGGCCTGGGCCGGCGTGAGCACGCGGTAGGTGCCCACCACTTGCTGGTTGTCGGTGCTGCGCACCAGCAAGTGCTCGCAGAAGTTGTCGAACAGGTCGACGTCGTGGCCGGGCAGCTGCGTTTGCAGGCGCGCGCCCATCTCGTCGGCGAATACCCGGTACCGCAGCCGCTGCGCCTCGCGCACCTCGTCCTCATGGCGGGCCCAAGCCACCTGGAGGCCGCCGATCGGGCGTTGCGCAGCTTGTTGGTGGTCTTGGCCCGGCTGGCCTGGATGAAGCGACCCCGCAGGCGGGGTCACCTGGCTCAGCGGCGGCGTGGGGGAGGGCAGCTCTTGCATTTGTTGCTCCTTGTGGTCTGCCGACAGTGTTCCGGGTCAACGTGACGCCGGCATGGCAGCTTCCGGGCAGTTTTGTGACAGCAGGACCAGGCCGCGGCGCGCCATTGCCACCGCCGTGGAATGACATCACGCAAGACACCCCCAATGAGGCCAGGCCAGCCAGACGTCGAAGGCCGCACGGCAGCAGGCCAGCGTGTAAACTGATTCGGCGCTGCAAAGTGCGTGTTTCTCTCACCCGCCTGTCAGGAGTTCATGTGTTCCAAAAAGTCGTTCCAGTCAACAAGGATGTCCACGCCCGCACCCGGATCAAGGAAATCTCCAGCTTTGAGTTTGCCTCCAAGTTCCATGTGGCCTATCTGACGATGCACGAGTTCACCCGTGCTGCGGCCATCTTCCCGATCGTGTTCCTGGAAGACAAGGAAAAGGACGAGTTCCGCCCGGTCGCTTTGCTCGGCCTCAATGCCGGCCACAACCTGTTTGTGGACGCGGCCGGCAAATGGCAGGCCTCGTATGTGCCGGCGATCATCCGGCGTTATCCGTTTGCGCTGACCCCGCGCGGCACCGACGGGCAATACATCGTGTGTATCGACGAGGCTAGCAACCTGGTCAGCGAAACAGAGGGCGCAGCGCTGTTTGACGACAAGGGTGAACCGACCCAGGTGATCGAGAACGTGAAGCGCTACCTGTCGGAGCTGCAGCAGATGGACGCCCAGACCCACACCTTCTGCAAGTTTCTGACCGAACACAACATGTTCACGCCGCTGAACCTGCGGGTGCGCGACAACGACAAGGTCAAGACGATTTCCGGCTGTTACGTGATCAACGAGGAGCGGCTCAACAACCTCTCGGACGAACGCTTCCTGGAAATCAAGAACAAACGCTTCCTGCCGGCCGTGTATGCGCACCTGATCTCGCTGGCGCAGACCGAACGGCTGGTCAAGCTGCAGGAAGAGCTGCCCGCGGCTCAGACGTAACCGGCCACGGGCGGCGCGCCGATCCCGGTCAGACGGCGGCGAGCGGGACGGTATATGGGACCCCAACGGAACAGTTGACGCGATTTTCCGATCTTCAGACGCATGCCGACAGCCGTGGGCGGTGGTGGGTACGCCCTGTCGCATCGGCACCGGGGTTACGGTGCCCCTCGCGCTGCGGGTAGTATCAGGCGCAGCGTGTCATGGCACAGACCGGCAAGCCCCTCAAAACGTCTCCGTGTGTCCGTCGACGGTGATGTCCTGGCCCGATATGCGTGCACCGGCCGCCGAGGTGAGAAACAGGATCGTATTGGCGATGTCTTCGGCGCTGACGAAGGTGCGCAGCGACACCGCATCGGTGTACTGGGCCCGCACCGATTTTTCCGGCACGCCGGTCTTTGCCGCTTCGGCCGCGATCACCCGGTCGATGCGCTCGCCACCCACTGAACCGGCGCAGATGCAGTTCACCCGCACGCCGTGGGGCCCGAGTTCCTGCGCCAGCGTGCGTGTCAAACCACGGATGGCCCACTTGGCCGATGCATACGGCGCGCGCCGCGGCAAGCCAAACAGGCCTGCTGTCGACGACATGTTGACGATCGAGCCCGAACCCTGGCTGCGCATCAGCGGCGCCGCCGCGCGGGCGCACAGAAAGCTGCCGTCCAGATTGACGGCCAGGCATTGCCGCCAGTCGGCCAGCGAGGTTTCCTCGACCAGGGCGGTCGGCCCGGCGATGCCGGCGTTGTTGACCAGGATGTCCAGCCCACCGAGTTGCTTCATGGCAGCGGCAAACAGCGCGATGACCTGGGCCTCGACCGTCACATCGCAGGCGAGGCCACGCAGCCGCGGTTCCGCCTCAAGCGCCGCGGACAGTTGCGCCTGATTGCTGTCGCAGATGAACACCCGCGCGCCGGCGTCCAGCAGGGCCTGCGCAGTCACCCGACCGATGCCGGTGGCGGCGGCGGTGACCAGTGCACGCTGGCCGGCATGGCTCTGCCGCTGCGGTCTGCCGGTCATGCCGCTCGCCACCCGGCGTGCGAATCGCTGACAGCGCGTTCTCGGAGTGTCACAACGTCAGGATGGTGCAGCCCGTGGTCTTGCGCGCTTCCAGGTCGCGGTGCGCCTGCGCCACGTCGGCCAGGTCGTAGCGCTGGTCGATGCGGATCTTCACAGCGCCGCTCTGCACCACGGCAAACAGATCGTCGGCCATGGCTTGCGTGGCCTCGCGCGTGGCGATGTGGGTAAACAGCGTCTGTCGCGTCAGGTACAGCGAGCCCTTGGGCCCCAGCATGCCCGGCGCGATGGGCGCCACCGGGCCCGAGGCATTGCCGAAACTGGCCATCAGGCCGAAGGGGCGCAGGCAGTCCAGGCTGCGTTCGAAGGTGTCCTTGCCGATCGAGTCGTAGACCACCTTCACGCCCTTGCCACCGGTGATGTCCTTGACGCGGGCGACGAAATCTTGACTGGTGTAGTCGATGGCGTGCGCCGCGCCATGCTCCAGCGCCAGCGCACACTTGGCTGCACCCCCTGCCGTGCCGATGAGCTGCAAGCCCAGGGCACGCGCCCATTGGCAGGCGATCAGACCCACGCCACCGGCAGCGGCATGGAAGAGCACGAAGTCGCCAGCCTGCAGGCCTTCGACTGGCAGCGTCTTCTTCAACAGGTACTGTGCGGTCAGGCCCTTGAGCATCATGCCGGCGGCGGTGTCGAAGGCAATGTCTTCCGGCAGCTTCACCACGTTCTTCGCCGGCATCACGCGCGCTTCGCTGTAGCTGCCGGGCGGGTTGCTGGCGTAGGCGGCGCGGTCGCCGGCCTGCAGGTGCGTCACGCCCTCGCCCACGGCCTCGACGATGCCCGCGCCTTCCATGCCCAGCAGCAGCGGCAGCGGGTTCGCGTACAGGCCGGTGCGCTGGTAGACGTCGATGAAGTTCAAGCCGCAGGCGTGGTGGCGGATGCGGATTTCGCCCGGGCCGGGCGCGCCGACTTCACGGTCGATGAGATGCATCTGCTCGGGGCCGCCGTAAGCGGTGATCTGGATGGCACGTGGCATGGATTGCTCCTGAACTGGGGCGGCAAGGCTAACGCAATGTCCCCACCGGCATTGGCGCGGCGCCGTGGCACGATCGGTCGATCCATGAAGCGCCTGACCCCTGCCCCGAACGTCGCCCTGGCCACACTGTGGGCCGACCTGCTGTGCCAGGCGGGTATCGACGCCGTGGTGCAGCGCGCCTACACCAGCAGCCTGGCCGGCGAGATCCCGCCCGACCAGGCCTTGCCCGAGGTCTGGGTGCTCGACGACGGCGTGCTCGAGCAGGCACGCGGCTTGTTGCATGACTTGAGCCACCTGCCCTGGTTGCATTGGCTGTGCCACGGCTGCGGCGAAACCGTCGACGGGCCCTTCGAGCAGTGCTGGAACTGTGGTGCTCTGCGCGCGGCCCAGGTCGTTGCCTGAACGATGTCGCTGACACCCCGCCTTGCCCTGCTGATGACCGTGCCGCCCCTGCTGTGGGCTGGCAATGCCGTGGTCGGCCGGCTGATGGTGGGAGAGGTGCCGCCCTTGACGCTGAACCTGATGCGCTGGGTGCTGACCGCGCTGTTCCTGCTGCCCTTGGCCTGGCGCGCACTGCAGCCCTGGTCGCGCATTGCGCAGCGTTGGCCTTATCTGCTGGCCGTGGGGCTGCTGGGCGTGGGTTTGTTCAACTCGCTGCAGTACCTGGCGCTGGTCACGTCCAGCCCCCTCAACGTGACCCTGGTGGCGGCCAGCATGCCGGTATGGATGCTGGCCGTGGGCGCGCTGTTCTTCGGTGAACGTGCTACGCCACGACAACTGGCCGGGGCCGCCCTGGGCCTGTTCGGCGTGGCCACGGTGATAGGCCGGGGCTCGTGGCAAACGTTGGTGCAGGTGCGCTTCGTGCCGGGTGACCTGTTCATCCTGCTGGGCGTCATCGGCTGGGCCGGCTACAGCTGGCTGCTGGCGCGCCCGCCCGCGCACATGCGCGGCGCGGCGCGGCCGGACTGGGACTGGGCTGGCTTCCTGCTCATCCAGGCGCTGTTCGGTGTCGCCACGGCCACGCTGTTCAGCGGCGCCGAGCAGGCCCTGGGTGCGGCGCCTATCCATTGGGGCCCGGGCGTGCTGGCGGCCCTGCTGTACGTGTCGCTGGGTGCCTCCATCGTGGCCTACCGTTGCTGGGGCCTGGCCGTGGCTGAGGGCGGGCCCACGCTGGCGGCCTTCTTCAACAACCTCACGCCCCTGTTCGCCGCCGTGTTGTCGGCCGCGCTGCTGGGCGACATGCCGCAGCCTTACCACGCACTGGGCTTCGTGCTCATCGTCTCGGGCATCGCCGTCAGCCTGTCCCTGCGCCGCGCTGACGGTACAACCTAGCCGTCCTGTCGACCGTTCCTGGAGAAAACATGTTCAGACAAAAATACCTCGACCATGCCGAGATCCTCAGCCAACTCGCGACTTGGGCGCAGCAGCATCCAGGCCTGGTGACGCTGGGCTCGCTAGGCACCAGCGCGGCGGGGCGCGACATCCCCCTGCTCACCATCGGCCGCAACCCCGGCAACGGCCGCCCTGCGGTCTGGATCGACGGCAACATGCATGCCAGCGAGGTCTGCGGCTCCAGCGTGGCGCTGGCCATTGCAGAAGACATCCTGGCCATCCACCAGGGTGCCGACGCGGCCGGTGGCAAGCCCTTGCCCGCACACATGGCGCAGACCATCCGCGACACGCTCTTCTACGTCGCGCCGCGCATCTCGCCCGACGGCGCAGAAGCCGTGCTCAAGAGCGGCCGCTACGTGCGGTCCAGCCCGGTCGACGACCGCCTGCACCGCGGCCATGCACGCTGGGAGTCCAGCGACATCGACGGCGACGGCCAGACGGGCTACATGCGCCAAGCCGACCCCGAGGGCGAACTCGTCGAGCTGCGTGGCGACGACGGCCAGGTGCTGGTGCCCGCGGTGATGGTGGCGCGCCAACCCGAAGACGCAGGCCCCTTCTTCAAGCTCTACCCGGAAGGCCACATCGCCAACTTCGATGGCCGCACCATTCCCGACCCCAACTTCCTGGGCGACAACGCCTACGACTTCAACCGCAACTTCGGCTATTCCTGGGCGCCCGAACCGCAGCAGGTCGGCGCCGGCGCCTACCCGGGCAGTGCCCCGGAAACGCGGGCTGTGATGGACTTCGCCACCACCCACCCCAACATCATGGTTTGGCTGAACCTGCACACCTTCGGCGGCGTGCTGATCCGGCCGATGGGCGACAAGTCCGACAGCAAGATGAACCCGGGCGATCTGGGCATCTTCGAGCAGGTCGAGGCCTGGATGACCGAGCACACGGGCTACCCCACCGTCAGCGGCTTCCACGAATTCCTGTACGAGCCCGACAAGCCGCTGCACGGCGATCTCATGGACTACGCCTACCACCAGCGCGGCGCGCTGGCCTACGTGGTCGAGCTGTGGGACATCTTCAAGCAGCTCGGCATCGAACGCAAGAAGCCCTTCGTCGATCACTATTCCAAGTTCTCGCGCAAGGACATGCGCGCGCTCGCCGAGTTCGACCGCGCACACAACGCAGGGCGGCTCTTCGGCAGGTGGAAGAAGGCGCAGCACCCGCAGATCGGCGAGGTCGAACTTGGCGGCTTCGACCCCCGCGTGGGCATCTGGAACCCGCCCTACGAGCGCTTGCCCGAGACCTGCGCCAGCCAGAGTGCGGCTTTCCTGCGCGTGGCTGCGTTGGTGCCCCGCATCAGCCTCAGCGTCGTCTCGCAAGTGATGGCCGAAGGCCACACCCGCATCGAACTTCGCGTGGCCAACCAGGGCTACCTGGGCAGTGTCGGCGTGCCCTCGGCCAAGACTGTGCCGCATGCCGAGCCGCTGCGCCTGACGGCCCACGGCGACGGCCTGACGCTGCTGGCCCCCAGCGAAGCCGTGGTGCAGATCGGCCACCTCGAAGGCTGGGGCGGCGGCCTGTACGGCGGCCCGAGCGTGTTCAGCCCGTGGACACGCGGCAACGGCCACGAGCGTTTCGTGACGTTGCTGGTGGCGGGCAGCGGAACGCTGTGCGTCGAGCTGTCCAGTTGTCGTGTCGGTACGCAGGCAATATCCATCGCGGTCGGTTGAAGCCAGGCGGCGCCGGACCCGGAATCGCATAGTGAGTTGAGGCGCTCCGGTCAACCGCGTTGACCAGGGCAGATGGGCGGCGGTAAAGAGCACAGGGCTATTCACTGGGTTCCTTGCAGCCGCAAGAGGCGCGTCCCGAATCCAGGGTGCTGGACAAGCCAGCGCCCGCTGTCGACCCAAGCCGGACATCTGACCGACGACACTGACCGCCGAAGTGCAGTCGTCCATCACTGTAGCTTCGACTGCTTCACTTGGACTGCAAGCCTATGCGTGAACTCCAGCGGCGACGTCGCCAGCTGTGCCGTGCCGACGCGCCAGCAGGTCTTGAACTTCAACAACATCAGCATGGCGGCGTTGGTCTGCGCGCGCTCGATGGCCGATGTCAAGCGGGCGATGCGGCGGCGGCTCGCCACTGACTCGCAACGTTGACGGTCCAGGGAGAAAAGGAGTCACTCCTCGAAGACATGGCGCCCCTGTTTGAAGCGCTGCGTATGATGGCTGAGATGGCGTGCGGCACCAAGGTCGAGAGAGAAGCGAAAGAGCGCAGCGCGCCG
>JANNWL010000548.1:0-1589 GCA_031414735.1 Burkholderiales bacterium | reverse complement strand
CGCCGCCAGTTCGCCATCGTGCTGCAAGAGCCGGTGCTGTTCTCGACATCCATCGGCGAGAACATCGCCTACGGCCGGCCCGATGCCACGCAGGCGCAGATCGAAGCTGCGGCCGAGGCGGCTGACGCGCATGGCTTCATCGCCGCCATGGCCGAGGGTTACGCCACGCCGGTCGGCGAGCGCGGGATGATGCTGTCCGGCGGCCAGCGCCAGCGCATCGCCCTGGCGCGAGCATTCCTGAAGGACGCACCCATCCTCATCATGGACGAGCCCACGAGTTCGGTGGACCAGAAGACCGAGGCCTCCATCATCGACGCCATGGAACGCCTGATGGCCGGCCGCACCACCTTCATCGTCGCCCACCGTCTGGCCACGCTGGCGCATTGCGACGTGGTCTACGCCGTGGAGAACGGCCGCCTGGTGCCGGCCAGTCTTGAACACTCCGAGCCGCTGCTGGCCAATCGCGGCCTGGCGCTGGAAGCGCCGGAAGCCCAAGTAAGTTAAGCATGCAAAAACTTCGCATCGCCGTCCTGGGCACCGTCGGCGCCGACCCGTTCGCCGGCATGGCCTGGATGCATCTTCAACTGGCCGCCGGCCTGCTGCGCCTGGGGCATGACGTGCGCTATGTCGAAACCACCTCGGCCTGGCCGTATGACGCCGCGCAGGGCACGCGTGTCGACGACGCCACCTACACCCTGGCCTACCTGGCGCGCATCGCGCCGCGTTTCGGCCTGGGCGATCGCTGGGCGTATCGGCGAAGCTGGGGCGACGGGGCCTGGCTGGGCCCGGCGGCCGCCGATGCCGCCGAGTGGCTGGCCGGCACCGACTTCGTCTTCAACGTGTCGGGCGCCACGCGCATCCAGCAAGACGGCTTCGCCTGCGGCCGCCTGGTGCACTTCGGCACCGACCCCGTCACCGAAGAACTGCGCCACGCCGCCGGCGACCCGCGCACGCTGGAACACATCGCCGCGCACGATCTCACCGTCACCTATGGCGAAAACCTCGGCACGCCACGCAGCCCGCTGCCGCCGCTGCCGCGGCTGGCGGCGCGCTTGCGCCAGCCCGTGCTGATGGACCTGTGGAACGCGCCGCCGCCGTCGCGCGATGTCTTCACCACCGTCGGCAACTGGCGCCAGGACGGCAAGGACGAGGTTTTCCAGGGCCAGCCGCTGCGCTGGAGCAAGCACCACGAGTTCCTGAAGTTCATCGACGTACCGCGCCTGGCGGGGCAGACGGTGGAGTTGGCCACCAACCTCGACAACCCCGACCGCGAGGCACAGCTCAAGGCACGCGGCGAGGCGTCCGACGAACAAGACCCGCACCAGATCCGCGGTGCGGCCAGCCTGGACCGTGACCACTGGCAGCGTCTGCAGCAAGGCGGGTGGTTGATCGCCAACGGCCCGGCGCTGTCCATGGACCCCTTCATTTACCGCGACCACATCCTGGCGTCGCGCGCCGAGTTCACGGTGGCGCGCGAATTCAACGTGCTGCCGCGCACCGCCTGGTTCAGCGAGCGCAGCGCCTGCTACCTGGGCGCGGGCCGGCCGGTGGTGACGCAGGACACGGGGTTTTCCGACGTGCTTCCGACC
>JANNWL010000547.1:0-3421 GCA_031414735.1 Burkholderiales bacterium | reverse complement strand
GTGGCGCGGCTGATCGGTCGCCGCAGGCATGGCCTGACGCCCTGGCGTCGCCGTGGCGATGCCGGTGCGGCGCCGGCCAGCGTGCCGTCGCAGGTGTGGAGCGAAACCTGGCACGCGTCCGAGACCTGGATCGAACGCACCGAGGCCGTGTTGCGCTCGCGCACTTTCATCGTCGCGCGTGGCGGGTACACCGACATGTGGGACCTGGACGTGCGCGGTGGCGTGCTCGGCTCGCTGCGCGCACGCTTCGCGCTCGAAGAGCATGGCGCGGGCAAGCAGCTGGTGCGGCTGCACACCCAACTGCGTTCACCCATGCTGGCACGCGCCGCCACCGTGCTGTGCGCTGCGCTGGCGCTCGGCGCGGCGCTGGGCGGCGCGGTGGTGGCAGCCGCGTCGCTGGCGCTGGCAACCGCGCTGCTGGTCTGGCGCACCCAGGGCGACCAGGCCCACGCGCGCGCGGGCTGGGCCGCGGCCGTGCACGAGATCGGCAACTCGGGGCACGCGGTGGCTGCTGCCGATGCCAGCCCGGCCGTCGAAGCGTCACCGTGAGCACGGCCGGCCCCACCGCGACGCAGACCCTGCGCCGGCTCATCAATCACCTGCGGCCTTGGCGGGTGTGGGTGGTGCTGATCGTCATCGTCGACCTGCTGGCCGTGCCGCTGGCCCTGCTGGCGCCGCTGCCCCTGAAGATTGCCGTCGACAACGCCATCGGCGGCCAGCCGTTGCCGGCCTGGTTGCAGCCGTGGATGCCCGCGCAAGGTCTGGGCGCGATGCTGACGCTGGCCGTGGGGCTGGTCATCGTGCTGGCCCTGGTCAGCCAGGTGCAGAGCAGCAGCGCGTGGCTGCTCAAGACCTGGACAGGCGAACGCGTGGTGTTGGGCTTTCGCGCCGAGCTCTTCCGGCGCACGCAGCGCCTGTCGATGACCTACCACGACCAGCGCGGCATTGCCGATTCGCTGTACCGCATCCAGTACGACGCCAGCGCCGTGCAGTGGGTGGCGGTGTACGGCCTGGCCCCGCTGCTCACGGCCGTGGGCACGCTGGTGGGTATCTTCGCCGTGATGTGGAGCATGGACGCGGCACTCGCTGTGGTGGCCATGGCCGTGGCGCCGCCGCTGTGGGTCCTGACCTACTTGTTCGGCCGCACCGTGCGCGAACGCTGGCACCGCCAGAAGGAGCTGGAAAGCGCCACCTCGTCGGTCTTGCAGGAAGTGCTGTCCGGCCTGCGCGTGGTGAAGGCCTTCGGCCAGGAAGAGCGCGAAGAGCTGCGTTACCTGGACCGCGCCGGCCGCGAGGTGCGCGCCAACCTGTCGGTCGTGCGCGCGCAGATCGTCTTCTACACCTGCACGGCCCTGGTGCTGGCCAGCGGCGGCGCTGCGGCGCTGTGGATCGCCGCACGCCAGGTGCAAGCCGGGCAGCTCACGCTGGGCCAGCTGACCATGGTGATGGCTTACCTGACGCAGTTGTACGCACCGCTGGAGTCGCTGACGCACAAGTACACCGAACTGCAAAGCTCGCTGGCCGGCGCCGAGCGCGCATTCGCCCTGCTGGACGAGCAGGTCGACGTGCAAGACCGCGCCAACGCCCTGCCCATGGCGAAAGCGCGTGGCGAGATCGAATTGCGCGACGTGCACTTCACCTACAAGCCCGACTCGTCGGTGCTGAACGGCGCCAGTGTGCACATTGCGCCGGGCACGCGCGTGGGCATCGTCGGCCGCACGGGCGCGGGCAAGACCACGCTGGTGAACCTCATCACGCGCTTCCAGGACCCCACCGGCGGCACGTTGCTGCTCGACGGCCACGACCTGCGCGACCTGAAGCTTGTCGATCTGCGCCGCCAGTTCGCCATCGTGCTGCAAGAGCCGGTGCTGTTCTCGACATCCATCGGCGAGAACATCGCCTACGGCCGGCCCGATGCCACGCAGGCGCAGATCGAAGCTGCGGCCGAGGCGGCTGACGCGCACGGCTTCATCGCCGCCATGGCCGAGGGTTACGCCACGCCGGTCGGCGAGCGCGGGATGATGCTGTCCGGCGGCCAGCGCCAGCGCATCGCCCTGGCGCGGGCTTTCCTGAAGGACGCCCCCATCCTCATCATGGACGAGCCCACGAGTTCGGTGGACCAGAAGACCGAGGCCTCCATCATCGACGCCATGGAACGCCTGATGTCAGGCCGCACCACCTTCATCGTCGCCCACCGTCTGGCCACGCTGGCGCATTGCGACGTGGTCTATGCGGTGGAGGACGGCCGCCTGGTGCCGGCCAGCCTGGAGCACTCCGAGCCGCTGCTGGCCAACCGCGGGTTGGCGCTCGAAGCGCCGTCGGCGCAAACCGTCTGACCATGAACAAGCTGCGCATCGCCGTGCTCGGAACCGTCGGCGCCGACCCCTTCGCAGGCATGGCCTGGATGCACCTGCAACTGGCCGCGGGCCTGCTGCGGCTGGGGCATGACGTGCGCTATGTCGAAACGACATCGGCCTGGCCGTACGACGCCGCGCAAGGCACGCGTTTGGACGACGCCACCTACACGCTGGCCTACCTGGCGCGCATCACGCCGCGCTTCGGCCTGGGCGGGCGCTGGGCCTACCGCCGCAGTTGGGGCGACGGCGCCTGGCTGGGCCCGGCCGCGGCGGACGCGGCCGACTGGCTGGCCGGCACCGACTTCGTCTTCAATGTGTCGGGCGCCACGCGCATCCAGCAAGACGGCTTCGCCTGCGGCCGTCTGGTGCACTTCGGCACCGACCCCGTCACCGAAGAACTGCGCCACGCCGCCGGCGACCCGCGCACGCTGGAACACATCGCCGCGCACGACCTCACCGTCACCTATGGCGAAAACCTCGGCACGCCGCGCAGCCCGCTGCCGCCGCTGCCGCGGCTGGTGGCGCGCCTGCGCCAGCCTGTGTTGATGGACTTGTGGGACGCGCCAGCGCCGTCGCGCAATGTCTTCACGACCGTTGGCAACTGGCGCCAGGACGGCAAGGACGAGGTCTTCCAGGGCCAGCCGCTGCGCTGGAGCAAGCACCACGAGTTCCTGAAGTTCATCGACGTGCCGCGCCTGGCCGGCCAGGTCGTGGAACTGGCCACCAACCTCGACAACCCTGACCGCGAGGCGCAGCTCAAGGCCCGCGGCACGGCGTCTGATGAACAAGACCCGCACCAGATCCGCGGTGCGGCCAGCCTGGACCGCGAGCACTGGCAGCGCCTGCAGGAGGGCGGCTGGTTGATCGCCAACGGCCCGGCACTGTCCATGGACCCCTTCATCTACCGCGACCACATCCTGGCCTCGCGCGCCGAGTTCACGGTGGCGCGCGAATTCAACGTGCTGCCGCGCACCGCCTGGTTCAGCGAGCGCAGCGCCTGCTACCTGGGCGCGGGCCGGCCGGTGGTGACGCAGGACACGGGGTTTTCCGACGTGCTTCCGACC
>JANNWL010000546.1:0-19586 GCA_031414735.1 Burkholderiales bacterium | reverse complement strand
TCGCTTTCGCGCAGCTCTGCTGTCCGCTCCTGCACAGCCTGCTCCAGCGCAGCGTTGTAGCCTTCGAGCTTGCGGTACAGGAGTCGCACTTCGAGCATGTTGTGGATGCGCGTCTTGACCTCCACAAAGTCGAACGGCTTGCTGATGAAGTCTTTGGCGCCGTCCTGCAAAGCGCGAAGCTTGTGGCCAGGCTGAGCGGTAAGCACAATGACCGGCAGGTAGCTGTCCAGCGCATTGCGCTTCAGCTCTTCCATCACGCCAAAGCCGTCGAGACCGGGCATTTCGAGGTCCAACAGAATCAGGTCGTAGGAATGTCGGTGGTGCAGGGAGCAGACCTTCGTCGGGTCCAGCGTGGCGCTGACCTGCGTGTAGCCCGCGTCGCCCAGTACGAGGCGCAACACCTCCACATTGGCTGCCTGGTCGTCCACGATGAGAATGCTGGCGGCGAGGATGTCTTGGTCCGTTGTCATGGGGTGAGCCCTCCTGCGTTCAATTCGAGCCAGTATGCGTTGGCGTTGCCGGTCGCGCCGGCGATGGTTTCGGTCGCAATCGCGCCGCCCATATACCCAGCCAGTTGCTGGCTGACGATCAGTTTGATGTGGTTGGCGGTGTCATCGTGGGTCAACCACGCGACCGACCGGCCACGGCTCGTATCCCGAAAATGCACACGAAGACGGCCATCTGCGCATCGGTGACAACTTACATGCACGTTGCCAGCGGCGCCGCTGTGCGACAGCGCATGGCCAACGAGAGTCACGAGAATCTGCCGCAGCCGTGTGCGATCAGCCATGACGAACAGGGGCTGCTCGGGCCAGGCGAACACCACGTCGACATCGTTTTGGCGTGCCAAAGGTTCAATGAGAGCCTCGCATTCGCGCAGCACCTCTTCAAGCGAGAGACGCTCCATCTGCAGCTGCAGCTTGCCGGACTCGAGCAGCGATGCATCAAGGATCTCGTCGATCAAAGCCAGCAAACCCCAGCCTGCTTTGAGGATCTGCGCCAAGCCGTTCTTCTGGCGCGAATTCGGCGCTGGCGTCCCGGCGTCCATGAGTTCGGCGAAGCCAAGAATGGCAGTCAGCGGCGACCGCAAAGCGTGGCCCATCGCCCACAAGAACTCTGAATGAGTGCGCAGCGCCTGTGCAAGCGAGTCTTCGGCAGCCCTGAGCTTCAGCGCCATTTCGCGCAAGGGATCGTCGACATGCGCGGGAGTCAACCCTTCGAGCTCCATCAGCGCGGAGTCCAGAGGCGGCAGGTCTGCATAGCGCTGTATCGGCCTTGCTGTGGCATGGCGGCCTTCTCCGGGTGAATAGGGCGCCATCGTAGCGTCAAGCGACGCCACCGACTGTCTATGTGCTGATCTCGTTCATCAGGGCCTCTTTGCGGGCGATGAGCCTCTTGCCGGTCGCGATGTGGCGATCGGCCCATACCGAGTGCGTGCGCTCAATGGGGAGGTCGGTCACGTGCTTCGCCGGGTGAATGGGCCGAGACGGACCGCAGCAGCTGGTCCGTTAGCGGGCTGCCGATCAGACTGGTGAGCAAGTCGTGTAGCGATTGGAACAGCGCATCGACACCGGCGCTGGCCTCAGCAGCCGTCTGCAGTAGCAAGGCGGCTTTCAGCACCGAGGGATCAACCAGGGCCAGTGCGTCCTGAGGGTCCTGACCGAGCCAGGGAAACCTTGCCGCCGTGTGCTTGACGCTGCGGTTGAACAGCGCCGTCACGCCACGGTGGCCGAGGATGGGATGCAACGCCTGGTCAATCTGCAGCCATTGCGCCACCGCTGCGTCAGCAACCTGGCTGGTGTCGGCGTCGCTCAACCAGGTGCTCAACGGCGCGGGCCTGCGGCCACCCTGCTGACTTTCCATCGGCCTTGGAGGCGGGCAGCTTGTCAGGGTGATGAAGTTTGTGTGCATGGCAAAAGCGGATGCGCGGTTGAGGTGGATCAATGTAGGCACCGCAGAGTCAGCCGTCTGTTACCCGGTTAACTTATGACGGCATCGTTTCCGACACCTATCGGCCCGTTGTCCGAGGCAGGAAGCGTTCTCGCGCTTCGCCCGGAACGTATTGCGGTGTCACGCACGGTGCGTACCGGAGTGGAACTCGGGTACACGAACAGCAGATGGGTGAGTGCACCGATTGAGAACCGCGCTGTTTGATCGCGCTGTGGCGTCTCGTAAAACGCAGCATCAGGGTGACGCGCTCACGCCGCGGACGACCGCTATCTGCCGTCGGAATCAACGACATGCATGGCAGCAGAGGGTCGCTATGCAGAGCTCTACATCGCGACCCAGACCTGCCTCGCGAAGTCGCTGAACGCAAGTCTAAGAGCAGTCGTCCAGCTCGATCGGTGTTCGTTCTCTCAACTCTGATGGCTACTCTGGCCTTGCTGCCTTTTCATTTCAACGACCGTCCGCCGCGCGGTCGGGTGACAGAGGATGGCCCGGAGCCTTTTGCAACCCGCCTGCAGGCTAAGGATCGGGGACGAGCGGTCAGAAAAAAATAGGGCAACTTCTCTCCTTCGTTTGCGACATGGCGAAGACGGCCTGCGTCCGGACGGCCGCTGGTTGTCCAGCCCGCGCACATGCGCAATTCGAAGCACAGATTGCAATGACCTTGCTTTCGCACACGGCAGCCGAAGTGCCTAAGGTCCACCCACAGCGCGAGTGAGAAGAGCCTTCACCGACAAGGTGAAAACCGTTCATTGCCGCGCACGTGCTGTTGCCCCTGGATCATCCCGACCAGGGTTTTTTGACGATCGACTCAAGGAAGTTTCACATGCACGACATCATCGACACCGCCGTCGCCGCGGGCACCTTCAAGACCCTGGCTGCAGCCGTTACCGCCGCCGGTTTGGTGGACACGCTCAAGGGCGCCGGCCCGTTCACCGTCTTCGCCCCGAGCGACGACGCCTTCGCGAAACTGCCCGCCGGCACGGTGGAAAGTTTGCTGAAGGACATCCCCAAGCTGGCAGCCATCCTCACGTACCACGTGGTTGCAGGCAAGGTCATGGCCGCCGATGTCATGACCATGGACGGCAAGACCGCTGCCACCGTCAACGGTGGTCTGCTGAAGATCAGCACCACGGGCGGCGTGAAGCTGAATGGCGAAGTCAACGTGGTGGCGACCGACATCGTCTGCACGAATGGCGTCATTCACGTCATCGACTCGGTGCTGCTGCCCTCGGCCTGATTTTCGAGCCCAGGCGCCTGGGCCTCCACAGGCCCTTGAGTTCCAGAGCCCGCAGGCGCATTGCCTGCGGGCTTTTTCGTGGCGGACGGGCTCAGGCTTTGGGTTCCGGAATGCCTTCATGGACCAGCAAGCGCCGCAGCACTTCTTCCAGCAGCTCGCGGCAATGGCCACTGGCGCTGTACATCATGGCGTGCATGGCCGCGTCTTTGACGTTCATGCTTTCGCATTCAAGGCTGTAGCGTTCGAAGGCGTTGAGCTTGCTCAGCAAATCGGCCAGGTGGTTCGGACATTCGCATTGCACCTGGGCTGGCATGTGACTGAGCTGGTGAAGAAACTCGTCGCCATACCGTCTGGCCGCTGCCGAGTGCAGCAGCAACTGCGAGAAGGCCGCAGGCGGTGTGGGGTCGATGGCCAGACCGAGCTGGCAAATGCGGGCGATCTGCGCCGGGTCGGCTGGCGCAGACAACGCAATGACGTTGGCGCTGTCCAGCCTGGACAGGATCTGCCGGCTTCCAAAACCGTACACCACGATGATCACCGGCGCCCGGGTCGATGTTCGCAATGACATCAGGTCTGCCAGCAAGTCGTTGCGCAGCACCGGCGCATCGACGATCACCGCATCGACCGATGGCAGCGATGCCGTTTGTGTGTCGGCCAACGTGGGCACGCTCGCCTGCACCCGCACGTCGGAACGCGCTTTCCACGCCTGCTTCAGCACACCGGCCAAAGCGGACCCGACCACCAGCACCCGGCAACTGGCGCTTCGTGCTTTCGCGGCTGGCACCGGTGCGTCCTTGAAGCGCGCCTTGATCTGCCGATCGGTCAGCGCAGCCAGCGTGCTGATCGCCTGGCCGGCATCGACAGCGGTCTTGACCAGCAATAAGCGCTCGATGTCGGCGCGACGGTACAAGCGAACGTTGCCTGCACTGCGCGTGGGTGTCACTACCGCGTGACGCGATTCCCAAACGCGCAGGGTCTGTACCGGAATGCCCGTCAGTTGCGAGACCGTTGCGATCCTGTACAGCCCATCGATGGAGGTGTCGGCACTGGGGGAGACGTTTTTCATGGAACGGAGATCCTGGTCTGCGGCCTGGGCCGCCGCGGGCGTGGTCTGGCAGGCCCGATTCTCAGCGGTCTCCAGCCAAGTGCGTTCTGCGGGCACGTTCAAGAAGCAGCATGTGCGGCAGCGTCAACGCAGCCAGGCCCACGAAGACAATTTGCATCACGCCCGCCTCCATGGGCATGCCGTGGGTCAGCACGCCCACCAGGCCCGTGGCAGCCAGCACGGCCAGCGTGGGCCACAGCGCCAGAACCCACGCTTGGCGGATCTCGGCGGCAGGCAGGTCCGCCAGGGTCTGCAGGATGTGGCGCGGGCTGTGCATCGCACAGAAGTACGCGCTAAAGGCCACCAAGGGGGGCGCCACCACCGCCAGGGCAGCCAACGCCGCCCATTCGCAGGCAGCGGGCGGTGATGTTCTGGCCTGCAACACAGCGAGCCACAACGTGGCGGCCAGCCAGGGTGCTGCCAGCAGCCGCAGGACCGGTGCGACCACTGCAGCGCTGGCGGGCCCAGCCACCAGCGCCAGCAGGTGCTGCAGTTCAGCGCCGTGCCACAAGGCTGGCAGCACGATCACCGCGCCGCCGTACAACAAGCGTGCCGGCCTGGACGCGCCGGCGGCCGGGTCGCCGCCGAAGTGCCAGGCCGATGCCATCAGGAACGCAGTCAGAAACGCCGTGGGGGCCAGGATCCAGCAGCCCACGACAGCGGCGGCCAGGCCGACGTAGCCCACAGCAAAGGCAGCCCACGCCTTGAAGCTTGCGATGCCGAAAAGCCGGCGTGCGACCAACGCATCGAAGGCACCATGGGGCATGCCCAGCATCAACAGCAGGCCGCCTGCCAGCACCACTTCCTCACGCAATGCCAGCCTGGCCCCTGCCGCACTGGCGATAACCAACACCAGCGCCGCGCCGCAGAACATGCGCCCTTGCAGCTGCAGCGCCCGCTTCACAGGGATTGGGCTTGTGCGGTGGGCGACAGCGCGGGCAAGAGCAACTGCCGCAGGAACATGCCGGTGGGCAAGGACGCTGCCACGGCGACGCGGTCCAAGAGCGTGGCCTGGTCACTCAGGAAGCGCAGGACACGCGTTGTGCTGGCCCGCGCGAACAAGCGCATGAACAACTCGGGCCCGCGCTCGGGGTGGTTGCGCAGCACGTCCAGGAACAGGCGGTCCATCCACCGCGTCAAGAGGGGGTCGGGCGGGTGGGGGGCTGCTGCCCCGCCTCGGCCAAGGGCACTGGCACAGCCGTCGGCCCAGCGCTGAATGCGCTGAAAAGCGTAGCCGGTCGCAGGGCGGGCTGCACCGCTCATCAAGCCGGCGTGTACAAGACCTGGGCCCAGCGTAGCGGCTGGCAAGGTCAATCCCATCGGCAAGATGCCGGCTTCGGTACGCACCACGCTGGTTTGCGCGCCACCGCACAGGCGCTGCACGGCTTGTTGCTGGCGCAGGGCCAGTTCGACCGGCCCGCGGGGCTGGGCATCGAAGAGCGTGGTTTCGATCAGAGCGCGATCGGCCGCCAGCGGCAGCACGTAGGTGAAGGCCACCGCGTGCGGCGAGTCCAGCGCGAAGTCCATCAGCTCGACGCGGCCAGGATCAAACACCGGCCGGTCACACACCAACTCTTGGCCCAGGAAAGACTGCCACAGCGCCGAGTCACCAGACTGTGGCGCGCGCGGCGGGCGCGTGTCGATGACTTGGGCGGCCGTCAAGCCGCCCTCCGAGGTTTCGATGCGCCAGCCGCCAGGCACCGGCCTGGGCGGCCCCAGCACCGCCGTGCCCAGCTGCAAGCGAACGCCCGCGTTGTTTGCCAGGGCCGCGCGGGCGTGGTCGTAGAAGGTGCCTGATTCCAGCATCTGGTACGGCGTGTGTGCACAGGCCAGCTGCACCACGTCGGACGGCGTGCGCACAGCCACGCGTGCCCAGCTGTGGCTGACCAAGGCCTCGTGGCGGTGGGGGCCCAGGCGCCAGAAGCACCAGCTGCGGTCGTTGGTGTAGGCGTGGCGCGACTCCAGCACGGCCACCCTGCTGCACAAGCCGGGGTTCTCGGCCAAGCGCATGGCCAGGCTGAGCCCCGTACAGCCGCCGCCCAGCACCACCAGGTCGAAGTCAGTCGGCAAGGCGGTTCTCCGCGGGCCTTGCAGCAGCAAACAGGCTGGGTGCGGCTTCGGTGGCCCCTGCGCAGACCCGCCCGGCCACATCGCTGGCTTGGCAACTGACCGGGTTGGTCATGCGCTGCGGAGCTCTTGTTGCACCACCATTTGCGCTTGCGGGATCGAGGCGTCGATGACCTTTGCCGAGCACAGCACGCCGGGCAGACCCGCGCCCGGGTGGGTGCCCGCGCCCACCAGGTACAGGTTGCGGATGCCTTCGGCGCGGTTGTGAAACCGGAACCAGGCCGACTGCCTGAACAGCGGCGCCACGGAAAAGCCTGCGCCGTGGACGCTGAGGTAGTCTTGTTTGAAGTCGCGGGGCGTCATCTGGAACTCGGCCGTGATGGCCTCGGCCAGCCCCGGCAAGATGCTGCGGTCCAGAGCAGCCACGATGCGGTCGCGCAGACGTGGCCCTTCCACGGCCCAGTCGATGTCAGCCTGCAGGTTGGGCACCGGGCACAGCACGTAGAAGCTCTCACAACCTGCCGGGGCAAAGCTCGCGTCAGTCGCGGTCGGGCGGTGCACGTAGAGTGAAAAGTCTTCGCTCAAGACCTTCTTGTTGAAGATCTCGTCGAGCAGCTCGCGGTAGCGCTCGCCCAGCCAGATCGTGTGGTGGGCCACGTCCGGGTAGGCCTTGCGCGTACCGAAATACAGCACGAACAAACCCATCGAGTAGCTGGCCGCCGACAGCTTCAGCCTTGCGGCCCAGCCTTGTCGAGCCTTGGGCACCATCGACGTGTAGAGGTGCGCGGCATCGGCATTCGACACCACCAGATCGGCCTTCAGCACGCCACCATCGGCCAGCTCGATGGCCGTGGCCACACGCGCTTCGACGCGGATGCGTTGCACAGTGCGGCCCAGTTGCACCGCGACGCCCCGACGCTCCATCAGGGCGCCCAGCGCACGTGTGATCGCACCGGTTCCGCCCATGGCGAAGTACACGCCGTGGGCCCGCTCCAGATAGTGGATGAGGCCGTAGATGCTGGTCGTGTCGAAAGGATTGCCACCCACCAGCAAGGGCTGGATGGAGAAAGCTTGACGCAGCTTGTCGTTCTTCAGGAAGGTCTTCACCATCCCCCAGACCGTGCGGTCGCAGCGCAGCCGGACCAGGCTGGGGATCACCCGCAGCATCGTGCGCAGCCGGTGAAAGGGCTGGTCGGACAGCTGCGTGAAACCGATGTCGAAGATGCGCTTGGAGTGCTCGAGCAGGCGCAGGTAACCTTCCCTGTCACCGGCCGAAATGCGGCCGATTTCAGCCAGCGTCTCATCCAGCGTGCCACCGTAGTCGAAGTGGTCGCCGTCGGCAAAACAAAACCGGTACCAGGGCTTCAGCGGCACCAGCTCGACGTGGTCGGCAAAGCGTTCGCCGAACAGCGCGAACAGTTCTTCGAACAGAAAGGGTGCCGTGATCACGGTCGGACCCGCGTCGTGGCGGAAGCCGTCGCGTTCGAACACCTGCGCCCGCCCGCCAAGCTGCTGGCATCGGTCGATCAGTGTGACGCGGTAGCCCTTGGCGCGCAGGCGCAAAGCCGCTGCGATACCGCCAAAGCCTGCGCCGACGACGACGGCATGCGGCGCAGCCGCGGCCCAACGGGTGCTTGTCTCGGATGAGCGAACTTGTGGCACGTAGCCCGGGATGCGGGCGCGCACGTAGTCGGCAGACATGGTCTTGCTCCAGTGAGGATTTCAGCGAGGTGACGGCCGGCAGCGTGGCTGCAGCCGTCACCGAAACACTCAAGCTTTGGCCGCTTCGACCTCGGTCTTGCGCATGGCGATCATGACGATCAGCACGCCAAACACGGCCTTGGCAACCACGTCCGCCACCGTGTAGCCCACCTGCACTGCGGTGGTTGCGCCGCCGCCGGTGAACCCGATCATGGGGAACACGAACACCAGTGGGTAGAACAGCCACGACACCACGGTCAACGTCCGCGCAGCACTCACCAGAGGCCGAACCTCTTTCGGCTGTGAGGCGATGGAGGCCTTCAAGCCGACGTACAGGTCGTAGACGATGACGACGAACGGCACCATGGCCAGCGACCACCACAGCCAACGGGTGGCGGGATCGGAAGAGACTTCGCCCGGGTAGCCCAGCACCACCATCAGCGCAGCCAGCAACCCCAGCTTCGTCGCCTTGGCCCGCGTTTCGGCAGCCGACAGGCGCATCACCAGGATCAACTCGATCAGCAGCAAAGGCACCGTGAGCAGCCAATCGACATACCGGTAGGCGTCGTTGAACTTCACTCCCGTCTGCTTCATCGTGCCGTCAACGAACGTGTAGGCGCCCTCCCAGCTGGCGAAGATGCGAACGTAGTGGTACAGCGCAATCAAGGTCACCAGACCGGTGACGGTAAGCGCCGTTCGGTAGGGCGGCGCCACTTGCGAGCGCGAAAGAAAGAAGAAGACGGTCGCCGCGCCCATCACAGCGATCGTGAAGGAGAAAGCGTTGTAGACCAGGCTGTACTGCCCGGGAGAGATCGAGTCCATGGATGCATACCTTTGTTGGGAAGCAGCAATCCTATGAGCTGTAGATGTTGTGTATATGTCTACGATATACAAAACATCTTGATCAACACAGGTAATTTCGGCGGCCTTGCTTTTGACACCGGCCTTCATCCGCCCGCTGCGGGACCCCAGCAGCGCTGCTGCTTGCCCTTGCGCAGCCGCGCGCTCTTGCAGGTGCGAACGAAGAAGTCCAGGTGCTGCAACAGGGCATCCACGGTGGCTTGCTGACATGCCAACTCCGCCTCGGCAAGCAGTGCGTGCACCTGGCGGTAGCACACATGGTGGGCGGTCGGGCGCTGTGACCAAGTGAACGTCGCTGTCCCCCACGCCGTCCCCCTGCAGCGGATGCGCCAGGGTGTCGCGTCTGCGGTTGAAAGGATCATGGGTGGCGAGGCAACGCGCTCCTCAGATGCGCTTGCGGAAAATCACCACGTGCTGCCAGGGCAGCGTGTTCACCGTGCGCTCCCACTCCAGCGCGAACAGAGCGGCCTCGCGCTTGATCTGCGCCTCGCTCATCTTGTGCAGCGGTTTGATAGGCACCCGCGGATCCTCGGCCTTGTATTCGACGAAGACGACACGGCCGCCGGGCTTCAGTGCCTTCATCACGCTGGTCATGACCTCGTACGGCTGCGACAGCTCGTGATACACGTCCACCATGATGGCCATGTCGACTGAGGCGGCAGGCAACCTGACGTCATCGACCGCGCCAAGCCGCGCCTCGATCTGCGTCAGCCCGCTGCGCTTCGCACCAGCCTGCAGCAGGGTGATCATCTCGGGCTGCACATCGACAGCCCAGACCTTGCCTCCGGGCATCACCGCCGGCGCCATGCGCCGCGACAAGTAACCGGTGCCGGCCCCGATGTCGGCCACCACCATGCCTGGTTGCAGCGCCAGGGCAGCCAGGAGCAGGTCGGTGCGCTCTTCTCGGTCGCGTTCTTCACGCTCGAGCCACGCCGCACCTTGCCAGCCCATCACCGCCGAAATTTCGCGCCCCATGTACCGCTTGCCTATGCCGTCGGCGCTGGCTGGCACGGGGGTGTAGCGCTCGGCAAACGCGGTCGGCTGCGCCAACACAGCGCTGCTTGCCAGCAGCAAGACAGCCAAGCTGTACCCTTGCGGAGCAGAAAACTTCATCGCGAATCCTTCAAGGTGTTGATGCGCTGCGGATCACGGTTTGTGGTGCCGTCAGCCGGCTGCGGGCATCTGACGGTCACGCCCGCTCCATCGCGTGCAACGCAGCATGTTTCGATTGGTTCTCCGCAGGGTCAGAGCGGCGCGGTGACAGTCAACCTGCCGCTCAGGAACGTCGGGGTGGGGTATCACCGCCTGTCTGAGGCGCAGGCTAAGGGCTTTGCGTCAATCGCGTGCGAGGGCAGAAACTGGCCCTGCCGTTGACTTGGCAATTGACCGGCGTCGCGACTGCTACATGCCCGCGTAGTTCGGCCCGCCGCCGCCCTCGGGCGTGACCCACACGATGTTCTGCGTCGGGTCCTTGATGTCGCAGGTTTTGCAGTGCACGCAGTTTTGCGCGTTGATGACCAGGCGGTCGTCGCCGGCGTCGTTCTTGACGTACTCGTACACGCCGGCCGGGCAGTAGCGGGCCTCGGGCCCGGCATAACGCGCCAGGTTGATGGTCACAGGCACCGACGCGTCCTTCAGCGTCAAATGCGCCGGCTGGTTCTCTTCGTGGTTGGTGCTGCTGATGAACACCGACGACAGCCGGTCGAACGTGAGCTGGCCGTCGGGCTTGGGGTAGACGATGGGCTCGATTTGCGACGCGGCATGCAGGCGCTCGTGGTCGGCGTGTTTGCGGTGGATGGTCCACGGCGGCGTCTTGATGCCCAGCTTGGGCAGCAGCCACTGCTCGATGCCCGTCATTAGCGTGCCCACGGTGTTGCCCTGCTTGAACCACTGCTTGAAGTTGCGGCTCTGGTGCAGTTCGGTGTGCAGCCAACTGGACTCGAAGGCTGCCGGGTAGTCGGCCAGTTCGTCGTGGCTGCGGCCGGCTTTCAGCGCGGCGGCG
The DNA here is from genome assembly GCA_031414735.1 of Burkholderiales bacterium. Lineage (GTDB taxonomy): Bacteria > Pseudomonadota > Gammaproteobacteria > Burkholderiales > Burkholderiaceae_C > Rubrivivax. Next base: position 8,663 of record JANNWL010000546.1, on the reverse strand, counting down.
GCCGCCTCGGCGGCCAGCATGCCGGTCTTGATGGCGGCGTGGCTGCCCTTGATGCGCGCGGCGTTCAGTGTGCCGGCGTCGCAGCCGACCAGCGCGCCACCGGAAAATACCAGCTTGGGCAGGCTGTTCAGGCCACCGGCCACGATGGCGCGCGCGCCGTAGCCGATGCGCTTGCCGCCCTCCAGGTGGGCGCGGATGGCGGGGTGGGTCTTCCAGCGTTGCATTTCCTCGAAGGGGCTGATCCAGGGGTTCTGGTAGTCCAACCCCGTGACCAGGCCGAGTGCCACCTTGCCGTCCTCCAGGTGGTAGAGAAAGCCGCCGCCGTAGGTGTGTTCGTCCATGGGCCAGCCGGCGGTGTGCACGACCAGGCCGGGCCGCGCCTTGGCGGGGTCCACTTCCCACAGTTCTTTCACGCCCAGGGCGTAGCTCTGCGGGTCGCGCCCAGCGTCGAGCTTGAACCGGCTGATGAGCTGCTTGCCCAGGTGGCCGCGGGCGCCTTCGGCAAACACGGTGTATTTGCCGGTCAACTCCATGCCAAGCTGGAAGCCGGCGTGCGGCTGGCCGTCCTTGCCCACGCCCAGGTTGCCGGTGGCGACGCCTCGCACGGCACCGGCTTCCGTGTAGAGCACCTCGGCGGCGGTGAAACCGGGGAAAATCTCCACGCCCAGCGCCTCGGCCTGGGCGGCCAGCCATTGCGTCACGGCACCCAGGCTGATGATGTAGTTGCCGTGGTTGTGCAGGCAACCCGGGATCAGCCACTGCGGCGTGCGCTGGGCATGTCCGGGGCCGAGGAACAGGACCTCGTCTTCGGTGACGGCCTGGTTCAGCGGCGCGCCCAGTGCTTTCCAGTCGGGGAACAGCTCGGTCAACGCCCGCGGGTCCATCACCGCGCCGCTGAGGATGTGGGCACCGGGCTCGGAGCCTTTTTCCAGCACCACCACCGACAGGGCCGCGTCGATCTGCTTCAGCCGTATCGCCGCGGCCAGCCCGGCTGGGCCGGCGCCGACAACCACCACGTCGTAGTCCATGGCCTCGCGCGGGCCGTGGGTGGAAAGGATTTCTTCAGGCGTCATGGCGGGCTCAGAGGCAAAAGACCTGCAAATTCTAGGGCGCAGTCCTGGCCGACGTGGCGCTCCGGCCGGAGCCCTGTCCGGGCAGTTGGTTAGCATCTGAGCTGGCCAGCGCAGCCTGCAAGGGCGGGCCCGCCCAAGGGGTGCGGTGCAGCATGGCTGCAGGTCGGACGGAATCGGATCGGGTTGAGATGGAGGCTTCTGGTGCGTGAGGTTCTTGACGCCTTCTGGCGCGCGGCGGGCTACTGCATACATCCGCGGGTGATGTTGTGGTCGCTGCTGCCAGTGCTGCTGGCCGGCAGTGCCATGGCCCTGCTGGGCTGGACCTACTGGGAACCGGCCGTGGCGGCGGTGCGCCACGGGCTGGAGCAATGGTCGCTGGTGGCGGCGCTGCTGCAGTGGCTGGAATCGATCGGCGCGGCGCAGCTGCGCACGCTGCTGGCGCCGATGATCGTGGTGGCGCTGATGCTGCCGCTGGTGGTCATCGTGTCGCTGTTGCTGGTGGCGCTGGCCATGACGCCGGCGGTGGTCAACCTGGTCGCCGCGCGCCGCTTCCCGCTGCTGCAGCGCCGGCAGGGTGCTGGTTGGTGGCAGGGGCTGCTGTGGTCGCTGGCCTGCACAGCGGGCGCACTGCTGGCCCTGGTCGGCAGCCTGCCGCTGTGGTTCGTACCGCCACTGGTGCTGGTGCTGCCGCCGTTGATATGGGGCTGGCTGACCTACCGTGTGTTCGCCTTCGACGTGCTGGCCGCGCACGCCACGGCCGAGGAGCGCCGCATCATCTTGCGCCGCCGCCATTGGCCGTTGCTGATGATGGGCGTGGTGTGCGGTTTCCTCGGCGCCGCGCCCTCGCTGCTGTGGGCGTTGAGTGCGGCCACGCTGATTTTCGCGCCGCTGCTGGCCGTGCTGTCGGTGTGGCTGTACACACTGGTCTTCACCTTCGCGGCCTGCTGGTTCGCGCACTACGCGCTGGCTGACCTGCAACGCCTGCGCGGCGAGCCCATCGAGGCCGAGGCACTTACCCAAGCCCTCGTGCCGCCCCTTCCCCTGGCGCCACCCCTATGAACATCGGTCTCATCATCGTCGGCGACGAAATCCTGTCCGGCAAGCGCCAGGACAAGCACCTGGCCAAGGTCATCGAACTGCTCTCGGCGCGCGGCCTGCAACTGGCCTGGGCGCGCTACGTGGGCGACGACCGCCCGCTCATCACCACCGCGCTGCGCGACGCCCTGGCCGGCGGCGACCTGGTCTTCAGCTGCGGCGGCATCGGCGCCACGCCCGACGACCACACCCGCCAGTGCGCCGCCGCCGCCCTGGGCGTCGACCTGGCCCTGCACCCGCAGGCCCGTGACTTCATCCTGGAACGCATGCGCGACGTGGCTGCCGAACAAGGCCTGCCCTACGAGCCCGACCGTGCCGACAACCAGCACCGCCTGAACATGGGCGTGTTCCCGGTGGGCGCCACCATCATCCCCAACCCCTTCAACAAGATCGCCGGCTTCAGCCTGGGCCATGTCCACTTCGTGCCCGGGTTCCCGGTGATGGCCTGGCCGATGATCGAGTGGGTGCTTGACCAGCAGTACGCCCACCTGCAGGGCGGCAGCGCGCAGATCGAGCGCTCGGTGATCGTCTTCGGCGCCATGGAGGCCAGCCTGACACCCTTGATGGAAGACATCGAGGCCCGTTTCGCCGGCGTCAGGGTCTTCAGCCTGCCCAGCGTGGACCACCCGGAATGGGGCCGGCACATCGAGCTGGGCGTGAAGGCCGCCGGCGACCCGCAAGAGGCCTACGCCGCCCTGCGTGCCGGTCTGGTGCAGTTTGGCGCCAAGCTGGGCCCCGAGCTGGTGCGTTGATGCACCGGTCGTGGCTCTAGTTTGGTGCGGTCGCGTCACGTGTCGTGTTCGGCTGCCATCTTGCGCGATCACGCGCGCACAGCGCAGCGGGGCATGCACTTGCCTGAGCGCGGTGCCCGGCATGCTTTCTGCTAAATTTCTTTGAGTCAGGTGTACGGGGCCCCGCGGCCCCCGTCCCGCACCCGGACCGTTCCCCCCCCCAAACCCCCCGATCCCTGCCAGGAGAGACCAAAAATGTCCAAGACCGTTGCCGACGTGATGAAGCTGGTGAAAGACAACGAGATCAAGTTCGTTGACTTCCGCTTCACCGATACCCGCGGCAAGGAACAGCACGTCACCGTGCCGGTGTCCCATTTCGACGAAGACAAGTTCCAGTCGGGCCACGCCTTCGACGGATCGTCGATTGCCGGCTGGAAGGGCATCGAGGCGTCGGACATGCTGCTCATGCCCGACCCCAACACCGCCAACATCGACCCGTTCTTCGAAGAGCCCACCGTCATCCTGACCTGTGACGTGCTCGACCCGGCCGACGGCAAGCCCTACGAGCGTGACCCGCGCAGCCTGGCCAAGCGCGCCGAGGCCTACATGAAGAGCACCGGTCTGGGTGACACCGCCTACTTCGGGCCCGAGCCCGAGTTCTTCGTCTTCGACGGCGTGCGCTGGAAGAACGACATGTCGGGCTGCTTCGTGAAGATCGAGTCCGAAGAAGCGGCCTGGAACACCGGCAAGGAATTCGAAGGCGGCAACATGGGCCACCGCCCGGCCGTCAAGGGCGGCTACTTCCCGGTGCCGCCGGTCGACAGTTTCCAGGACATGCGCAGCGAGATGTGCCTGATCCTCGAATCCCTGGGCATCCCGGTCGAGGTGCACCACCACGAGGTCGCCAACGCCGGCCAGATGGAGATCGGCACCAAGTTCAGCACGCTGATCCAGCGCGCCGACTGGATCCAGCTGCAAAAGTACGTCATCCACAACGTCGCCCACGCCTACGGCAAGACGGCCACCTTCATGCCCAAGCCCATCGTCGGCGACAACGGCAGCGGCATGCACGTGCACCAGAGCGTGTGGAAGGACGGCAAGAACCTGTTCGCCGGCGACGGCTACGCGGGCCTGAGCGACTTCGCGCTGTACTACATCGGCGGCATCATCAAGCACGCCCGCGCGCTCAACGCCATCACCAACCCCGGCACCAACAGCTACAAGCGCCTGGTGCCCGGCTTCGAGGCGCCGGTGAAGCTTGCTTACTCGGCGAAGAACCGCTCGGCGTCGATCCGCATCCCCTACGTGGCCAACCCCAAGGGCCGCCGTGTCGAAGCGCGCTTCCCCGATCCGCTGATGAACCCCTACTTGGGCTTCAGTGCATTGTTGATGGCCGGCCTGGACGGCGTGGAAAACAAGATCCACCCGGGCGAGGCGGCGTCCAAGGACCTGTACCACCTGCCGCCGGAAGAAGACGCGAAGATCCCCACCGTCTGCGCCAGCCTGGAACAAGCGCTGGAGTACCTGGACAAGGGCCGCAGCTTCCTGACCAAGGGCGGTGTGTTTACCGATGCTTACCTCGACGCCTACATCGACCTGAAGATGCAGGAAGTCACGCGCTTCCGCATGGCCACGCACCCGGTCGAGTTCGACATGTACTACTCGCTGTAAGAGCGTGCAGCCCGCTGTGGCGGGTTCGCCAAGCGATCGGGCGGGCTGTGAGGCCCGCCCTTTTCGTTTCTGTCGCGCGAGGCATGTGGTCCACAATTCCGCCATGAACGCCCGCCCGTCTGTTCCCGCAGCCCGCGCCACTGCCTGTGGACTGCTGCTGGCTTGGGTCCTGCTGCCGGTGTCGGCGCAGGAGCCGCGCCAGGTTTATCGATGCCCCGGCCCCCCGGTGCTGTACACCGACACACTGACCCTTGCCGAGGCGCGCGAGCGCGGCTGCCGCAGCATCGAAGGCACGCCCGTCACGGTGGTGCAAGGCCGTCCGCGGGCGCCTGCCAGCGTCGCGCCGGCATCCGCTGCCGCGACGCGACCAGGCGACACCCGCGTCGACCCCGCCGCCCAGCGCGCCCGCGACAGCGACGCGCGCCGCATCCTCAGCGACGAGTTGCGCCGCGAGGAAGAACGCCTGGGCCAGTTGCAGCAGGAATTCAACAAGGGCGAGCCCGAGCGCCGCGGCGACGAGCGCAACTTCCAGCGCTACCAGGAGCGGGTGGCCGAGATGCGCGCCGGCATCGCGCGCAAGGAAGCCGACATCGCAGCCATTCGCCGCGAGATCGGCAAGCTGCCGCCGTGACGGCGACCAGCCGCCCGGCCACGTGCAGGGGGTGAGCATGGACAAAGCGCCCGCCGGCGGCGAGTTCGACCTGCTCGTCACCATGATTGCGATGGTGGACCGCGAGGGCCACTGCCTGCTGGCCAACTCGGCGCTAGAGAACGCGGTCGGCCAGTCGCGCCGCGCCCTGCAGCGCAGCAGCGTGTTCGACTGGTTGATCGACCCCGCGCCGCTGCACGAGGCGCTGCTCGTGGTGTCCACCAACGAGGTCGCCAGCAGCCGCTTCAGCGCCTCGCTGCGTCGCCAGTCGGGCGGGGGTTCGGAGCTGCCGGTGCACGTCGTCGTCAGCCAGCCTGAGCCGACCGGACCGCTGTTGCTTGAGATGCTGGAAGTCGAGCAGCAGACCCGGCTGGACCGTGAAGAACGCGCCCACGGCCTGGCCCAGGCCAACAAGGAACTGGTGCGCAACCTGGCCCACGAGATCAAGAACCCGCTGGGTGGCATCCGCGGTGCGGCGCAGCTGCTGGCGATGGAAGTCACGTCCAAAGAGCTGACCGAGTACACCCAGGTCATCGTGCACGAGGCCGACCGCCTGCAGTCGCTGGTCGACCGGTTGCTGGCACCGCACCGCCGTCCGCAGCTGGTGGTCGACGTGAACATCCACGAGGTCTGCGAACGGGTGCGTTCGCTTGTGCTGGCCGAGTTTCCGCGCGGCCTGCGCGTGGAGCGCGACTACGACACGTCGATCCCCGAGTTTCGTGGCGACCGCGAACAGCTCATCCAGGCCGTGCTCAACATCGCGCACAACGCGACGCAAGCCTTGTCGGTGCGCATTGCCAAGGGCGACGCGCAACTGGTGCTGCGCACCCGCGTGGCGCGCCAGGCCACCTTCAGCCGCCAGCGCTTTCGGCTGGCACTGGAATTGCATATCCAGGACAACGGGCCGGGCGTGCCCGAGGCCATCCGCGATCGCATGTTCCACCCCCTGGTGTCGGGGCGCGACGGCGGCTCCGGCCTCGGGCTCACCTTGGCGCAGACCTTTGTGGAACAGCACCAGGGCACGATCGAGTGTGAAAGCGTCCCCGGGCGCACGATCTTCAAATTGCTAATTCCACTTCCCTGACATCACCGGCATCGCCGGCAGTTCACCGAGCGAGGTCCCCTCCCGCATGAAACCGATCTGGGTCGTTGACGACGATCATTCCATCCGATTCGTGCTCGACAAGGCGCTCTCGCGCGAGCAGTTCAGCGTGCGCACCTTCGCCAGTGCCCGCGAAGTGCTCAAGGCCCTGGAGACCGATGCACCGCAAGTGCTGGTCAGCGACATCCGCATGCCCGGCGGCAGCGGCATCGAGCTGCTGTCGCAGGTCAAGCAGATGCACCCGGGGCTGCCGGTGATCATCATGACGGCCTACTCCGACCTGGACAGCGCCGTGTCGGCCTTCCAGGGCGGCGCCTTCGAATACCTGCCCAAGCCCTTCGACGTGACCAAGGCGGTGGACCTGATCCGCCGTGCCGTCGAGGAGAGCCAGCGCGAGGAGGTCGGCGACACGGCCCAGGTGCAGATGCCCGAGATGCTGGGCCAGGCCCCGGCCATGCAGGACGTGTTCCGTGCCATCGGGCGGCTGAGCCAGAGCAACGTCACGGTGATGATCACCGGCGAAAGCGGCTCGGGCAAGGAGCTGGTGGCGCGCGCCCTGCACAAGCACAGCCCGCGCGGCGACCTGGGCAACAAGGGGCCGTTCGTCGCCATCAACACCGCGGCCATCCCCAAGGATTTGCTGGAGAGCGAACTCTTCGGCCACGAGCGCGGCGCCTTCACGGGCGCGCAGACCATGCGCCGCGGTCGCTTCGAGCAGGCCGACGGCGGCACGCTGTTCCTGGACGAGATCGGCGACATGCCCTTCGACCTGCAAACGCGCCTGCTGCGCGTGCTGTCCGACGGCCAGTTCTACCGCGTCGGCGGCCACCAGCCGCTGAAGGCCAATGTGCGCGTCATCGCCGCCACGCACCAGAACCTGGAAGAGCGCGTGCGCCTGGGTCACTTCCGCGAAGACCTTTACCACCGGCTCAACGTCATCCGCCTGCGCCTGCCTTCGCTGCGCGAGCGGCGCGAAGACATCCCCATGCTGACGCGTTTCTTCCTGCAAAAAAGCGCCAAGGAACTGGGCGTGGAAGCCAAGCGCATCACCGACAGCGCGCTGGCGCAGGTGGCCGAATTCGAGTTCCCCGGCAACGTGCGCCAGCTCGAGAACCTGTGCCACTGGCTGACCGTGATGGCGCCGGCCCAGGTCATCGAACCCAAGGACCTGCCGCCCGAATTGCTGGGGCTTGCCGTGCCCAGCGCGCCGCCTGCCGACCAAGCCCTGATGCTCGCCACGGTGCCTGTCTCGACTGGGACGGCGGCTGGAACTGCGGCTGCAGCGGCGACCTTCGCCGTACCCGGCGCCGCCGGGTCGCCATCCGCGTCTGCGCCGCCCCCCTGGCTGGCCGACCTGGAACGCGAGGCCCGCCAGCGCCTGGACGCCGGCCAGCCCGAGGTCTGGGAACTGCTGACCCGCCAGTTCGAGGCCTGCCTGATCCACGCCGCGCTGGACATCACCCGCGGCCGTCGCATCGAGGCGGCGCAGAAGCTCGGCATAGGCCGCAACACCATCACGCGCAAGATCCAGGAACTCGGCCTGGACGAGTAGGTAGCGCGCCGGCCGCTCAGGCCAGCGTCACGACCACCGGCGCGTGGTCGCTGGGCCGTTCGTTCTTGCGCGGAAGCTTGTCGATGTGGCAGGCGGTGACGCTGCCTTGCAGCGCCTGGCTGACCAGGATGTGGTCGATGCGCATCCCCTGGTTCTTGCGGAAGGCCAGCATCCGGTAGTCCCACCACGAGTACAGCTTGGGCGGCTGGTCGAAGAGCCTGAATGCATCGACCAGGCCCAGCCCGACCAGCCCCTGGAAGTGCCCGCGTTCCTGCGGCGTGAGGTGGATCGTGCCCGCCAGCAGCACCGGGTCGTACACATCTCTGTCTTCGGGCGCGATGTTGAAGTCGCCCATCAGCACCAGGTTCGGGTGACGCGTCAACTCGTCGGCCACGAACGCCTGCAGCGCATCGAGCCAGCGCATCTTGTAGACGAACTTGTCGCTGTCGGGCGCCTGGCCGTTGGGGAAGTAGCCGCCGATGACGCGAACCTTCCCAGCCGCCCCGGCCACGCTGCCGGTGATGACGCGCGCCATGTCGTCGTCGAACCCGGGGATGTTCTTCACCACATCGTCAGCCGGCGCGCCGCGGCACAGCAGCGCCACGCCGTTGTAGGTTTTCTGGCCATGAAAGGCGACGCTGTAGCCGGCCGCCTCGATCTCCGCACGCGGAAACTTGTCGTCGGTGAGCTTGGTCTCCTGCAGCACAAGGCAGTCGACGGGGTTGGCTTGCAGCCAGTCCAGCAATTGCGGCAGGCGCACGGCCAGGGAGTTGACGTTCCAGGTGGCGAG
>JANNWL010000545.1:0-7178 GCA_031414735.1 Burkholderiales bacterium | reverse complement strand
GCCTACATCACCACGGCCAGCCCGGCCACCAACTTCGGCGCGCAGGCCACGCTGAACGTGGGCAATGGCGCTCTGGCGCTGGTCGGCTTTGACCTCTCCACCCTGCCGCCGGGCACGACAGCGGCCAAGCTGGTCAAGGCCACGCTGGTGCTGTACGTCAACCGCATCGGCATCGCCGGCGCAGTAGAGGTGCAAGTCGTCAACTCGGGCTGGGGCGAGGCCACCGTCACCAACAGCACGGCGCCTGCGCTTTCCGGCCCCGGCACCGGGCCCAGCGTGCCCGTCACGGTGGCTGGGCAGTACGTGTCGCTGGACATCACCACACAGGTCAAGGCCTGGCTGAACGGTGCGCCCAACTTCGGCCTGGCCATCACGCCCACGCTGGCCGCGCCGATGACTGCCGTGTTCCTTGACGCCAAGGAGAGCACTGCCACCGGCCACACCGCGAGGCTGGACCTGACGCTGGCTGACCAGGGCCCGGTGGGGCCCACGGGCGCCACAGGCGCCACCGGCCCGGCCGGCGGCGGCGGTGGCGGCGCAACCGGGGCCACCGGGCCCACGGGTGTAGCAGGCCCGGCCGGCCCTGCCGGTGCTACCGGCGCCACGGGCGCTACCGGCACAGCTTCGACCGTGCCCGGACCCGCTGGCGCAATCGGGCCCGCAGGGCCAGCTGGCCCAACCGGAGCCACTGGCGCTGCATCGACTGTTCCCGGGCCCGCGGGCGCGGCCGGTCCAGCAGGTTCCGCAGGCCCCGCCGGAGCCACCGGGGCCACTGGCGCCGCATCCACAGTGCCTGGGCCCGCGGGCCCCGCCGGTGCAACTGGCAACACAGGTGCCCAGGGCCCAGGCGGCCCTGCAGGTGCAACCGGCAGCCCCGGTGCCCAGGGGCCAGCGGGTCCGGCCGGCGCACAAGGTCTGCAGGGATTCACTGGCGCACAAGGTCTGGCCGGGCCCGCCGGCGCCCCAGGGGCCACGGGTGCCACCGGCAACCCTGGCCCGCAAGGCATACAGGGTCTCCAAGGGCCGGCGGGCAGCGCCTCCCTCCCGGATCAGGCCATCACCTTCAACGCGGGCGACTGCCAGGTGGCCACAGCACCCTGCACCATTGCCCTGACCACCGGTCGCGTCGCCCGCATCACCGGCTACACGGGAGGCGGCACCGTCACCTACTTCAACAGGTTGACGATTGGCGGCGGCGCACCCACCGACGGCACGATGGCAGTCCTGTACTTTGGCGTTGCTGGCAGCGAGACATCGGCTTCGATCTATCTGGTGGACACCGCCAATTCGACGAGCCCCGTGGCCACCGGCAGCAACACCGCGACGGGACTCCTCACGAATTCACCGTTTGGCCAGGCGGCCATCAACGGCACTGGCAGTGTGACCCTGGTCTATAACTCGGCGCTTGCCCGCTGGGTGATCACGTCGCTCAGAAACTGACAACTTCCCGATGGGCTTCGGCTCTGGAGACTTCGGGTCTCCGCGCCGAAAGCCCGAATGGCTTTGGCAGTCTGTTTGGCGGCGCGTTGCAGTTCCAGCGCGCAGTCAGCCCGGTCCTAATTTTTGGAGGCTTCATGGCAGAACCCTTTGTTGGTCAGATCACCTTGTTCGCGGGTAACTTTGCCCCCAGAGGCTATGCGTTTTGCAATGGGCAGTTGCTTTCGATAGCCCAGAACACGGCACTTTTTTCGTTGCTCGGCACCAACTATGGCGGCAATGGGGTCAGCACCTTTGGGCTGCCTGACCTGCGCGGCCGCGTGCCCATACACGCGGGCACGGGCCCGGGTTTGTCCAACTACCAGTTGGGGCAGATCGGCGGCCAAGAGAACGTGACGCTCACCGTCAATCAGATTCCGTCGCACGGCCACACCGCCAGCGTGAACGCCAGTGCCGGGGCACCCAACACGGTCAGCCCTGGGGGGGCGGTGCTGGCGGTCAGCGCCCAGGGCAACACCTATGCCTCGGGGTCGCCCACGCTGACGGTCATGTCGGCTTCAGCAGCCACGGTGGCCAATGCCGGTGGCAACCAGGGACACCCCAACATGCAACCCTACCTGGCGCTGAACTTCATCATTGCCCTGCAAGGCATCTTCCCGACGCGCAACTGACGACTTGCGATGCAGGCGTTATCGATTCAACTCACCCCCGCAGGGACGCAGGACCAGGGCTTTCTCCGGGCCCTGCATGCCAGCACGCGTGCCGATGAGGTGCGCCTGTGGGGTTGGGACGAAGCGCAGACGCAGGCCTTTCTGGCGCAGCAGTTCATGGCGCAGCAGATGGGCTACGGCCATCAATTCGGCGCTGAACACGACCGGATCGTCCACGTCGATGGCAGGGCAGTGGGCCGGCTTTTCATCGCACCCGTTCAGGGCGCACTGCAGGTGGTGGACATCGCCTTGCTGCCCGCGCATCGGGGCCGCGGCGTTGGCACCCAGTTGTTGCGCCAGGTGCTGCAGACCGCGGCTGGCCTGGGCAAGTCGGTGCAACTGGCCGTCCTGCACGGCAATCCGGCGCAGCACCTCTATGAGCGCCTGGGCTTTGCCGTGACGGGCCAGGACGATCTCTACGTTGAGCTGACCTGGGGTGGCGCGCCCTTGGCGGCACTTGAAGCTCAGGGTGCGAGGGCCATGGCCCTGGCCACACCCCCCTCCACAGGAACCTGCCATGCCACGCATTGACGATCTGAACGCGCACCTTGCAGCACAGCCGGCGGCAGCAACCCTCGGCCGACGTGACTTCATGGCGCTGGCAGCGGGTGCTGCCGTCACCAGCCTGCCTGCGGCGGGTCATGCACACGCGGCACCCAACGGGCTGTCGGTGGGTTACCTGGCCGAAGAGCAGGCTGCACCGCACCTGCGCTCCGCGCACGAATTGCTCGCTGGCGACAGAGACTTTCTGCGCGGCGGCGTGCGCCTCAGTGTGCTGGGCCTGGGCGGCCAGCGATCTGCACATCTGCAAGGCGTGACGCTGCTGGTCCACACCGCCGTGCCGGGGCTGGCCCAGCCGGTGGACGTGATCCACTGGGGCATGCGTGTGAGCCCGCTGGAATGTGCGGCCTGTGACAGTGAACAGGTGCTGGCGCTCGGTGCCGACGGGGCACTGCGGCTTTCACTGGAAGTGCGACACACCACGCAGTCGCACAAGCGCGTGCTGCCGCTGGAGCTGACCAGCGGTTGGCGGCCGGGTGCGGCCAAGCTGCAAGCGGGCACCTACCTGCTGGCCTTCGACTTTGCGCAAGCAGCACCGAACTGGAGCGACCATGCAGTGCAGCAGACGGTTGATCCGGATGCTGCTGCGGTGGAACTGGCCGCCAGCGACTTCACCTACCTGATCGTGAAGGTGGATCACGCCAGTTGAAGGGGGAGCCGCGCGGAGCCTTGGCTTTGCCGGCGTCCTTCTTCCAAGAGCATCCACCTCAGCCCAAGCCCGGAGCATCCATGTCAGCAGCAACACCCTTCATTGGCGAGATCTTTATGTTTGCGGGCAACTTCGCGCCCAGGGGTTGGGCGTTCTGCAACGGCCAGTTGTTGCCAATTTCGGAGTACGACGCGCTCTTCGCCCTGATAGGCACCACCTACGGTGGCGATGGCCAGACCACCTTTGCGCTGCCCGATTTGCAGAGCCGCGTGCCGTTGCACGCGGGTCAGGGGCCAGGCTTGTCGACCCGGATTCAGGGCGAGGCGGCTGGCGCCGAGAACGTTTCGATTCAATCGACCCAGCTTCCCGCCCACAGCCACGCGGTGACGCTGAACGCCAGCACTGGGCCGGCGAATACCGCCAGCCCCGCTGCAGGTGTCATGGCGGTGGCCGATGCAGGCCGCTACGCCACGGGCGTTGCACCAGGCGTTGCCTTGACCGGCACTTCGCTGGCGCTGGGCAACAGTGGGGGCGGGGGCGCGGTGGGCCAGCCCCACAACAACCTGCAGCCCTACCAGACCGTCAGCTTCATCATCTCGCTGTTCGGGATCTTCCCGTCTCGAAATTGAGCGGCACCGAGGTCAGGCTGCGCGCACCCTGAGTTCCCGGTACGCCGGCATCACCCAACGTTCGGCCGCTTCACGCACGGCGGCATCGGCCTCTTGCTGCTTGGCGCTGGTGTCGTCCTGGTACGCCTGGTTCGGCCGTTTGGCGTCGCGCGCCAGGGCTGCGCTGACTGAGGCGGTCTCGTCCTCACTCAAGCGCACGCCCAGATGCGGCAGGCAGCGGCTGTGCATGTCTTGCACCAGGCGGCTGTGGTCGAGCAGCAGGCCCTGGCCCGGGTGGCGCTTGCAATGTTCCAACATGGCTTGGCAAATGGCACCCAGCATGCGGGCGGCGTACTCGGCGCGCGGCATGGTCACCGCTTCGAGCAAGGCCATGCCCGGCAGTGGCGAGGTCAGCATGCCCGGCACCATCTGCGCGCCCGGCTGGCGCAGGTGCGAGACGATGATCTCCACCGGGTCGCGCATCAGAAAGACCCAAGGCACGCCCGCGAAAGTGCGGGTGATGAGATCGATCTGCAAGCCGTGCCAGCTGTCCAGCTTGACGTAGCAGCGCTCTTCGGTGGACCGGCCCGGCTGCGCCAAGGCGCCCATCAGGCTGCGCAGCCAGGGCTGGCGCTCATCAGCGTCCGGCGGCCAGGGGCCGGCCTGCAGTGCGGTGTCCAGCAGCAAAGGTTCCGAGAGCATGCGGTGGCGTGGTGTGCTGGCCAGCACCTGGCTGAGCAAGGTGGAGCCGCAACGCGACAGGTGAAAGATCAGCCCGCCCAGCGGCAAGCCGGGCTGCCGCTGCAACGCCTGCTGCAGCACCGGGTGGCTGGCGCGCTGGCGCAGCAGGGCGACGGCCGGCTTGCGCAGCGCGGCGTTGAGGCTGTCGCCAAAGAAGGGCTCAGTGAATGGGCGTGCGCCGGTGCGGCACCACTCCACCGTCAGTTCGCTGCCTGCCACCTCGGCCAGCAGCGGTGTCCAGCCCGGCAGGTGCAGGTCCTCGGGCGTGGTCGCAGTGAGCGGCACGGGCGCGGCGGCCGGGCGCGGCAGGCCGACCAGTTGACGTTCGATCCAGCGGCGGCGGGCCGCCTGCGTGGCGGTGGTCACGTCGTCCAGCGTGAAGGCGTGGCCGCGCGCGGCGCCCTCGGCTTGCACCGCCCGCGCCAGGGCTTGCGGGTCGTCGAGGGCATCCCAGCCGGTGGGCCATTCGGGCTGGCGCAACACCGCAGCCACAAACTGCTCGAAGCGTTGCTGCGAACTCGGGCCCCGGTCCGCCTGCTGCGCCAACACCGCCTGCAACTGGGCACGGCTGTCTGCCGCGGTGGGCAGCAGCGCTCGCAACGCGGCGTCCACGGTGCAGTCCAGAACCAGATGCACGCGGCTTTGCGTGCCGGTGTTTTGCACACGGTGCGGCAGGCCCAGGTCGAGATACCAGCACTCGCCGGCCGACATGGGGATGCGGCTGCCGTTGACGTAGAACTCCACGCCCTCGGCGGTGACGATGGGCAGGTGCAGGCGTGCGGTGCCGGCGTCCAGGCCGATGCCGTCGTCGGCATGCTCGCGGATGTGAGAGCCCGGCTCCAGCCGCAACAGCCGCGCCGACTGGATCTGCAGCGGCAGCCCGGCCAGCAGCGCTGCAAAGCCCGGGCAGCGGGCCAGCAGGGCCGTGGGCTGGCCCAGGGACGTCGCAACGTGTCCGGCATACAGCTGGGCCGCGTCGCCGGTTTGCGAGATCAGCGCCAGGCCGCTCCAGCCGCCGTCGTGGTAACCCGTGTTGAAGTGCCGCTTCCAGTCGCCCGCCTCAAAGGCAGCCAGTTCGGCCAGCAAGGGCTCGACGTCGAACTGCCAGGGCAGCCGCCAGTGGCAGACGCGTTGTGTGTCGTTGGCGATGGACATGTCGGTCAGCTCAACCAGCGGTGCATATCGGGATACGGCTGCGTGCCGTTGACCGCCGCCTGGGCCGGCAGGTCGCACAGACCCAGACGGGCCAGGCCGGCAGCGCCGGGATAGACGCCCAGGCTGTAGCTCAGCAGCAAGCCCGCTGACTGGCCCTTGTAGCCGGCCGGGTGAAACAGCACCTCGCCCGGCAGACCCAGGTGCACCAGCGCAGCCCAGGACCAGGCAATGGCCTCGACCTCGTGGGTCATCGCATCAGCGTGCTGGTCATCCAGCGCGTCGCAAAGCGCGGCCCGCGTGTTGGCCGGCGTGATGGCGATGTGCCCCGCCTCGTGCAGCAGGTCGCCCGGTGTCTGCAGGCGTTCAGGGTCGTAGCGCAGGCCACCCTCCACGATGCGCACGGCAGGCAGGAAGGTGTCACCGTGCAGCACGGCCGGCTCGACGACGAGACCGATGCTGCGCAGGAACTGGACGATGGTGTCGAGCGTGGTTTGCATCCAGGGTCATTCTCATGCAGCGGTGTGAATCGCCTGGTCATGACCGGCCGGCTCGAAGCGCTCCGATATGTCCATTCGCACGCTGCGCAGCTGCAGGGTTTCCAGATGGGCCGCGTACAACGGCTCGCCGAAGTGGCTGATCAACAGGGTGCGTCGGCGCGCGCCGCTGCCGTTGCGGCTGGCCGCGTGCACGAGGTCGGCATCGAGCACCAGGATGTCGCCCGCGCAGCAGGACATGGCCGTCAAACAGAAGCTGTTCGCGCGGGGACGTCACCGCTTGACCTCCGGCAGCCCCAACGTGGCCGACGCGTTGACGGCGTCCAACGGCAGCCGCCGGCCGGCGCGGCGGTCGGCCAGGCACTGCAGCACCTGCGGGCTGCGCATGCGGCCAGTCTCTTCCAGCGCTTCGCGGAAAACAGCCTCCAGCGGCGATTCGCCCTGCTCCATGCAGCCAGCGCAGCCACAGCCGCGCGGTGCCGGTCAGCGCGCGGTCACAGGCGCGCTCCGGGCGCCTGACGCGGGCCCGGCGGGCCGCGTCGAGCGCGCCGTTGAATTCGCCGTTGAAGGGATGCAGGACATCCAGCATGGTGTGTCCGTCCGTCGTCGGCGGCCAGACCGCGACGGCTTTCTCGACCACAAGGGCAGCGCGCTGAAGGTAGAAATCGACAGCGAACCGACTGGTTTGCGGCCGCGCGGCGACGCGTCAACCTGGATGCCTCAGCGCCCGGCTGAGCAGGATCACCGGAATCAACCCGACCAACACGATGGCCAGCGAGGGCAACGCGGCCTCGGCCAGGCGCTCGTCGCGCGCGAAGTTGTA
>JANNWL010000544.1:0-4438 GCA_031414735.1 Burkholderiales bacterium | reverse complement strand
TCTCGTCGATGGACAGCGTGAACGAGGGCCGCCCGGTGTGCCTGCTGGGCGTGAAGCTGCACATCCTCACCAAGGGCGCCACGTTCAACCTGCACACGCGCCAGGCCGACTCGGGCACGCTGAACCGGCCCAAGACCTGAGCGGCTCAAGCCCGGCACGCCGGCGGCCGATATTGCCAGGGAGCGCCGGGCCGTGTCGGCCCGCCGCCTTGAACCCCGGAGCCCGCGCCATGATCAATTCCTTCCGCCTGGCAGCCGCGCCATGGGCCGTTGCTGCGGCATGGGCTGTTGCCGGCTGCGCGACCCCCGAGCCCGTGGGCCCGCCGCGCGCTGAAACCGTGCACGCTGCCACGGCCGACAATCTGTTGATCCGCTTCAATGCAGGCCAGCCACAGCGCCTGCTGTCCAGCCAGCCGCTGCGGGGCCTGGCCCCCGGCGACAGCCTGGTCGGCATCGACTACAGGGTCGCGCGCGGCGTCTTGTACGCCTTGTCGGCAAAGGGCCTGCTGTACACCCTGGACACGAAGACGGCGCAACTCACGGCGGTCGGCGCCGGCACCCCCGTGGCGCTGCGTGGCACGCGCTTTGGTGTCGACTTCAACCCGGCTGCCGACCGGCTGCGGGTGGTCAGCGACGCCGGCCAGAACCTGCGCCTGCACCCTGACACCGGCGCGTTGGCCGCGACCGACCCGGACCTGTCCTTTGCTGCGGGCGACAGCGCTGCCGGCAACCCTGTGGCGCTGGTGGCCGCGGCCTACACCTACAACAAGCAGAACGACAAGCTCACCACCAACTACGCCATCGACACCCGGGCCGGCACGCTGGTGATGCAAGGCTCGGCTGAGGGCGTGCAGCCGGTGGTGTCGCCCAACACCGGCCAGTTGCGCACCGTGGGGCCGCTGGGCACCGGCGCCGTGGACGAGGCTTCGTTCGACATCGCCGACACCAACAACGCCGCCTTTGCCACGCTGCGCCAAAACGGTCGCACGAGGCTGTTCGTGGTCGATCTGGCAACGGGCCGCAGCACCCTGGTCGGCACCGTGGGCGACGGCCGTGCCGTGGTCGGGATGGCGATCGAGCCGTGATCTCGCCGCTGGCTTGGGGGCAGGGGCAGCGCGCATCCAGCAGCCCGTGCGCTCGCCGGGCGTGTCGTGGCCGCAGCCGCCACGCAGGGTGGCTGGCCTGCTGGCTGGGCGTGGCCCCGCTCCCGCTGGCAGCGGCCGTGGGGGTGCAGGTGCTCGACACCGCAGGCAAGCCACTGGCCGGTGCGGTGGTGTTCCTCGAATCAAGCGGGGCCCGCGCGGCCGTGCGGCCGATGGGCGTTGTCGAGGTCGCGCAGGCGGGGCGGCAGTTCGTGCCCGCGGTCACGGTGGTCACGGTGGGCAGCGCGGTGACTTTCCCCAACCGCGACACGGTGCGGCATCACGTGTACTCGTTCTCTGCGGTGAAAAAGTTCGAGATCAAGCTGTACGTCGGCACGCCCACCGCGCCGGTCGTCTTCGACCAGCCCGGCATCGCCGTGCTCGGCTGCAACATCCACGACACGATGACGGCCTGGATCGTCGTGGTCGACACCCCATGGCACGGCCTCACCGGTGCCGACGGCAGGGTCGCTTGGGCCCAGGTGCCCGCAGGCAGCTACCGTTTGCGCACCTGGCACCCGGGCCTGGCCGTCGGCGCCCCGGCGGCCGACCAGGCCTGGCGCGTGGACGGCGCAGCGGCGGCCGTGGTCGTCAGACTGGCCGGTGTCGCGCCTTGATTGCGCACGATCCCGCGCGGGTGGCAGGGTGGCGCACGCCGTCGACCTGGCGCTTGTCCACCCGCATCGCGGCGCTGTCGTTGCTGCTGCTGTTGCTGGTGCAAGGGATGGGCTTTGCAGCCATCCGGGTCGCCATTGAAAACAACGCGCGCCAGCAACTTGAAGAACGCTTGCAGATCGCCGAACGCATCTGGGCGCGTTTGCAGGAACAGCGGGCCACCCAACTGCGGCAAAGCGCGGCGCTGCTGGCGGCCGACTACGGGTTTCGCTCTGCGGTGGGCAGTGACGACCGCGAGACCATCGTGTCTGCGCTGGACAACCACGGCGCGCGTATCGACGCCACGCTGAGCGCGCTGCTCGACACGGGTTTGGGCGTGCGTGCTGTGGCCCAGGGCCCCACCGCGGCACTGCTGCCCACCTTGGGCGTGCTGGCGCCCAAGCTGGTTGAACGCGGCTCAGTGGTGGCCGTGGTGGAGCGCAAGCCCTACCAGTTCGTCATCGTGCCCATGCGGGCACCCTTGCTCATGGGCCATGTGGTGATGGGCTTCGCGTTGGACCGCTCGGTGCTGGACGATCTGCGCGGCGTCTCGGGCTTGCCGGCGGCGCTGCTGGCCCGCTCCACGGGCCAGCCCGACGTGGTGCTGCACGACAGCCTGCCCGCCGGTGCCCTGGCCGCGGCCGACCGCGCCGGGCGCGTGCAGGCGCAGGGCGGCGAATACCTGGTGCATGACCTGGTGGTTTCGTCAGACAACCAAACCCAGGTGCTTTTGCGGCTGGCCGGGTCGGTTGAAGAGGCTGTGGCGCCGTACCGCATGCTTCAACTGGTGTTGGCCGCGCTGACGCTGCTGGGCCTGGCGCTGTTTGGCCTGGGCAGCGCGTGGACCGCCCGGCGCGTGACGCGCCCGCTGCAAGCCTTGGTGGAAGCCAGTCACCGGCTGGGGCGGGGCGACTACGACACGCCACTGGCGGCACTGGCCCGCAGCGACGAGGTGGGTGAACTGTCCAAGGCCTTCGAGCACATGCGGCTGAACATCGCCGCCAACGAACGCGAGATTCGCCAGCTCGCCTATTGGGACCGGCTGACCGGCCTGCCCAACCGCTTGCAGTTTCGTGATGCCGTGGTGGCAGCCATCCGCAACAACCAGGGCCCGCCCGCCACCGGCCCGTCAGCCCACGCTGGCGGGCTGGCCGTGATCATGCTGGACCTGGACCGCTTCAAGCATGTCAACGATGTGCTGGGCTATGCCTCGGGCGACCGCCTGCTGGTGGGCGTGGCCGAGCGCATTGCCCAGGTGGTGCGCCCGGGCGAGTTGATCGCGCGCCTGGGGGGCGACGAGTTTGCCGTGCTGCTGCCGGGTGCCGATGCAAGCCTGGCCATGGGCGTGGCGCAGCGCATTGCCGCCGCATTCGAGCAGCCCCTGACGCTGGACGACCAGACCGTGGACCTGAGCGCCGGCCTGGGCATCGCCTGCTGGCCAGCGCATGCGCAGGAGGCCGACGCTTTGCTCAGCCGTGCCGAGGTGGCGATGTACACGGCCAAGCGCCGTACCGCAGGCGCGCAGCTGTACGAGGCAGCGCTGGACAGCGGCAGCGCCGAGACGCTGTCGCTGCTGAGCCAGTTGCGCCAGGCCATCGAGCGCGACGAGTTGTGCCTGTACGTGCAGCCCAAGATCGCGCTCGACACCATGCGCCTGTGCGGCGCCGAGGCGCTGGTGCGCTGGCGCCACCCCACGCGCGGGCTGGTGCCGCCACTGCAGTTCATACCGTTTGCCGAGCAGACCGGCTTCATCCGCCAGGTGACCTTGTGGGTGTTTGCGCAAGCCGCACGCCACCAGCAGATGCTGGCCGCGGTGGGCGTGCAGCGGCTGAGCTTGAACCTGTCCACCCGCGACCTGCTGGACCAGGAGCTGCCCGACAAGCTCGATGCGCTCCTGGCACGTCACCAGGCCCGCGCGCAGGGCTTTTGCCTGGAGATCACCGAGAGCGCCATCATGGACGACCCCCAACGCGCCGAGGCCACGCTGAACCGGCTGGCGCGCCAGGGCTTCAAGCTGTCGATCGACGACTTCGGCACCGGCTATTCGTCACTGGCCTACCTGCGCCGGCTGCCCGTGCACGAGCTGAAGATCGACCAGAGCTTTGTCCGCGGCATGGACGGCGCGGGCGGCGATGTGAAGATCGTCCAGTCGACGATCGACCTGGCGCACAACCTCGGGCTGTCCGTGGTGGCCGAAGGGGTGGAATCCGCCGTGCTGCTGCAGCGCCTGCGCGCGCTGGGTTGCGACGAGGCGCAGGGCTACCACATGGGCCGCCCGATGCCGATGGCCGACCTGGCCGACTGGGCCGCGCGGTGGGCAGAAGTCAATGTGGCGGCACCGCCTGCTGCTCTGGTTGGCCAGTAGGAAAACCGGGCGGGTTGGGCGTTAAGCTGGGCTCATCCTGCCTCAACCCGGAAATCGTCGGCCATGCGCATCCTCGAACGCAACGTCTATGTCGGCCCGTCACTGTACGCCCACTTCCCCGTCATCAAACTGGTGATGGACCTGGGCCCGCTGGAGGCCTGGCCCACCGGCAAGCTCGGCGCCGCTTACGTCGACCAGCTGCTGGCCGCCCTGCCCGGGCTGCAGGAGCACGGCTGCTCCTACGGCGAGCCCGGCGGCTTCATCCGCCGCATGCGCGA
>JANNWL010000543.1:0-17815 GCA_031414735.1 Burkholderiales bacterium | reverse complement strand
GTGCGCGAGAACTCCGAGAACGTGGCCACGGCCAGCGCGCAGATCGCCCAGGGCAACCAGGACCTGTCCGGCCGCACCGAACAGCAGGCCAGCGCGCTGCAGCAGACCGCAGCCACCATGGAAGAACTGGGCTCCACCGTGCGCAACAACGCCGACAGCGCCAAGCAGGCCAACCAGCTGGCCCAGGGCGCATCGGCCGTGGCAGCGCAGGGCGGCGAGGTGGTGGGCCGGGTCGTCACCACCATGCAGGGCATCAACGACAGCAGCCGCAAGATCAGCGACATCATCAGCGTCATCGACGGCATCGCTTTCCAGACCAACATCCTGGCGCTGAACGCGGCCGTGGAAGCCGCGCGCGCCGGCGAGCAGGGCCGTGGCTTTGCCGTCGTGGCCAGTGAAGTGCGCAGCCTGGCGCAGCGCAGCGCCGAAGCCGCCAAGGAGATCAAGACGCTGATCGGCCGCAGCGTCGAGCAGGTCGAACAAGGCACGGCGCTGGTCGACCAGGCCGGCAAGACCATGGGCGAAATCGTCGGCTCGATCCAGCGCGTGAGCGACATCGTGGCCGAGATCAGCTCGGCCAGCGTCGAGCAGAGCAACGGCGTGCAGCAAGTCGGTGCCGCCGTCACCGGGATGGACCAGGCCACGCAGCAGAACGCTGCGCTGGTGGAAGAAAGTGCGGCCGCCGCAGAAAGCCTGAAGGGCCAGGCCCAGCAGCTGGTGCAAACGGTGGCGGTGTTCAAGTTGTCCCATGACGGCCACGTCGGCTCGACCCACCGGGTGCAGCAGGCCGCCAACGCGGCCAGCGGCGAACGTCGTGGCCCGGAGCGGGCTCCCAACGTCAGCCGCCCGGCCTCCAAGGCCAAGCCGGCTGTCACGGCTGTCACGGCTGCACCGGGTCGCCCGGTCAGCACGGCCAGGACCGGCACGGACGATTGGGAATCGTTCTGATCGCGGCGGCGCCCGCCCTGCTCCTGGCAGCGCTTGGACGACGCCGCTGAGCAAGAGATGCCACCATGTCAAACGTATCCATAGCCAAGGACGACTCACTCACCTCAGCCCAGGCGGGTGCCCGTTTGGGTGTTTCCTGACCCACCACAGCCCGCACGAGCTGCAGCAGTTCGGCGCCGTGCCTGCCGGTGTGGCGGTGCTGCGCAGGCCCGCACGCCTGGAAGACCTGCGCCAGGCCCTGGGTCTGGTCCCTGTCACGCCGTAGCCCAGGCCACGAGCCGACGGCCCTTCCGACAGAGGAACCGATCCCCATGAATGCCCGGCTGCTGCCCGTCCCGACCGCCCTGCCCCGCGCCCCCGCCCACAACGCGACAGACCCCAGCGACCGCCGCAGCCTGCTGCTGACGGGCCTGTTCGGTTTGGCGCTGCTGTGCGTGCTGGGGCTGTGGGCCCGCAGCAGTTGGAACGAGGCGCTGGCCACCGCGCAGACCGACCTGCAACATCTGGCCGCCGTCGACGCCCTGCCCGTGGCGCTGGCGATGCGCGACGCGCGCAGGGCCGCCGAGGCGATCGACCTGGCCCTGACGACGGCACCCGGCCTGGACACACCCGCGCTGACGCGGCTGCTGACCAGCGAACTGGCGCTGCGCTTTCATGGCAGCGAGTCGGCCGACCTGTTTGAGCCGGGCAGCGCCGCCATGCGGGCCAGCACCGCGCGCGACGGCTTCAACCCCGCGTTGCTGGCAGGCCAGTTGCAACGCGTGTCGAAGGCGCGCAGCGCCACCCTGGGCTGGGCCTACCAGCGCGACGAGGCCTGGTGGCTGCCGCTCTTCTTCGTGCGCGACAGCGGGCAGATCCTGGTCATCAACCTGCCGGTGAACGCGCTGTTCGGGCAGTGGATGGCGCCCGCCTGGCCCGGCGAGAACCCCGTGGGCCTGCGCTCGGCCGATGAGCGCGTGCTGCTGCGGCGCCCCTTCACGCCGGCGATGCTGGGCGCCGACGCGCGAGGAGCCGCGTCGACACAGTTGATGGACCAGCAGCGCAGCCAGGGTGCCACATCGGGCAGCGTGCGGGCGGTGGCCACAGAGACCGACCGCGTGGAGCGGCTCATCGGCTGGGCGCAGGTCCCCGGCACCGACCTGCGCATGCTGACCGCGACCGGCACCGACAACGTCTTCAGTCAGTGGCGCGCCACCAGCGCGCCCAAGTTCCTGGCCATGGCGGTGTTGATTGCGCTGGCCCTGGGCGGCGCGGCCCTGTCGCTGCGCAAACAGCACCGCGTGGCAACCTTGTTGGCCGACAAGCTGGATGACGCGAACGCGAAGGTGCAGGCCCAAGTTCGGCTGGCCGACAGCGAAGCCACCTTGCAACGCATGTGCGCGCTGGCGCACATCGCGCCCTGGCAGGTCGACACGGGCAGCGGCGTGCTGACCCTCAGCGCCGTGGCGCGCGCGCTCTATGGCCTGCCTGCCGACGCCAGCCTGCCGGCCTGGCACGACTTTCACCCCGCGGACGCCCAGACACGCGCACGCGTGCAGGCCGCACGTGAGCGCCTGTTGCGCGACGGTGTGGGCTACGACCTGGTGCTGCCCGCCGACCTGCCCGACGGCAGCCGGCGCTGGCTGCGTTCAGTCGCCGCCGCCCACTACACCGAAGGTGTGATCGACCGCGTGGACGGCGCCGTGCAGGACGTGACCGCCCAGGTCCTGGCGCAGAACGCGCTGAACGAGCAGTCCAGCCGCGCCCGTGTGCTGGCCGAGGCGGTGGCGACGTCCAGCCAGTTGCTGCTGGTCACCGACACGCAGCAACGCATCACCTGGTGCAACAGCGCCTTCGCGCGGCGCACCGGCTACAGCCTGGACGAGATTCGCGGCCAGCACCCTGGCGCGCTGCTGCAACGCGGCACGGTGCCGGCCGCCATGAAGGCCTTGATGGGCCGCCACATCGCGTCGCGCGAAGCCTTCAGCGGCGTGCGCGTGCAGAATTTTTCCAAACTTGGCGAGCCGTACTGGGTGGACCTGGAGGTGCGCCCGATCTTCGACGACCAGGGCGGTCTGGAGTGCTTCATCGGCTTGCAGACGGATGTCACCCAAGACATCGAACGCGAGCACGCGCTGCGTGAATCGGCGCAGCGCTTCGAATTGGCGACGACCCATGCGGGCATGGGCGTGTATGAAATCGATGTCGAGCGCAACACACGCACCTGGAGCGAGGGCATGTACGGGCTGTTTGGCTTTGACGTCGCTCAGGGGCTGCCCAGCCATGAGGCCGTGAACGCCCGGGTGCTGCCCGATGACAGGCCATTGCGCAAACCTGCCTTCCTGCGCGCCTGCGAAGACAGCACGGTACGCGACTGGGTCGGCGAGTTCCGTGTCGTCAGGCCGGACGGCAGCCTGGCCTGGCTGCAATCACGCTGTCAGATCGAGCGCGACGAGACCGGCCGCGCCGTGCGCGCCGTGGGCACCACGCTGGACATCACCAGCACGCGCACGGTGGCACTGGAGCGCCAGGCGCGCGTCGAAGCCGACGCCCGCAGCCAGGCCAAGACGGCCTTCCTGTCGCAAATGAGCCACG
Source organism: Burkholderiales bacterium (assembly GCA_031414735.1). Classification (GTDB taxonomy): domain Bacteria; phylum Pseudomonadota; class Gammaproteobacteria; order Burkholderiales; family Burkholderiaceae_C; genus Rubrivivax. The sequence goes on along the minus strand of JANNWL010000543.1, from coordinate 14,293 downwards.
AGTTGCGCACGCCCTTGCATGCCGTGATCGGGTACGCCCAGCTCATCAACTCGGCACCCGAACGGCTGCCTGGCGTGGCCGGCCCCTACGTGGAACGCATCGAGACGGCCGGCTGGCACCTGTTGGCGCTGATCGACAATGTCCTGGAGCTGTCGCTCCTGGAACGCGACGACCTGTCGCTGAAGCTGGAGGCCGTCAACCTGGACGACCTGGTGCGAGAGGCGCATGCCTTCACCGAACATCAGGCGGACAAGGCCTGCCTGCTGTTCGATCTGTCGCTGGAACCCGTGGTGGCCTGGGCCGATGCCACGCGCGTGCGCCAGGTGGTGGTGAACCTGCTCAGCAACGCCATCAAATACAACCTGGCCGCCGGCAGCGTGGGCATCGCCGTTCGCCGCGAGGGCGAGCAGGCCTGCGTGGAAGTCACCGACACCGGCCTGGGCATGACCGCGGCGCAACTCGGCGGTCTGTACGAGCCCTTCAACCGCCTGGGCCGCGAGACGTCGGGCGTGCCCGGCACCGGCATCGGCCTGGCCATCACCAAGCGCCTGGTGGAACGCATGGGCGGCACGCTGGAAGTCATCAGCCGCATCGATGCGGGCACCACCTTCACGTTGCGCCTGCCCTTGGCAGCGAGCACAGAGCGCGCCGCGGCGTCGCCCGAGCCGGTCCGCACCGCGGCCGCGCCCAGGGCCCTGGACGTCCTGTGCGTCGAGGACAACGAGGTTAACGCCCTTTTGCTGTGCGAGATGCTGCACCGCCTGCGCCCGGACTGGCCCGTGCGCGTGGCCGCCACGGGCTACGACGCCACCCAGATGCTGCGCGACGCACCGGTGGATTTGGTGTTCCTGGACCTCAACCTGCCCGACACGCAGGGGCTGGAGTGGCTGGACTGTGCGCGCGCTGCCGACCTGCTGCGCGGTGCCGAAGTGGCGCTGCTGACGGCCGACGTGATGCCGCAGACACGCGCAGCCGCCGAAGCGGCCGGGCTGCGCCACTTCTTGTCCAAGCCTTTCCTGATCGCCGACCTGGAACGCTTCCTCAACGAACTGGCCGGGTCGGGTCAGCCTGCAGAGGTAGACACAGTGAGCTGAGGTCGATCAGCGGCAGGCCCACACCGCCGCATCGAAACCCACGCTGGTGCGGCCGTCGGCCCAGTCGACCACCGGACGCTTGATGCAGCTCGGGTGGGCGCGCATCACGGCCAGGGCGGATGCGGCGTCCACCACCGCGGCGCGGGTGGCGTCGTCCAGCTTGCGCCAGGTGGTGCCCTTGCGGTTGAGCAGGGCTTCCCAGCCGCAGGTATCCACCCACGCCAGCAGGCGCTCGGCGGGCACGCCGGCCTTGGCGAAGTCGTGAAAGGTGCAGGCCACGCCGTGCTCGGCCAGCCAGGCGCGGGCGCGCTTGACGGTGTCGCAGTTCGGGATGCCGTGCAGCGTCGTCGTTGCGGTCAAGGCAGTGCGGGACATGGCGGGCATCAGAAGAGTTGCGTGACGCGCACGGTGCTGCCTTCGCTTTCGACCGTGACCGCGTCGGAACCGGCACGCGCCAGGCGGATCATGTGGGCGTTCTCGGCCAGGATCTCAGCCACGAAACCGCGCACGCCCTGCCGCTTGGCATGCTCCAGCATGCGCTGCTGCAGCGCCGTGGCCAGGCCCGTGCCTTGCCAGCCAGGCAGCACCATGAAGGCGGTTTCGGCCAGGTTGGTGCCGGGGTCGACAAAGTAGCAGGCATGCGCCACCACGCGCGGGTTCTCGCGCGTGCCGCTCACCGCGACGAAGGCCACCTCGGTGTCGAAGCTGAGGTTGCACAGGCGCTGGATGTCGCGGTTGGACAGGCCGCGCACGCGGCGGAAGAAGCGTGTGTAGACATCGCGCTCGGACAGGCCGTGGAAGAGTTCGCGGATGTGTTCGCCGTCGGCCGAGGTGGCCGGACGCAACAGCACCGGGCGCTGGTCCTTCAGCACCACGGCGTGTTCTTCTTCGACGGCGTAGGCGCCCATGTGGCGCTGCGTCTGCTCTTCACCCACGTAGCCCAGGGCCTGGGCCTGGGCATGCAGCGCCGCCCGAAAGTCGGGGTGGGCGATGTCGATGAGCGCCAGCGCCCGTTCACGTATCGACTTGCCGAACAGGTAGGCGATGCCGTATTCGGTGATGACGTAATGCACGTCGGTGCGCGCAATGGCCACGCCTTCGCCGGGCTGCAGCACGGGGCGGATGCGCGAGGTGCGGCCATCGTCTTCGGTCGCGGCCAGGCAGATGATGGCCTTGCCGCCTTCGGAGCGTGATGCGCCCTGCAGGAACTCGGCCTGCGCCGCCACGCCGCTGTAGAACTCGCCGTGCAGCTGGTCTGCACACACCTGGCCCGTCAGGTCGACGGCGAAGGCCTGCGTCACCGACACCATCTTGTACTGGGCGGCGATGGTGTTGGCGTCGCATACCGCCTCGATGGGCTGGAAGGAAAACAGCGGGTTGCGGTCGATCAGCTGGTACAGCCGCGCCGAGCCCATGGCAAAGCTGGTGACGATGCGCCGCGCCTGCTGCGTCTTGCGCGCGCCGGTGAGGATGCCGCGTTCGAGCAGCGGGATGATGGCGTCGGTGATGACGTCGGAGTGGATGCCCAGGTCCTTGCGATCGGCCAGGTGCTTCAGGGCTTCGTTGGTGACGCGGCCCAGGCCGATCTGCAGCGTCGAGCCGTCTTCGATGATGCCGCTGATGTAGCGGGCGATCTGCTCGACCACCTGCGTCGGCGTGCTCGGGTGGGTGTACTCGATGAGCGGCGTGTCCACCGCCACCAGGGCGTGGATCTGGTCCAGGTGCAGCGTCGAATCGCCCATGGTGCGTGGCATGGCCGGGTTGACCTCGGCGATGACCAGGCGCGCCTTGGCCACGGCCGCGGGGATGACGTCGACCGACACCCCCAGGCTGACGTAGCCGAACTCGTCGGGCGGCGAGACCTGGATCAGCGCCACGTCGACGCGGATGCGGCCGATGTGCATGAGCTGTGGCACGCGGGCGATGGAGATGGGCACGTAGTCGGCCAGGCCCTGCTTCATGGCGCTGCGCATGTCGTTGCCGACGAAGAAGCTGCGGTGGCGAAAGCGTGTGGTGGCCAGGCCGTCATGGTCATGCGGCACGGCGTGGTCGGTGAGGAAGTGCACCAACTCGACGTCAGCCGGCGCCAGGTCCAGGCCCTCCAGCGCGGCCACCAGCGCGCGCGGCGTGGCGCAGGCCGTGCCCACGAAGACATGGTCGCCGCTGCGCACCAGGCCAGCCGCCGAGGCGGCCGACATCAGCTTGGCGCCGTGCGGGCCCTGCGTCCAGGAAGCGGGCAGGCGCTCCGGCGCAAGGGGCGTGTCCTGGGCCGGGGACACAGCGGCGTCGGGCGGCGTGTCGTTGCCGCCAAACCACTCGCGCCACTCGGTGGCCAGCCGGTTCAACATCGGACGGGCGGGGGGCTGGGGTTCGCTGGCGTCGCTGGACATGTTGTCTCCCTGGCTTGTATTTCTTTGAGTGGGCATGCTAACCCGGGCCCTTCCACCCACCGGTACCGATGAGCCCACGCTGGCACGGGCCGAACCGCGCCGCGTATAACCTGTGCATGAAGACATTTCTCCTCACGCTCGCCCTGCTGGTCCCCGCCATGAGCCAAGCCATCGAAGAACCCGACTACCAAGTGCTGCGCACGGTGGGCGAGGTGGAGGTGCGCCAGTACGCGCCCTACGTGGTGGCCGAGGTGCTGGTTCAAGGCCCGCCCATGGAAGCCGGCAGCAAGGCCTTCCCCATCCTGGCCGGCTACATCTTTGGCAAGAACAAGGGCGAACGCAAGTTCGCCATGACCGCCCCCGTGACGCAGACCGCCGCGCCCGTGCGCATGGCCATGACGGCGCCGGTCACGCAGACCGAAGGCGCCGAGGGCACAGTGGTGCAGTTCGTGCTGCCCAAAGGCGTGACGCTGGCGACAGCCCCCGAGCCGCTGGACGCCCGCGTGGTACTGCGCGAGGTGCCGGGTTACCGCGTCGGCGCCATCCGCTATTCAGGCTTCTGGAGCGAAGCCAACAACCAGGCCCAGCTGACCCGGCTGTACGTCGATTTGCAGGCTGCCGACCTGGCCTGGGCCGGTGAGCCGACCTACGCGCGCTACAACGGGCCGATGACGCCCTGGTTCATGCGGCGCAACGAGATCTGGCTGACGCTGCGCTGAAGGCGCCCGCGACAGACGAACGCACTTGCACGCCAGCGACGGCCACGGCAGACTGCGGGGCATGGACATACACGCACACCCTTCTGGCGCGCAGGCCCCGGCTTGGCGCACCAGTTCTTTCGACGAGAGCCCGGCCCTGCTGAACCAGGCCGTGTCCATGTTGGCCCCCGAAGCAGCGCCGCAGTCAGCGCTGTCGCTGACCCCCGCCGAGGCCCACATCGCGGTGGCGCAGATGCGGCTGGTGAGCTGCCAGGCGGGCACGCTGCTCTTCCGCGAAGGCGAACGCACGCGATCGGACCACATGCTGTTGCTGCTCGAAGGCGAGGTGTCCGTGGACACCGGGCATGGCGCCGCATCGGAGTCGACGTCCATCTCTGTCCTGGGGCCGGGCAGCGTCATCGGCGAGATGGCCATGCTGGACGGTGCGCCGCGCTCGGCCAGCTGCACGTCGGTATCTGCCGTCCAGGCCGCAGGCATGTCGCGGCTGGGGCTGGAGCGCCTGCTCGAGCAGCAACCGCGCGTGGCTGCCAAGTTACTGGCCCTGTTGGCGCATGTCACGTCCGATCGGCTGCGGGCGTTGAACGAGCAGTTGTCTCTGTACGCTCAGCTCAACGCCCACCTGCGCGCCGAAGTGGACACCAGCAGCCGGTACTTCCAGCCCACCGTCTAGCCTGCGCCCTGCCCTGGCGCAACTACTGCACGGGGCCCTTCAGCGCCGCAGGCAGTGGCAAGGTCATCGTTTCGATGCCCTCGTCCTGCAAAGCTGCACGCTCTTCAGCCGTGGCCTGGCCGCGAATGCCGCGCTGAGCGGTTTCGCCATAGTGGATGCGGCGCGCTTCGGTGGCAAACCGCTCGCCCACATCTTCGGTCTTGGCCATCAGGTCACGCACGGTTTGCAGCCAGGCGGCCTGCAGGTCAGCCGGCCGGGCCGCGACCTGGGCGGGTGGCGAGGCAGGCGCCTCGCGCGCGCCCGACAGGTTCAGACGTGGCGCGCTGGGCATGCGGGTGATGACCTTGTCCGCACACATCGGGCACTCGATGGCACCACGGCCGTTCTGGTCCATGAAGTCGTCGTCGGAGCCGAACCAGCCTTCAAAGCCGTGGCCGTTGGCGCAGCGCAGATTCAGGACTTTCATCGCCAGATCAAGCCTGGCGGTGTGCGTCAGCGGGCACCCAGTCCAGCGCCCAGGCCCCGGCGCGCCAGCGCTGCAACCAGTGCAGGCCGATGCGCGTCTTCACGTCAGGCAGTTCGCCGCGCAGGGCCAGGGCGTCGAGCTCGGACTCGCTGAGGCGTGCGACCTCGACGAATTCACCGGTGTCCAGGTTCTGCGCGCCGGGCACCAAGCCGCGCGCAAACCACAGCCAGATGCTTTCAGTGGAATAAGCCGCGGCGTTGTGGATTTCGCCAGCAAAAGCCCATTCGGTGGCGGTGTAGCCAGTTTCTTCGGCCAACTCGCGCTGCGCGCAAGCCAGCGTCGCCTCACCCATTTCCAGCTTGCCCGCCGGGAATTCGAGCAGCACCTTGCCCAACGGATAGCGGTACTGGCGCACCAGCACCAGCCGCCCGTCGTCGAGCACGGGGATGACAGCCACGGCGCCGGGGTGCTGGATGTATTCGCGCGTCGCGGTGCTGCCGTCGGGCAGGCGCACGTCGTCGCGGCGAACCTCGAGGAAGCCGCCGCTGACCAGCGTGGCGCCGCCGGTGCGGTGTTCGACGAGGTGGGCGTCGTCCAACTGGTCGCCCACCACAGGATTCATCACGTGGCCAGGGCGCGCACGATGGCGTCGCGGCACAGGGCCATCAGGCCCCCTGCGAACGGGCCCAGCAGCAGCACGGCCGCGCCGTTGAGCGCCAGCAGCGCGCTCACGCCTTGGGTCTGCTGCACGGGCGCGGACTGCGCCGGCGAATCGAACCACATGACCTTGACGACGCGAAGGTAGTAAAAAGCGCCGACCAGCGAGAACAGCACCGCCACCACGGCCAGCACGATATACAGGGTGACGTTGGTGGTGACCAGGGCCTGGATGATGCCCAGCTTGGCGAAGAAACCCACCATGGGCGGCACGCCGGCCAGCGAGAACATGAACACCGTCATCACGCCGGCCACCCAGGGCGCGCGCTGCGACAGGCCGGCCAGGTCGTCGATCTCTTCGCTCTCAAAACCCTGGCGCGACAGGAACATGATCAGCCCGAAGGTGCCCAGCGTGGTGAGCACGTAGGTCACCATGTAGAACATCGCCGAGCTGTAGGCATTGCCGGCCGACAAGGTGTTGCCGCTGACCACGCCAGCCGACAGCGCCAGCAGGACAAATCCCATCTGCGCGATGGTGGAGTAGGCCAGCATGCGCTTCAGGTTGCTCTGCGCGATGGCCGCGATGTTGCCCAGCGCCAGCGAACCCACGCCCAGCACGATGAGCATCTGCTGCCAGTCCACCGCCAGCCCCAGCATGCCTTCCACCAGCAGCCGGATGGTGATGGCGAAGGCCGCGAACTTCGGTGCGCCGCCGATCAGCAGCGTGACTGCCGTCGGTGCGCCCTGGTAGACGTCGGGCACCCACATGTGGAAGGGCACGGCGCCGAGTTTGAAGGCCAGGCCGGCCACCACGAACACCACACCGAAGACCAGCACTTCCTTGTTGATGCGTCCGGTGGCGATGCTGTCGAAGACACGCGGGATTTCCAGCGAGCCGGTGGCGCCATACATCATGCTCAGGCCGTAGAGCAAGAAGCCGCTGGCCAGGGCGCCGAGCACGAAGTACTTCATGGCCGCCTCGGTGCTGACGGCGTGGTCGCGGCGCAGCGCCACCAAGGCGTACAGCGACAGGCTCATCAGCTCCAGGCCCAGGTAGACGACCAGGAAGTTGTTGGCCGAGCACATCACCGAAATGCCCAGCAGCACGAACATGGCCAGGGTGAAGAACTCGCCCTTGAGCATTTCGCGCGATTCGAGCGTGGGCCGTGCGTAGGCCAGCGTCATCATCACCGACACAGCGGCAAAGAAGGCCAGCAGGTGGCCCATGGGGTCGACCACCACCATGCCCTGCATGCCGTAAGCCGTGGTGCCGCTGTTGTGATAGGCCAGCTGCATCAGCGCGAAGACGCCGATGCCGGCCTGCGTCAACCAGAAGGTGGGGCGGCGTTGGCGGTCGGTGACGAAGAGGTCGGCCAGCATCACCGCGCAGGCCGCCACGAGCAGAAAAAGCTCAGGGAAGATCACGGCCCAGTTCATGGGAGCCATCGGGACGGTGTTCATTGCATCTTGGGCATGGCGACATGCTCCAGCAGTTTGGCCACCGACAGGTGCATCGAATCAGTGATGGGTTTCGGGTACAGGCCCATCCACAACACCGCACCGGCCAGCAGCGCAAGCATCAGGAATTCGCGGCCGTTGATGTCCTTCAGCGCCTTCACGTTGTCGTTGGCGACGTCACCAAAGTACACGCGCTTGACCATCCAAAGCGTGTACGCCGCACCCAGCACCAATGTGCTCGACGCCAAAGCGCCGATCCAGAAGTTGAATTGCACAGCGCCCAGGATGACCATCCACTCACCCACGAAACCCGCCGTGCCGGGCAGGCCGCAATTGGCCATGGCGAAGAACAGCGCGAAGGCCGCAAACTTGGGCATGGTGTTGGCCACGCCGCCATACGACGAGATCTCGCGGCTGTGCATGCGGTCGTAAAGCACGCCGATGCACAGGAACATGGCGCCAGAGACGAAGCCGTGGCTGATCATCTGCACGATGGCGCCGGCCACGCCCAGTTCATTGAAGACGAAGAAGCCCAGCGTGACAAAGCCCATGTGGGCGATCGAGCTGTAGGCCACCAGCTTTTTCATGTCCGACTGCACCAGCGCGACCAGGCCGATGTAGACCACCGCCACCAGGCTCAACGCAATCACCAGCCAGGCATATTCACGCGCGGCGTCGGGTGCGATAGGCAGCGAAAAGCGCAGGAAGCCGTAGGCCCCCAGCTTCAGCATGATGGCCGCCAGCACCACCGAGCCGCCCGTAGGCGCCTCGACGTGGGCGTCGGGCAGCCAGGTGTGCACTGGCCACATCGGCACCTTGACGGCAAAGGCCGCGAAGAAGGCGAAGAACAGCAGCGCCTGCGTACTCAGCGGCAGCGGCAGCCGGTGCCAGGTGAGGATGTCGAAGCTGCCGCCGCACTTGAAGTACAGGTAGACCAGGGCCACCAGCATCAGCAGCGAGCCGAGCAGCGTGTAGAGGAAGAACTTGAACGCGGCGTAGACCCGGCGCGGCCCGCCCCAGACACCGATGATGATGTACATCGGGATCAGCGTGGCTTCGAAAAAGACATAGAACAGCAGGCCGTCCAGCGCGCAGAAAACGCCGATCAGCAAGCCGCTGAGGATGAGGAAGGCACCCATGTACTGTCCCACGCGCTCGGTGATCACATCCCACGCGGCGATGACCACGATGATGGTGATGAAGGCGGTCAGCGGCACGAACCACAGCGACAAGCCGTCCAGCCCGAGGTGGTAGTTGACGTTGAAGCGTTCGATCCAGGGCAGCTTCTCGACGAACTGCATGCCGGCCGTGGAGTTGGAAAAGCCGGTGATCAGCGGCACGGTGACCAGGAAGGACGCCACCGCACCGACCAGCGCCAACATGCGCACGACACCCGCCCGCTGGTCATTGCCCAGCGCGAGCAGCAGCGCGCCAAAGGCGATGGGCAGCCAGATGGCTGTACTCAGCAGACCCATGCTTTTCTCGATGTTGTCTTGTCGGTCATGGAGGTCAGCGCATCAAGCTGCTGAAGAAGGGCCAGAGCTGCCAGGTCAGCAGGCCGAACAGGCCCAACAACATCACCAGCGCGTACCAGTAGAGGTGCCCGGTCTGCACCTGCCGCAGCACGCCGGCGAGGCTGCCCATGGCGCGGGCCGAGCCGTTGATGGCGCCGTCGATGACGGCCATGTCGCCGCCCTTCCACAGGCCGCGGCCCAGGGCGCGCGCGCCGGCGGACAGCACGTTCTCGTTGAACCAGTCGAGGTAGTACTTGTTCTCCAGCACCACGCGCAACGGCTTCAGCGTGCGGTCCAGCGCGGCGGGAATTGCCGGCGCCTTCAGGTAGAACAACCAGGCCGTGAACACGCCGGCGGCAGCCAGCCAGAACGGCAAGGTCATCAAACCGTGCAGCGCCATCGCCGCCGCACCGTGGAACTCGGCGGTCAGTTCGGCCATGGCCGGGTGCTTGGCCGCGTCGATGTGGATGGCGTCCCTCAGGAAATCACCGAACAGCATGGGCTGGATGGTGATGAAGCCGATCACCACCGAGGGCAGCGCCAGCAGCAGCAGCGGCGCCGTCACGACCCAGGGCGATTCATGCGGAACGTGGACATGGGCGTCACGGTGGTCGCCATGGTCGTCGTGACCATGGTCGTCTTCTGGTGGGAAGGGCTTGTGGTGAAAGCGTTCTTCGCCGTGGAACACCAGGAAATACATCCGGAACGAATAGAAGGCCGTGACGAAAACGCCGGCGTACACCGCAAACATCGCGAAACCGGCGCCTGGCAAGCTGCTGTGGTGCGACGCGATGAGGATGCTGTCCTTGCTGTAGAAGCCCGCGAACAGCGGTGTGCCGATCAGTGCCAGCGAACCCAGCAGCGCCGTGATCCAGGTGATGGGCATGTGCTTGCGCAGCCCGCCCATGTTGCGGATGTCCTGGTCGTGGTGCATGCCGATGATCACGCTGCCCGCGGCCAGGAACAGCAGGGCCTTGAAGAAGGCGTGAGTCATAAGGTGGAACACCGCCACGCCGTACACCGACAGGCCCAGCGCCACCGTCATGTAGCCCAGCTGGCTCAGCGTCGAATAAGCCACCACGCGCTTGATGTCGTTCTGGATGATGCCCAGGAAGCCCATGAACAGCGCGGTGATGGCGCCGATGACGAGCACGAAGTTCAGCGCCGTGTCCGACAGCTCGAACAAGGGCGACATGCGCGCGACCATGAAGATGCCCGCAGTCACCATGGTGGCCGCGTGGATGAGCGCGCTGATGGGCGTGGGGCCTTCCATCGAGTCCGGCAGCCAAACATGCAGCGGGAACTGCGCGCTCTTGCCCATGGCGCCGATGAACAGGCAGATGCAGGCCACCGTGATGAGCATCCAGTCCGTGCCTGGGAAGGTCAGCTTGGCGAGCTCAGGCGCCTTGGCAAAGGCCTCGCCATAGTTCAGCGTGCCGGCGTAGGCCGCGACCAGGCCAATGCCCAGGATGAAACCGAAGTCACCCACGCGGTTGACGAGGAAGGCCTTCATGTTGGCGAAGATGGCCGTGGGCTTCTTGAACCAGAAACCGATCAGCAGGTAGCTCACCAGGCCCACGGCTTCCCAGCCGAAGAACAGCTGCAGGAAGTTGTTGCTCATCACCAGCATCAGCATGCTGAAGGTGAACAGGCTGATGTAGCTGAAGAAGCGCTGGTAGCCCGGATCGTCCTTCATGTAGCCGATGGTGTAGATGTGCACCATCAACGAGACGAAGGTCACCACGCACATCATCATGGCGGACAGGCCATCGATGAGGAAGCCCACCTCCATCACCAACTTGCCCAACACCATCCATTCGTAGACGGTGGCGTTGTAGCGCGCCCCAGCGCCCACCTTGGCCAGCACCACGGCCGAGCAAATGAAGGCCGCCAGCACACCCAGGATGGTGAAGAAGTGCGCGCCGCGCCGGCCCACCCATTGCCCGGCCAGGCCGGCGATCAGCGCACCGGCCAGCGGTGCCAGCGGGATGGTGAGCAACAGCCCTTGGGAGATCGTCGAAGCCATGTCCCGAGGTCAGCCTTTCAGCTCGTTGAGCTCTTGCACGTTGATCGACGCCCGGTTGCGGAACAGCACGACCAGGATCGCCAGGCCGATGGCCGATTCAGCCGCAGCGACCGTCAAGATGAAGAACACGAACACCTGGCCCGCCATGCGGTCAGCCGCCAGCGGCAGGTAGTGCGAGAAGGCGATGAAGTTCAGGTTGACGGCCAGCAGCATCAGCTCGATGGCCATCAGCAGCACGATCAGGTTGCGGCGGTTAAGGAAGATGCCGATCACCGACAGGGCAAAGAGGATCCCGCCCAGCGAGAGGAAGTGACCCAGGGTGACGGGGCCGAGGCTCATGGCTTTTCCGTTCCGGGCGCCGCCGACGGCGCCTCGATGGTCGGCTGCATCTTCACCAGCCGCACGCGGTCAGCCTTCTTCGCCTTGACCTGTTCGCCCGCACTCATGTGGCGGCTGTCCTTGCGCTCGCGCAAGGTCAACGCGATGGCGGCGATGATGGCCACCAGCAGCAGCACTGCGGCAATCTGCAGCGGGTACAGGTACTCGGTGTAGATCTCGATGCCCAGCAGCTTGGTGTTGCCGATTTCCAGTTCACGCGCGCTGGGCTCGGGCGCATTCAGGCGGAAGCCTCGCAACAGCACCAGCGCCATCTCAAGCGCGATGACGGCGCCGACCACCCCGGCCAGCGGCAGGTGCTTCCAGAAGCCTTCGCGCATGCCGTCGGTGTTGATGTCCAGCATCATCACCACGAACAGGAAGAGCACCATCACGGCACCAACGTAGACGAGCACCAGCGCGATGGCCAGGAACTCGGCGCGCAGCAACATCCAGATGCAGGCCGCCGTGAAGAAGGACAGCACGAGGAACAGCGCCGCATAGACCGTATTGCGTGCCGTGATGACGGCGAACGCCGAGCCCAGCAGCACGGTCGAGAAGAGATAGAAGAGGGCGGTGAACGAGTCCATGGGGTTGGTGTGGGCAGAGCAGCCGCGCCGCGACGGGTGTCGCGGTGATTTCGCGAATCAGCGGAACTTGGCGTCGGTCTCCCGGTTCGCGGCTATCTCTTTTTCGTAGCGGTCGCCCACGGCCAGCAGCATGTCCTTGGTGAAGTACAGGTCGCCGCGCTTTTCGCCGTGGTATTCGAAGTGGTGGGTCTCGACGATGCTGTCCACCGGGCAGCTCTCTTCGCAGAAGCCGCAGAAGATGCACTTGGTCAGGTCGATGTCATAGCGCGTGGTGCGGCGGCTGCCGTCGCTGCGCACTTCGCTCTCGATGGTGATCGCCATGGCCGGGCACACGGCCTCGCACAGCTTGCAGGCGATACAGCGTTCCTCGCCGTTTTCGTAGCGTCGCAACGCGTGCAGGCCGCGAAAACGCGGCGATTGCGGCGTCTTCTCTTCAGGAAACTGCACCGTGATGTTCTTCGACAGGAAGTGGCGCCCGGTCAGCGCCATGCCCTTGAAGAGCTCGGTCAGCAGGAAGCTGGAGAGAACGTCCTTGATGGCGGTCATCGTCGTCATGCTTGGGCTCCTGTCATGGCTTCCAGATGCTCAAGGGTGACTGGATCCACAGCCCCACCACCACCAGCCACACCAGCGTGATCGGAATGAAGATCTTCCAGCCCAGACGCATGATCTGGTCGTAGCGGAAACGGGGGAAGGTGGCACGCACCCACAGGAACATGGTGGCCACCACGAAGACCTTGATGGCCAGCCAGATCCAGCCCGGGATGAAATCGAGGAAGGCGAAGGGCGACAGCCAGCCACCCAGGAACAGCAGCACCGTGAGCATGCTGACCAGGATCATGTTGGCGTACTCGGCCAGGAAGAACATGGCAAAGCTCATGCCCGAGTACTCGATCATGTGGCCGGCCACGATCTCGCTCTCGCCCTCGACCACGTCGAAAGGGTGGCGGTTGGTTTCCGCCAGGCCCGAGATGAAGAACACCACGAAGATCGGCAGCAGCGGCAGCCAGTTCCAGCTCAGCACGCCCGCGCCCATCTCGGCAAAGGTGCCACGGCCTTGCTGCGCCACGATCTCGCTCAGGTTCATGCTGGCCGAGACCATCAGCACCACCACCAGGCAGAAGCCCATGGCGATCTCGTAGCTGACCATCTGCGCCGACGCGCGCAGCGCGCCCAGGAAGGCGTACTTCGAATTGCTGGCCCAGCCGGCGATGATGACGCCGTAGACCTCAAGACTGGTGATGGCCATGAGGAACAGCAGGCCGGCATTGATGTTGGCCAGCGCCACATCGGGGCCGAAGGGGATGACGGCCCAGGCGGCCAGCGCCGGCATGATGGTCATCACCGGGCCCAGGAAGAACAGGCCCTTGTTGGCCGCCGTGGGGCGGATGATTTCTTTGAAGATCAGCTTCACCGCATCGGCGATGGGCGTGAGCAAGCCCCAGGGTCCGACCCGGTTGGGCCCGGGGCGGATCTGCGACCAGCCGATGGCCTTGCGTTCCCACAGCGTGAGGTAGGCCACGCAGCCCATCAGCGGCAGCACCACCGCAATGATCTTGATCAGGCTCCAGAGCACCAGCCACAGCGTGGGGCCGAAAGTGGCGGTGCCGAATTGCTGGATCGACTCCAGCATCACGGTGCGCCCACTTTCTCGACCGTGATGATGCCGAACATCGCGCCCATCGCTGACGTGGACGGGTGGCCCGCGGGCACACGCACGGCATCGGGCGCAAGGCTGGCGTCTTCCGCCGCAGCCATCACCAGCGCCGCGCCGCCCTGGGCAACCAGGACGTTGTCACCGCGCTGCAAGCGAAGCTTCTGCCACAGTACCGTGGGCAATGAAGCCACCGGCGCGCGGGCATCCGCCGTGAGTTGCAGCGACGTGGCGCGGCGCACGGTGGCGTCGGTGGCGTAGATGGGGACGTCTGCGATGCGCTGCAAACCGCTCGTCACAGGCCCCACTTCGATCGCCGTGGAACTGCGGTTGTCGAGCCTGGCGGCCACAGTGGCCGCTTCGCCCAGCGCCTGGTCGCGCACCTGTTCTGACGTTTCCTGATCGAAACCCGGCAGCCCAAGCAGGTTGCCCAGCACGCGCAGCACTTTCCAGGCCGGGCGCGCATCGCCCAGCGGCTTGACGACACCGTGAAAGCTCTGGACGCGGCCCTCGGCGTTGACGAAGCTGCCGGCCGTCTCGGTGAACGGCGCGATCGGCAGCAGCACGTCGGCGACGTCGGCCAGGCCCAGGTCCAGGTCCTTGAAGCTCGTCAGCGCCACGACCAGTCCGGAGCCCGCCAGCGCGGCGCGTGCCGCAGCGGCGTCTGCGGCATCGAGCAC
>JANNWL010000542.1:0-14038 GCA_031414735.1 Burkholderiales bacterium | reverse complement strand
TGCGCGCGCAGGATAGCGCCGAGCTTCGGTCTCGGGCTGGCACGGCGCCAAATAATCGTGAGCTTGCGCACGTATAGTTGATCAGCGTTCCAGCCATGCCAGACAGCGGAGTCCTACAGCGATGAACTACGAATGCATCCTCAGCGAGCGGCGCGACAACGTCGCGGGCAGCCTGGCCACCGGGGTCATCACCTTGAACCGGCCCAAACAACTCAACGCGCTGAACGATCGCCTCATGGACGAACTCGGCCACGCCTTGCTCGGCTTCGATACCGACAGCAGCGTCGGCTGCATCGTGCTCACGGGCAGCGAGAAGGCGTTCGCCGCCGGCGCCGACATCGGCGCCATGGCCGACTACAGCTACATGGACGCCTACCTCGGCAACTACATCACCCGCAACTGGGAAGCCCTGAGAACCACGCGCAAACCGGTGATTGCGGCCGTGGCCGGTTTTGCCCTCGGCGGCGGCTGCGAACTGGCGATGGCTTGTGACTTCATCATCGCCGCAGACACGGCCCGCTTTGGCCAGCCCGAGATCAAGCTCGGCATCATCCCGGGCGCCGGGGGCACCCAGCGCCTGCCCCGGGCCGTGGGCAAGGCCAAGGCCATGGACATGGTGCTGACGGCCCGCATGATGGACGCCGCCGAGGCCGAGCGCGCCGGGCTGGTGTCGCGCGTGGTGGCGGCCGACAAGTTGCTGGAAGAAGCCCTGGCCGCCGCCGCCGTCATCTGCAGCATGAGCGGCCCCAGCGTGATGCTGGCCAAGGAATGCGTGAACAAGGCCTTCGAAGGCGGGCTGACCGAGGGCGTGGGCTACGAGCGGCGCGTCTTCCATTCGCTGTTTGCCACCGACGACCAGAAGGAGGGCATGGCCGCATTCTTGGCCAAGCGCAAGCCGGTGTTCAAACACCGCTGAGGCGGGGGGCGCGTCTACGGCACCAGCCAGCGCGCCCCGTCGGCGTCAAAGCGCGCGCGGCGGTGGCCGTCGCGGTGCAGTTCCAGCCAGTCTGTCGACAACACGCGGGCACGCAGCACCGCGAAGTGGCCGCGCTCGGGCGGCGCAGAACGCACTGCTGCGTTGTCTTCGGACGGGTCCGGCGCCACCATTTCAACGCCCGGCGGCAAGGGCGACAGGTAGTCCTGCGCCGCAGGCGACAGCCGCAATTGCGCCCAGCGTGAGGCCACTGCCAGCCCGTCGGTGTCGGCCGACAGGACCACGCGCAGCCGCAACTGCCACGACAGCCGGCTTGACCACAGCACCAGCGTGCCCTGCGGTGCTGCCCGCACTTGCGCCAGCTTGCCCGCCCGCGCGTCGCTGAAGAACATCAGCGTGGCGGCTTCGGCGTCGACCTCGCGCAGCACCACTGTGCGGGCGTCGGCCACGTCGCCGTCCAGCGTGGCCAGCACGGGGGTGCGCCAGCCGTGGTGCTTGTCGCGCGGGGCACGGGTCAACTCCTGCCACACGGCAGTACGGACCTCGGCCAGGGTGCTCGGACGCGGCGGGCTCATTGCGGGCCTGGGGGCTCGCTGATCGGCGCGCGTTCAGTGTTCCCGGCGCAGCGCCGGGAACAAGATCACGTCACGGATGCTCGGGCTGTCGGTGATGAGCATCATCAGACGGTCGATGCCGATGCCGCAGCCACCCGCCGGCGGCATGCCGTATTCCAGCGCGCGGATGAAGTCGGCATCAAAGTACATCGCCTCTTCGTCGCCGGCTTCCTTGTTCGCGGCTTGGGCTTGGAACCTGGCAGCCTGGTCTTCGGCGTCATTCAGTTCGCTGAAGCCGTTGGCGTATTCACGCCCGGTGATGAACAGCTCGAAGCGCTCGGTGATGGCCGGGTTGCTGTCGCTGGCGCGTGCCAGGGGGCTCACCTCGACGGGGTAGTCGACGATGAAGGTGGGCTGCCAGAGCTTGGACTCGACCTCGGCCTCGAACAGGCCGAATTGCAACTCGGCCAGACCCCAGTGCGCGGGCGCTTCTTCACCGCCAGCCTTCAGCCGCGCGCGCAGCAACGCGGTGTCGTCGGTCTGCGCGGGTGTCAGGCCCGCATGCACCACCAGCGACTCGCGCACGCTCAGACGCGTGAAGGGCTGGTCCAGGTGCACCGGCTGGCCGGCATACGTCAGGGCGGCGCTGCCGGTGGCGGCGCGTGCAGCGTGGCGCAGCACGCCTTCCGTGAAGTCCATCAGATCGTGGTGCGTCCAGTAGGCCGCGTAGAACTCCATCATCGTGAACTCGGGGTTGTGGCGGACGCTGATGCCCTCGTTGCGGTAGCTGCGGTTGATCTCGAACACGCGCTCGAAGCCGCCCACCAGCAGGCGCTTCAGGTAGAGCTCGGGCGCGATGCGCAGGAACATTTCCTGGTCCAGCGCGTTGTGGTGGGTGGTGAAAGGCTTGGCGTTGGCGCCGCCCGGGATGGGGTGCAGCATGGGCGTCTCGACTTCGAGAAAGCCGTGCTCGACCATGAAACTGCGGATCGAGCTCACCGCCTTGCTGCGCGCCACGAAGCGCGTGCGCGCGGTGTCGTCGGTGATCAGGTCGACATAGCGCTGGCGGTACTTCTGTTCCTGGTCGGCCATGCCGTGGAACTTGTCGGGCAGCGGGCGCAGGCTCTTCGTGAGCATGCGCACGCGCGTGGCCTTCACCGACAACTCGCCGGTCTTGGTGCGGAACAGCGTGCCTTCGCAGCCGATGATGTCGCCCAGGTCCCAGTGCTTGAAGGCGGCCAGCACCTCAGCGCCCACGGCGTCTTGCGTGATGTAGAGCTGGATGCGGCCGTGGGTATCGCCAAAGGAGCCGTCCTGCAGCGTCGCGAAACAGGCCTTGCCCATCACGCGCTTGAGCATCATGCGGCCGGCCACGGCCACCGCGATGCCCTGCGGTTCCAGCTCTTCATTGGGCACCTGGCCGTGGCGCTGGTGCAGGTCGGCGGCGTGGTGCGTGGGTTTGAAGTCGTTCGGGAAGGCGATGCCGCCGGCGCGCAGCGCCTGCAGTTTTTCACGGCGTTCGGCGATGAGCTGGTTCTCGTCGGGGGCGGTGGTCGGGGGGGATGCAGTGGTCATCGTGGGCCTGTTGAATCTGCTTCAATTTTAGGCGTGCGCACAGGGGGTCGCCTTAGAATGCGCGGCTTTTCTTCCACACACCATGACCGCCGCCAACCTCATCACCGACCGCCCGATTCGCTTCGCGCTGGTGGGTTGCGGCCGCATCTCGGGCAACCACTTCGACGCCCTGAAGCAGCACGCCGGGCGGGCCGAACTGGTGGCGGTTTGCGACACGCGTACGGCCGCGCTGCAAGCTGCGGTGGACCGCACCGGAGCGGCCGGCTTCGATTCGCTGGAAGCGCTGCTGGCCGGCATGGATGTTCACCAGGCGGACATCGTCGTGCTCGCCACCCCCAGCGGCCTGCACGCGCTGCAGGGCATTCGCGTGGCCGCCAGCGGACTGCATGTGCTGAGCGAAAAGCCCATGGCCACCAAGTGGGACGACGGCATGGCCATGGTGCGTGCCTGCCGCGACGCCGGCGTGAGGCTGTTCGTCGTCAAGCAGAACCGCTTGAACCCGACCATGCAGTTGCTCAAGGCCGCGGTGGACGGCGCGCGCTTCGGCCGCGTGCACATGGTGGGCGTCAACGTCTTCTGGACGCGCCCGCAGAGCTACTACGACGAAGCCCCCTGGCGCGGCCGCTGGGACATGGACGGCGGCGCCTTCCTCAACCAGGCCAGCCATTACGTGGACATGGTGGACTGGCTGGTCGGCCCCGTCGACAGCGTGCACGCCTACACCGCGACGCTGGGCCGCGCCATCGAGGCCGAGGACACCGGCGTGATGAGCCTGCGCCTGCGCAGCGGCGGGCTGGCCAGCATCAACGTGACCATGCTCACGCACGGCAAGAACTTCGAAGGCAGCATCACGCTGCTCGGCGAGCGCGGCACGGTGCGCGTCGGCGGCGTGGCCGTCAACCGCATCGACCACTGGGAATTCGACGAAGCCCGGCCCGAGGACGCTGCTGTAAAGGACGTGAGCTACGCCACGCCTTCGGTCTACGGCTTCGGCCACCCGCTGTACTACGACAACGTCATCGCCACGCTGCGCGGCGAGAAGCAGGCGCAGGTGGACGGGTACGAGGGCCTGCGATCGCTGGAAGTCATCATCGCCGCCTACCGCAGCGCGCGCGACGGTGTGCGCGTCGGTTTGCCGCTGGTGTTTTGATGCCGCTAAGTACCCGGAGCATGCAAACATGATCGTTGGTCTGTCGATCAAGAACTTCAAGGGCATACGCGACCTGCGCAATCTTGAGCTCGCCGCCTTTCATGTGCTGGTCGGTCCGAATGGCGCGGGCAAGACAACCCTGTTGGATGCCGTTGACTTCGTGCGGGATTGCTTGGTCGATGGGCCGGCGGCGGCGGTAGAGGCCAGGGATGTTGCGGACTTCAATGACCTGACCTGGATGCGGCGGGGGGGGAAGATCGAGATAGGGCTCTGGCTTGACCTGGGTGACTGGAATCCTGCGCTGGCCGACCACTTGATCAGTTACCAGTTGGCGATTCGACAAGACACCGAACTGGGGGTGCACGTCGCAGCCGAGTCGCTTGAACGCTACTCAAAGTCCTGGCTGAAGCACGGGACCCGCTTTGAGTTCGTGGCACCCTTCAAGCCCAAGCGCATCCTCGGCAAGACCACCAAGGGCACTGACTACTACGCCCGCGAGAAGGGTACTTATCAGGACTCCTTCAATTTTGGTCTCGAAAAGCTCGCTCTGGCATTGACCCCGCCAGATGACGAGCGGTACCCAACGGGCAACGCCGTGCGCCGGGTACTGATGCACGGTGTACGTTACGTGCAGCTTGACAGCCGCGCGATGCGCCTGCCTTGCCCCGCCACCCGTCCGGCTGAACTGGACCTGTATGGCAGCAACCTAGCCCGTGCTGTCGGTGTTGCCTTGGGTGCCAATGGTAGGGCGCACCCGGCCTGGTGCCGTCCGGGCACGGCGCTGATGCGCTGGATCGAGCATCTTCAGTACGCACTGCCAGATCTTGTGAGCATAGGATGGGACCGACGACAAGCCGACAACGCCGAGTTTTTGATGCTTCGCTACAAGAACGGGCTGGAGGTGCCCAGCTGGCTCCTCAGCGACGGCACGCTGCGGATGCTGGCCTTGACGCTGCCGGCCTTCACACAACAACAGCCGGCCATTTTCATGGTCGAGGAGCCTGAGAACGGAGTGCACCCGAAGGCGCTCGAGGTCATTCTTCGGTCGCTGCAGTCCATCCCAAGAAGCCAGATGCTTCTGGCAACGCACTCGCCCTATCTCGTTCAGCAGTGCGGTGTGGGCCCGCTGCTTTGCTTGTCAAGCGGGGAAGCGGGCACGCAGATAGTTCGTGGTCCGGACCATCCGCTGCTCAAGCGGTGGGACGGAACACCGGAACTCGGTGTGGTGTTTGCCTCGGGTCTGTTGGGATGAAGGACTTGTTGTTGCTGGCAGCCGATGCGGATGCAGGGGCATTCTTTTCTTCCTTGATCCTGCGTAGCGACGCCTTGGGCATTCGGCCGATCACGCTGGATACAGACCGCCATCCGGGCCGAGACTCGGGCGTGGTGCAAAGCGGCCCGGAGCTGTTGCGCATGCGCAAGGGCGCCTACCAACGGGTGCTGTTGATCCTGGATCACCACGGCAGCGGCCGAGAGCAGCGCATGAATGCTGGTCAGTTGGAGCAGAGTCTTCAGTTTCGACTTAACCAGTGCACCTGGACGAATAGCAGTCTGGTCTTGGTCCTTGCGCCTGAGCTTGAGCGCTGGCTTTGGTGCACGGGTGCGGCTCTGGCACGGCACTTCGGTGTTTCTCAAGACGAACTGACGGGCCACGCTGATCGATGGTGTTCATTGCATGACACGAGCTTGGATCGGGCCAAGACCGAGCAGCCCAAGGAGCTCTTCGAAGGCGTTGTTCGTGGCTTCCTGCGGCGAACGCTCTCTCCGAGGGATTTCGCGCAAATCGGCGTATTTGCCAGTGCGCGCGCCTTGTCTGCCGAGCCCAGTTTCGTTCGTCTGCGGGCTGCCCTTCGCGCCTGGTTCCCTGCTTGAGCGTCCTCAACCAGCGCATGGTTCCGACAGTCAACATCCACCCCAGCGCCATCGTCGACGCAGGCGCGCAGCTGGGCATTGGCACGCACGTGTGGCACTTCGCGCATGTCTGTGCCGGCGCCCGCATCGGCGCCGGCTGCTCGCTGGGGCAGGGCGTGTATGTCGGCAACGACGTGCTTGTCGGCGACAACGTGAAGATCCAGAACCACGTGTCCGTCTACGACGCCGTGACGCTGGAAGACGACGTGTTCTGCGGCCCGAGCATGGTCTTCACCAACGTGCACAACCCGCGCAGTGCGGTGTCGCGCAAGGCCGAGTACCGGCGCACCTTGGTCCAGCGCGGCGCCACGCTGGGAGCCAACTGCACCATCGTCTGCGGCACCACGGTAGGCGAGTACGCCTTCGTCGGCGCAGGCGCCGTGGTCAGTCGCGACGTGCCGGCCTTCGCGCTGGTGGTGGGTGTGCCGGCCCGACGCATCGGCTGGATGAGCCGGCATGGCGAACGCCTGGCGCTGCCCGCGTCAGGGCAGGGCGAAGCCGCCTGCCCGGCCACCGACGAGCGCTACCGGCTGGATCGCGACACACTCATTTTGGTCACCTGACCCATGCAATTCACCGACCTGAAGACCCAGTACGCGGCGCTGAAGTCCAGCGTCGACGCGCGCATTCAGCGTGTGCTGGACCACGGCCAGTACATCCTGGGCCCCGAGGTCGCCGAGCTCGAAGCCGCGCTCGCCGCCTTCACCGGCAGCCGCCACTGCATCACTGTGGCCAGTGGCACCGAGGCGCTGTTGATCGCGCTGATGGCGCTGGACATTGAACCCGGCGACGAGGTCATCACCACGCCGTTCACCTTTGCCGCCACGGCCGAGATGATCGTGCTGGCCGGCGCCAAGCCGGTGTTCGTGGACGTGGAAGCCGACACCGCCAACATCGACGTGTCGCTGATCGAGTCCAAGATCACGCCCGCTACCCGCGCCATCATGCCGGTCAGCCTGTATGGGCAGGTGGCTGACATGGCGCAGATCAACGCCATCGCTGCCAAGCATGGTCTGGTGGTGATCGAAGACGCCGCGCAGAGCTTCGGTGCGCTGTACCAGGGTCGACGCTCATGCGCGCTGTCGACCTTTGGCGCGACGAGTTTCTTTCCCAGCAAGCCGCTGGGCTGCTATGGCGACGGCGGCGCGCTGTTCACCGACGACGACCGCCTGGCGCAAGCCGCGCGCGAGATCCGCGTGCACGGGCAGAGCGCGCGCTACACCCACACCCGCATTGGGGTGGGTGGGCGGCTGGACACGCTGCAAGCCGCCGTGCTGCTGGCCAAGCTGGAACGCTTTGACTGGGAGTTGCAGCGCCGTGCCGAGATCGGCGCGCGCTACCAGACGCTGCTGCAAGGCGTCGAACAGGTGGTGGTGCGGCCGGATCGCAATTCCGTCTTCGCGCAGTTCACGGTGATGGTGGAGGAGCGCGAGCGCGTGCAGGCTGCGCTGAAGGAGGCCGGCGTGCCGACTGCCGTGCACTACCCCAAGCCGCTGAACCTGCAGCCGGCCTACGCGCAGCACTGCTGCCCTGATTGCTGCCCCGTCAGCAGCCGGCTCGCGGCGCGCGTGCTGAGCCTGCCCATGAGCGCTGATCTGAACGAAGCCGACCAGGACCGCGTGGTCTCCGCGCTCTTGCAGGCGCTGCGTTGACCGGCTGATGGACAGCGTCGCCCGCGGCACGCTGGTCAATCTGGCCACGCGCATCGCGGCACTGGTCGGGGTGTTGCTGATCACCGTCGTCACCGCCCGGCTGGGCACTGCGCAGCAGGGTGCCTTCGCCCTGTTCACCAGTATCGAGGGCGTGCTGCTGGCGCTGCTGTCGGGCTTTGGCGTGGCGTTGGCGCGGCGCGTGTCGCACCACGGCGAGCAGCCGCGCGCGCTGCTGTCGGCCATGCTGCTGTGCTGTGCCGGCATCGGTCTGCTGGCTGCCGGCGTGCTGTGGGCCGTGTCGCGCTGGGGCCCGCCGGCCTACGCGCCCTTGTGGCTGCTGGCGCTGGGCGCGCCGGTGCTGCTGCTGGCACCCAATGCGGTCGGCTGGTGGCTGGGCGAAGGCCGCATGAGCCCCATCGCGCGGCTGACGCTGGCCCCGCCCTGGCTGGCGCTGGCCGCGCTGGGCCTGCTGTGGTCGCTGCAGTTCACCGGTCTGTGGTCGGTGCTGGCCGCCTGGGTCGGCGCCAAGGTGGTGGTGGGCGTCGCGCTGCTGTGGGTGCTGTGGCGCAGCCGCCGCCTGGCCGCACCGGGCTGGGCTGCGCTGCGCTGCGAGTTGCCCTTCGTGGCCACCATCGGCGTCACCAACCTGATCAGCCTGCTCAACTACCGCGTGGGCCTGTTCGTCGTCGAGCGGGTGATGGGGTTGTCGGCCACCGGGGTGTATTCGATTGCCGTCGTCGCGGCTGAACTGCTGTGGTTCGTGTCCTCGTCGCTCACCCAAGCCGCCTACAGCCGCATCGGCACGCCCGACCGCGCCACGGCAGCCGCCACCACGGTGCGCGCGGTGCAGCTCAGCATCACAGCGCTGCTGCTGGCGGCGCCGCTGCTGTGGTTCGCAGCCCAGGCGCTGTTGCCGTGGCTGCTGGGCCCCGCCTACGCCCCCAGCGTGGGCCTGCTGGCCCTGCTGCTGCCGGGAGTGCTGCTGTTCGGCGGCGCGTCGGCCCTGTCGGCCTACTTCACCAACCATGCCGGCACGCCCGCGGTGCCGGCGCGTGTGGCGGCGATGTCGCTGCTGATCAACGGCGCGCTGGCGCTGACGTGGGTGCCGCTGTGGGGCATGGCTGGCGCGGCGCTGGCGGCGTCGGTGTCCTACGCTGTGTGCGTGGGGGCGCTGGTCTGGCGCTTCGTGCGCCACGCGGGCTTGCCCTTGTCGGCGTTGCTGTTGCCGGGGCCGCACCTGTGGCGCGACATCCAGGCCGTAGCATCCCGCGCCAGGAGGTCGCCCTGATGCGTGAACGCTTGCAGCGCTGGGTCCGCGCCCTGTTCGGGCCGCGCATGCTGTACGGCTGGCGGCGGGCCGACGGCCGCTGGCTGCCGCACACGCGCATCAGCAGCGCCACGCGCGTCGAAAGCCCCGAGCTGCTGGACATCGCCGACCACGTCTACATCGGCCCCTTCAACTTCATCGACGCCTCGGGCGGCCTCACGCTGGGCGAAGGCGTGCAGGTGACGACGCACTGCGCTGTGCTCACACACAGCAGCCACCGTGCGCTGCGCCTGGCCGGTCGCGCTTATTGGCATACAGACTGGGGAGCGGCGCAGCCAGCGGGCTTCGAGCGCGCCGTCACCAGCATCGGCGCCTTCACCTTCATCGGCGCCCACAGCGTGGTCGCACCCGGGAGCCGCATCGGCCGCGGCGTGCTGGTGCGCGCCTTCAGCTACGTCAGCGGCGAGGTGCCGGACTTCGCCATCGTCGGCGGCCAGCCAGCGCGGGTGATCGGCGACACGCGCACGGCCGATGCCGAGTGGCTGGCGCGTCACCCCGAGTGCGCTGACGACTACAACGCCTGGGCAGCCAAGCCTTGATTGCCCCTGCGCAGGCCTACGTGCTGCTGGGCGACGGCGAGAGCCCGCACCTGCTGAAGTGGGCGCGCGCGCTGGCGCAATTGCCGCAGTTCGAGCTGTGGGCCTGTTCCAGCCGCGGCTTTCTGGCGGACTTTGACGAGGTGCTGCCCGCCACGCGCCGGCTGGCGTTGAACACGCGGCCCGATGCCGCCGGCGGCAATGTGG
Source organism: Burkholderiales bacterium (assembly GCA_031414735.1). Classification (GTDB taxonomy): domain Bacteria; phylum Pseudomonadota; class Gammaproteobacteria; order Burkholderiales; family Burkholderiaceae_C; genus Rubrivivax. The sequence goes on along the minus strand of JANNWL010000542.1, from coordinate 4,192 downwards.
CGCTGCTGCGGCAGTTGCCGCGCCTGGCCCACTGGCTGCGGCGCGTGCGGCCGGCTTGGATCCACGCCCACTACCTCACCTCGCACGGCACGCTGGCCTGGTTGGCGCAGTGCCTGTACGGCGTGCGCGGGCAGCTCATCGGCTCTGCCTGGGGCAGCGACATCCTCGTCACCCCTGGCCGCAACGCCCTGTGGCGCAATCTGACGCGGCGTGTGCTGCGCGCCTGCGCGCTCACCACCAGCGACTCGCAGGTCATGGCCGCGCGCATGCGCGAGCTGGGCGCGGGCGAGGTGATGGTGTTCCCGTTTGGACTGGAGGCGATGCCGCCGCTACCCGGGCCCAAGGACCCCGACCTGTTTTTCGCCAACCGCGGCCTGGAGCCGATCTACGCACCGGCGCGCGTGATCGAGGTCTTCCATGCGCTGTCGTCGGCCCTGCCGCAAGCGCACCTGGTGGTGGCCAACGACGGCACTTTGCGCGACGCGCTGCATGCCCAGGTCGCATCGCTGGGCCTGACGCGACGCGTGCGTTTTGTAGGCCGCCTGAGCGCGCTTGAACAGGCGCAGCACTACGACCTGGCACGCTGGTACCTGAGCCTGCCGCTAAGCGATTCGGTCTCGGTGTCGGTGCTGGAAGCCATGGCCCACGGCTGCGTGCCCATCCTGTCCGACCTGCCGGCCAACCGCGAAGTCGTGCGTGATGGCGACAACGGCCTCATCCTGGCCGACGGCGCGACGCTCGACCTGAGCGCGTTGCAAAGCTGTGCCGCACGGGCCGACCCTATCGCCGCCCACAACCGGGCCTGGGTGCAGCAGCAGGCCTTGTTCGCGCCCTGCGTGCAGGCTTTCGCCTCGCGCTTGGCGGCCTTGGCCCCGGCCCCATGAACATCCTTTACATCAACCACTACGCCGGCACGCCCGCCTTGGGCATGGAGTACCGGCCCCACTACCTGGCCCGCGAATGGGTGCGTGCCGGACACCGGGTGCAGATACTGGCGGCCGACTTCTCGCACGTGCGCGCCACGCAGCCGCAGGCCGGTGACGACGTCATCGACGGCATCGCCTTGCGCTGGTTCGCCACGCCGCACTACGGGGGCAATGGCGTGGGCCGCGTGAAGAACATCGCCGCCTTCCTGCGTGCCGTGTGGGCCGACACAGCGCGGCTGGTGCGCGATTTCAAGCCCGACGTGGTGATCGCATCCAGCACCTACCCCATGGACATCTGGGTCGCACGGCGCATCGCACGCCAAGCGCGCGCCAGGCTGGTCTACGAGGTCCACGACCTGTGGCCGCTGAGCCCCATCGAGCTGTCGGGCATGTCACCGTGGCACCCCTTCGCGCTGCTGTGCCAGGCGGCCGAGAACGCGGCTTACCGCGACGCCGATGTCGTGGTGTCGATGCTGCCCAAGGTGCAGGGCCACATGGCCGCGCACGGGCTGGACCTGAAGAAGCTGCACATCGTGCCCAACGGCATCACCCTGGACGAGTGGCAGGGCGACCCGCCGCCGCTGCGTGACGACGTGGCCGCGCCCCTGGCCGCTGCGCGCGCCGCGGGCCGCACGGTGGTGGGTTACGCGGGCTCGATGGGCCAGCCGAACGCGCTGGACACCTTGCTCGACGCCGCCGCGCTGCTGCTCGAGAAGCCGCTTCAGTTCGTGCTGGTCGGCAGCGGCCACGAACAGGCCCGGCTGGCGCAGCGCGTGCGGGACGAAGCCCTGTCGAACGTGAGCTTCCTGCCGCCCATTCCCAAGGCGCAGGTGCCGTCCTTCCTGGCCGACGTGGACATCGCCTACATCGGCTGGCAGCGTGTGCCCATCTACCGTTTCGGCATCGCGCCCAACAAGCTGATGGACTACATGATGGCGCGCTGCGCCGTGCTGCACAGCGTGGACGCCGGCAACGACCCCGTTGCCGAGGCCGGCTGCGGCCTGACGGTGGCGCCGGGCTCGCCCGCCGCCGTCGCCCAAGGCCTGCTGCAGTTGGCGGCCCTGTCGCCCGCCGAACGCCAGGCCCTGGGCGAACGCGGGCGCGCTTTCGTGCTGGCCCATCACACCTACCCGGTGCTGGCGCAGCGCTTTCTGGACGCCATGCGATGAGCGTCGACGAACCCCGCGCGGTGGCGCAGCGCTACGCACGCCGCGAAGCGGCCGACCGCTACAGCCCCCTGCAGCCCGACGTGATGCTGCTGCTGCAAGAGCGCCAGCGCGCGCTGCGAAAGCGTTTTGCCGCGCAGGGCATCACCGACCTGGCCCCGCTGCGCGTGGTGGAAGTCGGCTGCGGCAGCGGCGGCAACCTGCTGGAGCTGCTGCGCCTGGGCTGCCGGCCCGAGCATCTGCAAGGTATCGAACTGCTGCCCGACCGCCACGCCCAGGCGCGCCAGGTGCTGCCCGCCGCATTGCGGCTGTGGCTGGGGGACGCGGTTGCTGCGCCCGTGATTGAGGCCAGCCAGGACCTGGTCATGCAGTGCACCGTGTTCTCGTCGCTGCTGGACGACGCCTTCCAGCAGCGCCTGGCCGATGCCATGTGGCGCTGGCTGCGCCCTGGCGGCGCGGTGCTGTGGTACGACTTCACGGTGGACAATCCGCGCAACCGCGATGTGCGCGGCGTGCCGCTGGCGCGGCTGCAGGCGCTGTTTCCGCAGGGCCGCATCCAGTCGCAGCGCGTCACGCTGGCGCCGCCGCTGGCGCGTGCGGTGTGCCGCGTGCACCCCAAGCTGTACACCTTCTTCAACCTGTTGCCCCCGCTGCGCACCCATGTGCTGGCCTGGGTCGAGAAACCTGCAGAAATTGCCGCATGACGACCGCCCCCTTTCTGCCCTACGCACTGCCCGAGATCGGCGAAGAAGAGATCGCCGAAGTGGTCGACGCGCTGCGCTCGGGCTGGGTCACCACCGGCCCCAAGACGCGCCGCTTCGAGCAGGACTTCAGCGCCTTCCTGGGCCAAGAAGAACTGCACTCGATTGCCGTCAACTCCGCCACCGCCGGCCTGCACCTGGCGCTGGAAGCGCTGGGCACAGGCCGGGGCGACGAAGTCATCACCACCACCCACACCTTCACCGCCACGGCCGAGGTGGTGCGCTACCTGGGGGCCGACGTGAAGCTGGTGGACATCGACCCGGCCACGTTGAACATCGACCCGGCGGCTGTCGAAGCGGCCATCACGCCGCGTACCAAGGCCATCATGCCGGTGCACTACGCTGGCCTGGCGGCGGACATGCCTGCCCTGCTGGCCATCGCGAACAAGCATGGCTTGAAGGTGGTGGAAGACGCTGCCCACGCCCTGCCCACCACCTGCAGCGGCGCGCTGGTCGGCACGCTGGCAAGCGACGCCACGGTGTTCAGCTTCTACGCCAACAAGACCATCACCACCGGTGAGGGCGGCATGCTGGTGACGCGCAGCGACGCCCTGGCCCAGCGTGCCCGCACCATGCGCCTGCATGGCATGAGCCGCGATGCCTTCGACCGCTTTACGGCCAAGGTGCCGAGTTGGTATTACGAGGTGGTAGCGCCCGGCTTCAAGTACAACTTGACAGACATCGCGGCGGCGCTGGGCATACACCAGTTGCGTCGGGCCCATGCCTTTGGAAGACGACGCCACCAGATTGCTTGCCTGCTGAGCGACGGACTTGCCGGTTTGCCCCTGCAATTGCCGCCCGGGCCGGCTGCTGGCGAGTTGCACTCCTGGCATTTGTATGCCGTGAGGCTGAGCGCCGGGGCCGCTGTGACCCGGGATCGCTTCATTGAGCGGATGTACGAACAGGGGGTGGGTTGCAGCGTGCACTACATCCCTCTGCACCAGCAGCCCTATTGGCGCGATCGATATTCACTTCGAGCGCAGGACTTCCCCCACAGCCAGCAAGCCTATGAGGGCCTGGCCAGCCTGCCCATTTTCAGCCTCATGTCCGACGGCGACGTGGATCGGGTCGTCGCGGCGGCAGGTCAGGCACTGGGGGCCTGAGATCCAGATGAAGAGGGTGCTCGATGTGGCGTTCTCGGCGCTCGGCCTGCTGTTGCTGTTCCCCTTGCTGGCGCTGATCGCGCTGGCGATCAAGCTGGACTCGCCAGGGCCGGTGTTTTTTCGTCAGGAACGGATCGGCCGGCATGGCAAATCGTTTCGCCTTTTCAAGTTCAGGACCATGCGCCAGGCTGCGTTGCCAGACGCTCTGCAACTGACGGTTGGGGCAGACCGTCGAA
>JANNWL010000541.1:0-2236 GCA_031414735.1 Burkholderiales bacterium | reverse complement strand
CAGCAGTTTGTTGATCATGGCCGGCTCGTTCACCGTCCACGGGATCACGCGGATCCCCAGGGTCCGCGCCTCGTCGCGCAGGGCCGGCGTCAAGTAGGTCTGGTTCGGCGCCCACAGCCGGCCGCCTGCAGCCTGCACGGCTCGGGGCACGTTGCCGCCGTGCTGGTCGGCGTCGAAGCCGGCCAGCCAGGGTGACGGCCCGCCATCGGCCGCGCGTGCCAGGGTGCGGGGTGACGACAGATACAGCGTGCGAATCTCCGGCGCCTCCTTCTGCACCTGCTGCAAGGTGCGCCAGTCGAAGGACTGGATCATGGTGCGGGCCTGCATGCCGGCCTGGCGGATCTCGGCGATCACACGGCGCGTGAACTCGGCAGGCGGCAGTGTGGCGGTGGGCTCCAGCGGCGAGATCTTGGTCTCGCAGTCGAAACCCACGCGGGTGTTGCCCGACTTGCGCACCAGTTCGAACAGGTCGGCCAGCCGCGGCACGCGCGTGCCGTCCACCGCCTGTTGGTCGGGGAAGGATTTGGCGTACTCGGTGCCCGGCTTGAGGCGGCCCACGTCGTAACGCTGCAGTTCGGCGAAAGTCAGCTCGGCAATCGCCGGCCCTCGCGCGGCCAGCCACTGGCCGTCGGGCCCGCGTGTCGTGTCCGGGTTCAGATGCAGGTCGTGGTGCACCACCACCACGCCGTCGCGCGTGACAGCCATATCGCATTCCAGCGTGTCCACGCCCAGGTCCAGCGCCTTCTGGAAGGCCGGCAGCGTGTTCTCGGGCATCAAGCCGCGTGCGCCGCGGTGGCCTTGCAGGTCGAAGGCGGGCTGTGCCAGGGCCGTCGCGGTCCCGATCGTGGCCAGCGCGGCGCAGACGAAGCGTCGGGCGATGTTCATGCGCTGTCTCCTCGATGCGATGTGGCGGAGCCCAGCCCCGTTGTGGGCCGGCCGGCGACGGGCTTCAACGGTCGACACCCAGCTTGGCCCAGCCCTCGGAGCCCAGGGCGCGCAGCGTGTCGATGTTCTTTTCGTAGATCGACTCCGCCTCGGGAAACGCCGCCACCGCGCGCTCCACGCTGTCTTCGCGCAGCAGGTGCAGGGTGGGGAAGGGTGACCGGTTGCTCAGGTTCCCGACATCGTCCGGCTCTGTGCCATCGAACTGGTACTGCGGGTGAAAGCTGGCGATCTGCAGCGCGCCGTCCAGGCCCAGCTCTTCCAGCGCGGCGTCGGCCAGGTCGAGAAAGTCGTTGTAGTCCAGGAAGTCGCCCAGCACCTGCGGGTGCACCAGCAGCGTGGTGTCGATGGCCTCGGGGTCGGCGGCGGCCAGGAGTTGAAGCTCAAACACCAGGTCGGCCATCAGCGCCTTCACGTCGCTTGCGGTGCTTTCGACCCAGCGAATCTGGCCCTTGGTGTGCACGGCCTTGGCGAAGGGGCACAGGTTCAGGCCGATCACGGCTTGCTCCAGCCAGTGGCGGGTTTGTTCTGTGGGGGTCATCGTGCTGGGCTTCAGGGCCGGATGGCCGGTGTATCGGCGGGCGTGCCGAGTGATACTAGCGGCACGTTTGCCGTCACCATGCACCTTGTCCCTATCTCGCACGCTGGCGGCGACCCGCTGTCGCAGCGTTCGGCCCAAGTCCGCGCGCAGACTCTGGCCCTGGCCGCGCCGCTGGGCGGGGCCGACGCGCAGGCCCAGTCCATGCCCGATGCCAGCCCCGCCAAGTGGCACCTGGCGCATGTGACCTGGTTCTTCGAGACCTTCGTGCTCGAACGCTTCGAGCCCGGCTTCAAGCCGCACCACCCCGCCTACCGGGTGCTGTTCAACAGCTTCTACAACGGCGTGGGCGAACAGGACCCGCGGGCGCAGCGCGGGCTGGTGACGCGGCCCAGCCTGGCCGATTTGCGGGCTTGGCGCGCCGCGGTGGACGAGCGCGTGGCTGCGCCGCTGCGCCTGCTGTCGCTGAACCCGCTCGCACCGGTCTACCCGCCGCAATGGCCGCTGGCCGCCGGCTGGGACTGGGTACGCAGCCAGCGCATCGAGGCACCTCTTTACTGGCGCTGCGACGGCACCGGGGCCGACGTCTGGCGCGTATTCACGCTGCATGGCGAGGTGCCGCTGGACCCGCACACCCCCATCACCCACATCAGTTTCTTCGAGGCCGATGCCTATGCGCGCTGGTCGTCGGCCCAGCATCCGGGGCAGCCGCCGCACCGCCTGCCCACCGAGGCCGAGTGGGAAAACGCCGCCGCC
>JANNWL010000540.1:0-1810 GCA_031414735.1 Burkholderiales bacterium | reverse complement strand
AGACCCGGTGCTGGGGCAACTCATCGGCGTTGATCGCCGGGTGCCAGCCCGCATGAACCGAGTCACCCTGCGCAATGGCCGTGGCCTCGAGCAAGGCGGCGAAGACATCAGGCTGCCCCAACAAGCCATCCCCGTGCTGGTGTCCGCCGCCTTCGCCGACGCTCGCGGACTGCAGCCCGGCGCGCGCCTGTCCGCGCTGATCAACGGCAAACGCCGCACGCTGCAGATCACCGGCATTGCGCTGTCGCCCGAGTTCATCTTCGCCGGCTTGCAAGGCGTGCCGGACTTGCGGGGCTTCGGCGTGTTCTGGGTGCCGCGCGACGCATTGGCTGCAGCCTACGACATGGACGGCGCGTTCAACCGCATCGCCGTCAAGCTGGCACCCGGTGCTTCCGAAGGCGCGGTGATCGACGCACTGTCGGCACAGCTCACCCGCTACGGTGGCCGCGAAGCGCATGGCCGCAAAGACCAGGCTTCCCACGCCATCCTCGACAGCGAGATCAAGCAGCAGCGCGTGCTGGGCACCTTGCTGCCGTCGATCTTTCTAGGCGTGGCCGCTTTCCTGTTGAACGTGGTCGTGTCGCGGCTGGTGGCCACACAGCGCGAACAGATTGCAGCACTCAAGGCCTTGGGCTACCCCAACCTCACCATCGGCGTGCACTACCTGAAGCTGGTGCTGGTGATCGTCGTACTCGGCCTGGTGCTGGGCGCGGCGCTGGGCGATGTGCTGGGCCGCCAGTTCCTGCACCTGTACGCGCAGTCGTTTCACTTCCCGAGCTTCGATTACCGTATGGCACCTTGGCTGCTGGTGGTCAGCTTCGGCATCACGCTCGCCACCGCCGTGCTGGGCACCTTGAACGCCATCCTGGCGACCGTGCGGCTGGCACCTGCCGAGGCCATGCGGCCGCAGGCGCCAGGGCACTACCGGCGGACGGTGATCGAGCGCATGGGCATCACACGCATCTCGCCAGCGCTGCGCATGATCTTGCGCAACATGGAGCGTCGGCCACTGCGCACGGCGCTGTCCACCGGCGGCGTGGCGGCATCGGTGGCCATCGTCGTGATGGGCAACTTCTTCAGCGACGCCATCGACTACATCGTCGACGCGCAGTTCAACGTGGCGCTTCGCAGCGATGTGGTGCTGTGGATGCCCGAGGCGGCCGATGACAGCGCGCGGCACGAGCTGGCCCGCCTGCCTGGCGTAACGATGGTCGAATCGGGTCGCGACGTGGCGGTGCGCTTCATCAACGGGCACTTGAGCCAGCGTGGCGCCATTCAGGGCCTGGCGCAGCCGGCCGCGTTGCGCCGCATCGTCGACGTCGACAAGCATGTGCCCGGCCAAGGGCTCGGCGACGGCTTGGTCATGACCGACCGCCTGGCCGACAAGCTGGGCCTGCGCGTGGGGCACACAGTGCGCGTCGAAGTGCTTGAAGGCCAGCAGCGCACGGTGGCCGTGCCGCTGACGGCCGTGGTGCGCGAGATGATGGGCCTGAACGCCTACATGGAGCGGCGTGCGCTGAACCGGCTGCTGCAAGAGGGCGACCTGTCGACGCAGTTCGCGCTGGCCATCGAACGCGGCCGCGAACCCGAATTTCTGGAGGCCAGCAAACAGATGCCCCGCGTTATCGGTGCCTTCAGCAAAGCCACGGTGCTGCGCAACATGCAAGAAGTCAGCGCCCGCAACATCCGCATCATGAGCACGGTGCTCACCCTGTTTGCCACCGTGATTGCCGTGGGGGTGGTCTACAACAACGCCCGCATCGCGCTGGCCGAACGCACCTGGGAGCTGGCCAGCCTGCGGGTGCTGGGT
>JANNWL010000539.1:0-2647 GCA_031414735.1 Burkholderiales bacterium | reverse complement strand
TGGCCAATCTGACCCTCGCCATCGACGATGACCTGCTGCGCGCCGCCCGCATCAAGGCGGTGCAGGAAGGCACCAGCGTGAACGAGATCTGCCGCGAGGCGATTGCACGCTATGCCCAGCCCGCCCAGCGCGACGGCGAGGACTTCCTGGCCCAGTTGCGGGCGCTGGCGGCGCGCATGCCCAAGTGCGAGCCCGGCCAAGCCGCCTGGCCCGGGCGGGAAGCCCTGTACGAAGAAGCCATGGCCGAACGCATGCCCACGCTGTGGGCCACTTTCGGCCCGGCCAAGGACGGGGGCCAAGCCGGTGGTGAAGGCGGCGCGGGCAGCGCCCAGTGAGGGCCTTCTTCGACAGCAACGTCTTCGTCTATGGGTTTGAACGCGGCGACCCTGTCCGCCAGGGCGTTGCGCAGCGGCTGCTGGCCAAACATTCCTCGACCGGCCATGACTTGGTGCTGAGCGTCCAAGTGCTGCTTGAGACCTACAACGTGCTGACGCGCAAGAAGCGTGTGCCCCCTGCGGACGCGCTGGCCGCAGTCCAGCTGCTCGCGCAGCATGAGGTGGTGGCTCCCAGCGCCGAGGCCGCACTGCGTGCACTGGGGCTTGCCGCAAGGCATGGCGTCAGCGCCTGGGACGCGTTGATCGTCCAGGCGGCGCTCGACGCCGGCTGCGACACGCTGTTTTCAGAGGACCTGCAGAACGGTCGGCGCTTCGGCGCGCTCCAGATCGTGAACCCCTTCCTGCTGGGTGCACACGAGCCCAGCGCCGGCAGGTACGCGGCGGCCCCGCCGTCGCCATGAACCCCGCCGCGGTCACCGCCCTGGGCCTGGGCCTGGACGCCGGCGGCACCCAAACACGCTGGGCCCTGACCACGGCGGACGGAAAGCTGGTGGCCCAAGGGCAGGGTGAGCCCATGGCTGGCGCGCAACTGGGCACCGACGAAGGCCGTGCAGCGATGGCTGCCGCGTTGGCGCAGATGGCTGCCTGTGCCCGCCCCCACGGCACGGCCGTTGGCGTGGTGGCCGGCCTCACCGGCCTGGGCGCTGAGCACGAACCGGCCCTGCACGCGCTGCTGGCCCAGGCCTTCGCCCTGCCGCTGTCTGCCGTGGGTTCGATGAGCGACATCGAGCTGGCCTGTCACGCTGCGTTTGCGCCAGGGCAGGGCTGCGTGGTGTATGCAGGCACGGGCTCGATCGCGGCCTGCATCGACGCGGCCGGCACCCTGCACCGTGTTGGCGGGCGCGGTGCGGTCATCGACGACGCGGGCGGCGGCCACTGGATCGCCCGCCAGGCGCTGCGCCAGGTCTGGCGCGCCGAAGACGAAGCGCCGGGCGCCTGGCAGGAGTCGGGCCTGGCGCGGGCGCTGTTCGACACCATCGGCGGCAGCGACTGGGCGGCTACCCGGGCCTGGGTGTACGGCGCCACGCGCGGCGAGCTCGGCACCTTGGCGCGGGCCGTGGCGCGCGCTGCACACGGAGGCGACGCCGCTGCGCTGGCGCTGCTGCGCAACGCCGGCCTTGAACTGGCGCGCCTGGCCCAGGCGCTGCACCGCCGCCTGGGCGTGCGCCCCGTGGCGCTGGCCGGCCGTGTCTTCGACCTGCACCCGGCCATCGAGACCGCACTGCGCGCCGCGCTGCCCGCTGAAGTCACCGTGCAACGACCCACCCTGCATGCCCACCACACTGCCGCGCGCCTGGCCGTGGCCCGAGGAAACCCACGATGAAGCTGTCGCAGATGACTTTCCCCGCGGGCTGGCGCGCACTGGCGGGTGCGCTCGTGTTGTCGGCCCTGGCCGGTTGCGCCACGACGCCGCCGCCCTCGGCGCTGAATCCCCCGTTCACCACGCCGGGCGGCATTCCCATCGACGTCAGCGTCACGGCCCGCGGGCAGGACAGCCGGGTGCTGTTCCTCATCATTCACTACACCGTGCTGGACCTGCCCAACTCGATCCGCGTGCTGACGCAGAACGAGGTCTCGTCGCACTACCTGCTCACCGACCATGCCTCACCGCGCATCATGCGGTTGGTCGACGAGTACCAGCGCGCCTGGCATGCCGGGTCCAGCAGCTGGAAGGGCAACCGCCAGCTCAACGCCAGCTCGATCGGCATCGAAATCGTCCACCCCGGCGCGCGCATCGGCGCCGACGGGCAGCGCGAATACCTGCCGTTTCCGCCCGAGCAGATCAACGCCCTGATCCCGCTGGTGCAGGACATCGTGCGCCGGCACCAGATCCGCCCCGAGCGCATCCTGGGCCACGCCGAGATCCAGCCGCAGACCAAGCAGGACCCCGGCCCCACTTTCCCCTGGAAGCGCTTTGCCGATCTGGGCATCACCGCGCCCTGGCCCGACGCGGCGCGCGTGGCGGTGCAGCGCGCGGTCTTCGAAACCACGCCGCCCGACATCGCCTGGTGGCAGAAGGCCCTGGTGCAGCATGGCTACGAGCTGGTGCAGAGCGGCCAGTTCGACGAGGCGACCAAGAACGTGCTGGCCTCGTTCCAGATGCGCTACCGGCCGACCAACTACGCCGGGCAGGCAGACACGGAGACCGCCGCCTTGCTGCACGTGCTGACGACGCCGCTGCCTGTGCCGGCCGTGCCGGCCACTGCGCGCAGCCTCTACTGAAGCGCCAGGCCGCGGGCCTGCGCCCACTG
>JANNWL010000538.1:0-10195 GCA_031414735.1 Burkholderiales bacterium | reverse complement strand
GCCGGCGGTCTTGTAGTAGACGGTCAGAGCGCTGTCACCGACTGGCTCGGTGGTGACGATGCGCACCACCTGCCCGGGCTCCAGGCCGGTGATGGCTGCGTTCTTCTGGATCTGTTCGAGTTTCAGCACGGCGCGTCCCTGGTTTCGTGTGTCGTCACTCGTCGCCGAGCCTGTCGTACCCGGGCGCCAGGATCAGGTTCGTGACGCCGTACAAGGCCTGGCGATTGCGAAGCCAGAGGTGGAACTCGCCCCCCTTGAGGCTGTGGTCTTCGGTGCAGTCGACGTTCCAGCGGCGCAGCAGGTACCCCGCCATCGCGGCGCGCGTCCGGACCTTGAGCACGCCGTTTTCCATGCCGTACTCGGCTTCGATGGTGTCTGGGTGCTGCACGTTGGCCGGGTGCGGCACAAGTTCGAGTTCGGTGATCCGATTCCACTGAATGTCTTGCGCCGAAAGTTCCTGCTCGGCCACGGGACCGGGCAGTATCTGTGCATCAGCGAGACGCCCCAAGACGAAGTCACGGAACTCACCGCTCCGTCGGTCAAAAGCCCGGACGTGCCATCGCTGGCCACTGTCCGCCAGCGAGAAGGGCACGATCTCGCGCGTCGTCAACCCGCTTGAGAGCGCGCGGTAGGAAACCTCGACGGCCAGACCCCGATGAATCGCGCGGGTCAGGACGGACAGCAGTTCGAGGTCGACGCGCCCCAGCCACGGCATTCCCTCGTGGACGGTCGCGCCTCTTGATCGGACGGGCTCCCCGTCGCCGTACCCCTGCGACAACCATGTCAGGACGCGATCTGCCTGGACTTCAAACACCGGCCGGAACCAGGCCGCGCGAACGTAGCCCTTGGCCCGGGTGTCGTAGTCCAAATTTCTTGGCGCCACTTGACGATATTGCGCCAGGTCGCGGGACGCCGCCGCCGACTGGATGCCGAAGCGGGAGACGAGATCCTGCCGCCCAACCTCACCCAGGTACCGCAACCGCAGGTCTATGAACGCAAGGCGGTCGCGTTGCGCCTGGGTCATCTCGAGCAACTGCTCGCTCGCCATCGTGGCTCCAGATTGAGTTCGATGGTGCAAAGGATACTAGATACAAATTGAATATGTAAGACATGCTTTTCATGCGTTGTGTAGATCATTTTGATGTGAACTGGTACAGTCTCGGTCAGGTGTGGATCGAGCGCTACCGAAGGTCACGATCGATGGCGTGAATCCATGTTGTAGGTTGTATCGCTACAACACTTTGGGGGGAGTGGCGGATGCCTCTGACGCACGAGCAAATCTGGGCCACGGCTGACGACCTTGAGGCCAATGGCATGGAACCGACCCTCGTAGCGGTCCGCAAGGCACTCGGGGGAGGCAGCTATTCGACCCTGTCTGATGCGATGGCGGAACGACGGAAGCGACTATCCACGAAGGGCCCCGACGCCATGGAGCCACTTCCGCCCGCCCTTACCCAGCTCGTCGAGCGCTTGGGCCAGCAGATCTGGGCGTCCGCCGCTGCATACGCGCACGATCGCCTGAAGGCGGATCGAGAACAGTTCGAGCGCTTGCGATCCGATCTGGAAGGGCAGCGACCTTCGAGTTCCGAAGGCTGGCAGAGGAGCGGCCGCTCCAGTCAGCAAGGCCCCGCAAGGCTGAAGCATGGGCGAACTGCTGCAGTCTGAGGTGGCGGGCAATGTTTGAGTCCACCGTTGTCGCTGGACGAGTCTTCACCGACGAGAGCGGCATCTACTACGAGATGCCAGTCCTGCTCACGTCGCACGGCCCGATTGAGGTGCTCCTGGACTATTTCACCGAACATTGGGATGAGCGCAGCCCAAGTTGGATGGCAAAGGTCACTACCTCGGTGCGACTGTTCCTGGAGTACCTGAACGCTCACGCCACCTACACGAACGAACAGGCAGTCTTCCAGAACTTCAGGCAGCGGCTTCTAACTGGCACGGTGACAGCGGCCACAGGCGAAGACCCCAGCGGTCTGTGGTGGAGCGCATGCGGGCCACAGAAGAGTAGGCGAGTCATTCGTCATCTCACAGACCTCTTCGACTGGTGGGCCAAGAAGAACCCTGGCAAGCACAACCCAGCCAAGACCTGGCGCGGTAGCGCGCATGACTTGCGTCTCGCTGAAGCAGCCTACAAGTACCGACGCAACAAGGCCTTTCTGGGACATACCTGGTCGCCCGTCGAAGAGACCTCGCGCCGGCCTGGCGACAGGAACAGCACAGGGAAATGGCACTCTCCGCCCAAAACAGAACGAGAGGCCGCGCCGTCATTCCCGGAGGACCGCATCCTGGACCTCGTGCTCAAGGGGTTCAAGGTCGGCAACCGCTACAACTACCGCGACATGCTCATCACGCTCCTGCTCAACGGGGCGGGATTCCGAGTTTCCGAACCCTTCCACCTCTACTTGTGGGATGTCACTGAAGACCCTGTCCACAGGGGTGAGGCGTTGGCCTTCATCCATCACCCCGCGTGGGGTAATGCGCCACCTGACCCCAAATGGTTGGACTCTTCCGGACGTCAACGGCGAGGCCGCCGTGCCGAGTACCTTGCTGAGCGCTTCGGGCTCGCTCCACGCGACTGGGGCCTGTCGACATCCGCCGCTGGCTGGAAGGGTGGAATGCACGAGTCGCAGTTCGGCGGCTACTACAAGCAGGCCTACTGGTTCGTGCCTGAGTTCGGTGAACTCTTCTGGAGCATTTGGAACCTCTACGCGGAGCAGGTGCTCCGCATTGACCCGAGCCGTCGCAACCACCCCTTCGCACTCATGAACATCATGCGCGAGCCTATCGGCGAACTCTACAAGATGGGCAAGTTCGAAGAATCCCACGCAGCCGCAGTTCGGCGTATCGGTCTTGAACCGGCCAAGCACTTTGGCACGAGCATCCACGGACACCGGCATGCCTATGGACAGCGTCTGCGCAAGGCCGATGTTCCGAAGGAAATGATTCGTCGTTTCATGCACCACACCGACCTCGACAGCCAGGACGTCTACACGGAAGCAGACCGAAGCGAATGCCTGGCTCACCTCCGGCGTGCCATCGGACGGCTTAACGACATGACGGCGAGCCTTCGCTCCGAAATCGTTCAGGTGAGCCGCGCCGACATCGGACAGTTCTTGTTGCCCACTTCTCTCTAGACGGGAGACTTCATGCCCACCAAGAAGCTACCCCTTGCATACCGAAAAGCGAAGGCTGTGGAAGCCGCGTTCGACCAACAACGGGAGGCTCTTGCGGCCCGATGCACTGGCTATGTCAAAGAGGGCCTGACCCTTCAGAAAATCGCCGACAAGCTAAACGCCGATGGCCTTCGAACTAAAACCGGCAAGGCCTGGAAGTTCGCCAACGTGTCAGCGTTGATGAAGAAGCCGGCACCCCCAGTCCAAAAGGTATCCAAGGCTGCAGAGACGCGCGAGAAGCGGTCAAGGAAGACGCCCGGCGTCACTAAGCGAAGCGACTTGAATCTGGAGTGGGTCGCTAAGCTGCATCCAAAGCTTGAAGCTTGGCGCGCGCTGGGCCGCGAATGGCTCAGCGGCCGCGAGGCAGGCCTTGGACAGTCTATGCAGGGGGTGAACGCAGTCATCGACTTCCTTGCGGCGACAAAGCTGCCGACAGACCCCGCCACCGTTCTGCTACATCGAACAGCAGTGCCGGATTTCTACGAGACGCTTTGGGGTAAGAAACGTACGCACGGCAAGGTTCCTGTTCACAACTGTGCACACTTTTTCATGGAGTGGGTTCTTAGTAGACCGGAATTCTGCGAGGAGGACGACGAGGGCCGCTTGCAGACGTCACCAGCGTTCCGGAATCCGATTCCTCATTTGACGCGTAGCGGGCTGCCTCGGCCAGCAGAGAGCGTTCGACCCACATTGCCTTACGGCTACGTCGACGAACTGCGGAAGATGATTGCCGAGGGGCCCGACTTCCGAGATTGGAAGTGGGCCCACAACGCCATGGGTATGGCCCAGTCAGCTTTCGCCCGCAATGCGGGCAAGTCGGACGGCGATGAATCCGCCAAAGACGAGGGGGAGGATGCAAAGATTTCGCCGGTCTGGTTTGAAGTAGACCCTCGGACGATTGACCGCTCCGACCCGGACTGCGTCTGGCGCAAGCGTAGCCGCTTCGTGCGCTCCGGGCCCGGAAACCGCGGCCAAGGGCGCAACCACGAGACCATCTACGAAATGTGGAGCCCCGTGCGGTGGGTTGCGCTGCTGGTAAAGCTTCAGTTGCCGCTGCGGACCCTGCAGGTCCGTATGCTCGACTCGGGAGAAGCGGACACGTGGAAATGGCAGGAGAGCGAGTGGCTCATCAACAGCAGTCGCTTGGCGATGGGCGATGAGCGACGGCCATACACAAACGGCGTCTTCCTACGTCCCAATCGTCTCGTCGATGGAGACGCAAAGGTGCTGCTGCACATCAACACGAACAAGACCGCAGACCGTGAGAAGGCTGGCACAGCCAAGGGCTACAACGTGCCGTGGATTGTGGGTGGACCGCTCCACCAGGACCCGTTCTACTGGCTTGAGAAGCTGCGCCGCTGGCAGGAGAAGTACAACCCGCTAAAGAGGCTCACGAAGTGGTCGGAACTTGATGGTCGGCACATCCCCCTGAAGTCCGATGTCCAGCTTGCAAGCTATCCCGACACCGCGTTCCTATTTCGAACGCCAGAGAACAGCACGACGCCAAACTTTCCACTGGCCATCATGGCGCTCGACCGCCCGTGGTTCCAGTGTTTGGAAGCATTACAGGCGCGGCTTGAGAAGCGTCACGAGACCCTGCCCAACGGTGAACGCATTCGACTGATTCCCGACGAGGAGCATCGCGCCAAGAACTCCACCGCGACGTTCTTCTCGCTCCACAGCCTCCGCGTATCACTCATCACCGCGCTGGCACTGGACGGCCAGGTGCCTCTTGCTATCCTGCAGAAGATTGCAGGTCACAGCCGTCTTGTCATGACGCTTTACTACACCAAGCCGGGCGCAATGCAGGCAAGGGAGGCCATCCAAGCAGGTGTACAGCGACTCAATGACTCGGCTGACGACACCATCAAAGACTGGCTGGCCAACGCCGAGTACGCGCAGTTGGTGCGAGACGTCATAGCGAACAGTCCCGAAGCATTTAGAGCCGCAGTGCCCGAACAGAAGCACCTGCGGTCGCCGGCTGGCTGGATGTCCATGGTCGATGGCCTATGTCTTGTCGGCGGGAACAACGTTGAGTTCGAGGCACCTGGCTGCCATAACGGTGGGCCAAACATCGGGAACGAGACCGCACCTCGGTACGCGCCCGTGCTCGGAGGCTCACGCAATTGCCCTATGTGTCGGTGGTTCGTCACGCGCCCGTACTTCCTCCCGCAACTGGCCGCGCGCTGGAACAACGCCAACTATCACTGCTACGACGCCAGGGAGCAGGTGGTGGTTGCGGAAGAGCGCTTTCGCGACATTGAAGACCGACGGGCAGCGTCGCTCGCAGCCGACCAAGTATTCGCCGAGCAAAGACAGTATCTGGAAGCGCAGCGTGCGCTTGAACGCGCCGTCCAGAAGTTCGATGAGCTGACACAGACTGTCGCCGCCATCACACGCCTCATGGAGCGCTGTCGCATCGCACTGTCGGCCGGAGATGGAACGTCGCTTGTGGCAGTCGGCGGCATGGGCGAGTTCGAGTACGCCATCGAGGAGGTGGACTCGGAGCTTCTCCAAGTATCGGGCGTGTGCGAAGGCGCCGTCCTCTATCACGACCTGGACCCGGGAAAGGCCGTCCTACGCCAAAGTCAGCTACTCGATGCCGCGCTAGTCCGCGACAACCTGGCGCCAGTGTTCCTCACCTTGACTGAGGAAGAGCAGAAGCTTGTCGGCAGCGCCTTGTTACGCCAGCTTGCCTTGCAAATGAACCCGCAGAACCCAGCGCTCGGTCGATATCAAGTCATCTCGCTCATAGACGCGCGCCAGTCTCTCCGCGACCGCCTCGGCGGGGCAGTCAATGAAGCCCTTCGAGTTGCCACGACTGAAGGTGCCCCGCGCCGCATCATCCCCATCAAAGCTGCGCCGGAACTAGCCGCAGCATGAACAGCACCACCAGTGTCCATCCGGATGAAGTCCGAGATGCCATCTCCGCAACGGCTTCACATCCCACCAAGCGCCGCAACCTAGACCTCATCCACGAGGTATGCCGCGAACGCGCGAGCCTGGGCAGCAAGGACTTCTCCTTGAAGGCCGTAGGCGAAGCTGTTGAAGCTCGGGGCGGCCTCAAGGTAAAGGCACTCTGGAACACGCAGTCGGCGGACTATCGCAAGCTCATCGAGGCTTGGCAGGCATACGCCGGCGGTCCCAAGCTGCGCGAGATTGCGAAGGCTGGACCCGTCGACGCACTGATGCGGACCATCAGTGACCCGGCCACGCGCATCATCGTGGAGAAACTGGTTCGCGAAAGAAATTCGCTGCGCGCCGAAGTGAACCTGCTCAAGGCTCAGACCAAGCTCATCATCGACAGGCGCCCCCCCATCACGACCGCGAAGACAGTGCCGCTTACGTCCGACGGGTCAATGACACTGGAGATTTCTACGGGCCCAACATTGAATGCTATAGAGCAAGAAGCTCTCGAGCACGCCATCTCGATGGAGCTCTGGCGCGCCGAGGGTTGGAAGGAAGAGAAGAACGGCCGCGTCGTCAAAGAGCTCGGTGAGGGACGTACCCGGACCGTCTTCAAGCCGGGCTTCGCGTCAGCGGTCCGAAAGGTCCTGACAGCTCGGTAAGAGCCGTGGCGCGAAGCAAGCGAGGGCTACTTCAGTTCCTGCTTCGGAACCGGTCAATGGGTGGGCCCAGCCCGACCCCGCACGGAAGCCGCACGCGGAGCGCAGGCCGAAGGCCGAGCACCGAACGGGTGAGTACGGGGCATGCCATTGACGCGGGGGGGCGCCCGAGAGGGCAGACCGAAGTGTTGAGAATCGGGAAAAAAGAAACCCTGGCGCGTGAGCAGCCAGGGCTTCATCATTGGTGGAGCCGGGGGGAATCGAACCCCCGTCCGCAAGCCTTCACCAAGTAGTTCTACATGCGTAGCTGGCTGATTTGAGTCTCGCCATCAACGTCGCCCAGCAGCAGGCTACGTTGACCGCCAGTCACTTAGTCTCGTTCAGTGTCGAGTGACCCGACTCTGAACCAGCCAATGTGTATGACCGCTCTGTCTCTAGCCTTTCAGCTTTCGACCCGGACCATTGGCCTTCCGGTGAGCGGCACGCCGGTTTTAAGCGGCGAGAGCGTACGAAGTATCGTTGGCGCTTGAGTGTTTTCCAGACAGATTAGCGAGCGTACTGGAGTGCTCGGCATGCCCCACTTGATTCCGAACCCACGTCGAAGCCAGGTCGGCCCCTGGAACTTTCACAGTCTACGTCGGCGCAGTCCATCGCGCCAACACCCACGATTGTGACCGCTGGGCGGCAGTCACAGTCGCACCATCTATGGATGTCTATGGAAACATCCATACTTTCAGATCTTGCCGCCCGCCCAGGTATGCAACCCGCTCACCCGCTGCTCTATGGACACTTATGGGGGGAGACCGTTTGCAGTTACTTTGTTTCCAGTGGATTTACGAGCGAACTGGTGCTCGGCATGCCCCGCGTCGACTCAGCACCCACGTCGAAGCCAAGTCGGTCCCAAGCGCTTGAGTTTAGGCCAGTTTGAGGAAATGCAAGAGCGCATCCGGGCTGTCGAGCACCGAATCGGCACCCCAGTCGTGCGGTTGGGCGCCTTCACCTAGGTAACCCCAGGCCGCGGCGATGGCGCCCATGCCTGCGGCCCGGGCCGCGCGCATGTCGCGGTGGTCGTCACCCACATAGGTGCAAGACGCCACCGGCAACGCGAGCTGTCGCGCAGCCTCCAGCAAGGGCGCGGGATGCGGCTTGGTGTGCGGCGTGCTGTCGCCCGCCACCAGCACCCGGGCGCGCGGCCACAGGCCCAGGGCAGTCGCCAGCGGGTTGGCGAAACGGAGCGCCTTGTTGGTGACGATCCCCCAGGCCAGCCCTCGCTGCTCCAGGCCTTCGAGCACAGGCAAGGCGGAGGCGAACAACGCCGTTTCGCGCAGCATACGCTGCTCGTACCGATCGTGAAACTCGTCGCGCAGCGCTTCGTAGCCTGGCTGCCCGGGCGCCATGTCGAAGGCGCGCGCCAGCATGCCCCGCGCACCCGAACCCGCCATCCGGCGCAGGGCCTGGAAGGCCAAGGGTTCCAGGCCGCGCGCGGTGCGCATGTCGTTGGCTGCGCCTGCCAAGTCGGGCGCGCTGTCGACCAGGGTGCCGTCCAGATCGAACAGCACCGCGCGCAGCGGCGGCGTCACCCGGGCTTGCGACACGCAAGCATGTAGTTCACGCTGGTGTTGTCCGAAAGCCAGTAGCGACGGGTCAGCGGGTTGTATTCCAGGCCGCGACTGGCCTTCAGCTCCAGCCCGGCATCGCGGGTCCAGCGAGCCAGTTCGCTGGGGCGGATGAAGCGGGCGTACTCGTGCGTGCCTTTGGGCAGCAGGCCCAGCACGTACTCTGCGCCGATGATGGCAAACAGGAAGGATTTGGGATTGCGATTGAGGGTCGAGAAGAACACCCATCCACCTGGTCGCGCGAGCTGGCTGCAGGCCCGAACCACCGCAGCCGGGTCGGGAACATGCTCGAGCATCTCCATGCATGTGATGACGTCGTAGCTGCCCGGTTGCTCGACGGCCAGGGACTCAGTCGCTATCTCGCGGTAGTCCAGGTTGAGCGCGCCTGACTCCAGGGCATGCAAACGCGCCACCCCGAGCGGCTTGGCGGCCAGGTCAATGCCGGTGACATGGGCAGCCCGGCTGGCCATGCTCTCGGACAAGATGCCACCGCCGCAACCGACATCCAGCGCTGACTTGCCACGCAAGGACGCTATGGAGTCAATCCACTCCAGGCGCAGGGGGTTGATCTGGTGCAGCGGGCGAAACTCGCTCTCCGGGTCCCACCACCGATGGGCCAAGTCACTGAATTTCGCAAGTTCCTGGGCGTCGACGTTTTGCATCCTTCGATCCTAAACAAGATCAACGTTTCACGCCGATTCAAGGCCAAGACCGATGTGACCGCACAAAGTCAGTGTCGAAAATAAACAAACCCCGCCAAGGCGGGGTTTGTTAGTGATTGCAGCGCCAGGGCTGCTGGAAATCACTTCTTGGCGCGAGTTCCAAACACCTCGACCGATACGCGGCGGTTCTTGGCGCGGCCTTCGGCGGTCTTGTTGTCGGCCGCTGGAGAACCCTCGCCCTTGCCCTCTGTATAGACGCGATTCTTCTCGACGCCCTTGCCGACCAGGAAGTTCTTGACCGCGTCAGCGCGAGCAATCGACAGCTTCTGGTTGTACGCCGGCGTGCCCACCGAGTCGGTGTGGCCCGTCACAACCATCACTTCGAGGGCAGTCGCTTTGCTCTTGTCGACGAGGTCGGCAAGCTTGGCTTGGTCGGCGGGCTTGACGACGGACTTGTCAAAGTCAAAGTTGGCACCAGACTCAAAGGTCACCTTTTCGTTCACGGCCACGGGCGGCACGACAGGCACCGGAACAACCGCAGCTGCCGAGGGTGCAACGGCAGCAGGCACCGGCGGCGGCGGCGCAACGCGCGGTGCCAGCGGTGGGGCGGGCGGCGGCGGCGGCGGCGGCTTCAGCGCGCCGTCACAAAACGGGTGAGCGGTGGCTGGCGTCCAAAATGCATCGCGCCAGCACAGTTCATTGGTGCCGTTTTTCCAGACCGTTCCGTCGGCGGAAAGCCAGTTGTCCGCGCCGTTGGCGGCACTGAGTTGGACCGCAGTCGGAGCGGCAGGTGTCTGCGCACTGGCCGTCACCGGAACCGCAAGTGCAGCCGTTGCAAAGAGCAAAGCTACCTTGTTCAATTTTTTCATGATTCTCCTCTCGAGGGAAGCCGCAGAGACCTGCGAAACGACAAAACAACGTGCGTGGAGCCTGGGTAAACGTTCACCTAGGCAATCGTTTACCACCGACAGGGAATTGTGCCATAGGGCGCCGGATGAACCGTATTTTGGCGCCTGCAGCAAGGCAGTCGCGCTGGGTTGTTGCGCTGCCGCGACAGGCTCCGCCCCCGTAGAATCAAGTTTGCCGGGTCGACGCCCGATCCCCACGGCGGGGCGCTGCCCCGACTGCCTGAATGACCCAGTTCGCCAAAGAAACCGTTCCTGTCAGTCTCGAAG
>JANNWL010000537.1:0-10494 GCA_031414735.1 Burkholderiales bacterium | reverse complement strand
CGACCCTGCCGCACCCGTGAAATTCATCGTCGACAACTGGATTCTTCTGCTCGTGGCCTTCGTCTCCGGCGCCATGCTGGTCTGGCCGTTGATGCGCAAGGGCGGCGGCAATGGCGCTGTCGGGACGTCCGAAGCCGTGCGGCTGATCAACCGCGAGAAGGGCGTTCTGGTCGACGTGGCCGAACCGGCCGAGTACGCCGCCGGCCATGCTGCTGGCGCGCGCAACGTGCCGTTCGGCGGCATCGAAACGAGCAAGGACCTGCCCAGCAACAAGGCCCTGCCGCTGCTGGTGCTGTGCCCCACCGGTTCCCGCGCCGGGCGGGCCGCAGGCCTGCTGCGCAAGGCCGGTTACGCCAACGCGGTGGCGGTGGCGGGCGGCACGGCCGCCTGGCGCGACGCCAGCCTGCCGGTGGAGAAGACGGCATGAGCCCCGCACGGCCGTCCGAAGGGGCTCGCTCCCGCTTGGCGGGATCGGCCGAAGGCCGTAGGGTGCACCAATGAGCCGGGTAAAGATGTACACCACGGCCACCTGCCCGTACTGCATCCGCGCCAAGGCCTTGCTGGCGCAGCGCGGCGTGACAGCAATCGACGAGATTCGGGTCGACCTGATTCCGGCCGAGCGCGACGCCATGGCGCAGGCCACTGGTCGGCGCACCGTGCCGCAGATCTTCATCGGCGACACGCATGTCGGCGGTTGCGACGACTTGGTGGCGCTCGACCAGCGCGGCGCCCTGCTGCCGCTGCTGGCCGCTGCAGGCTGAGCAGTTTGCACGGCGGCGCACGCGCCGCGGCTCAGTCGGTCATGACGCTCGGCAATAATCAGAGGCTGCGGCCCCGCGCCATGTCGACGCCGGGCTTTGCCACATTCGGATGACCCCCCACCATGGCCGACGAAACCCCCGTTTTCCAGATTCAGCGCATGTACCTCAAGGACTTGTCGCTGGAACAGCCCAACTCACCGGCCATCCTGCTCGACCAGGCGCAACCGGCGGTCGACATCAATCTGGCCATGGCCGCCGCCACGGTGGCCGACGGGGTGTTCGAGGTCACGGTCACGGCGACGGTGACCGCCAAGGTCAAGGACAAGGTGCTGTTCCTGGTCGAGGCCAAGCAGGCCGGCATCTTCGAGATCCGCCATGTGCCCGACGAGCAGATGCAAGGGATCATCAGCATCGTCTGCCCGCAGATGATCTACCCCTACCTGCGCGCCATCGTCTCCGACGTGTGCACGCGCGCCGGCTTCCCGCCCATCCTGCTGACCGAAGTCAACTTCCAGGCCATGTTCGAGGCCCAGCAGAAACAGGCCGCAGCGGCTGGCAACGGCAACGGTGACGGCGGCTCGCGCATCATCACCAGCATCAACTGAACGCCGACTGCGGCGGCCGCAATGAAGATCGCCGTGTTCGGCGCCGGGGCCTGGGGCACGGCGCTGGCCATTGCCTCGGCGCCCCGGCACGAGGTGTTGTTGTGGGCGCGTGACAAGACGCAGGCGCTGCAGATGCAGTCGACGCGGTGCAACACCGTGTACCTGCCCGAAGTTGAGCTGCCGTCCGCGCTGCGGGTCACGCAGGACCTGGCCGAGGCGATGGCCCATGGCGCCCTGGGCCTGAATGTCATTGCCACGCCCATGTCGGCGCTGCGCCAGCGTCTCCGCGCCTTGCCTGACGGGCGTCCCGCGCTGTGGCTGTGCAAGGGCTTCGAGTCCGGCACTGGCGCGCTCGGGCACGAGGTGGCACGCGAGCTGCGGCCGCGGGCGGCCTGCGGGGTGCTGTCGGGCCCGAGCTTTGCCCTCGAGGTGGCACGCGGCCAGCCCACGGCGCTGGTCGTGGCCAGCGACGACACCGAACTCACCGCCGCCACTGTGGCGGCCTTCCACGCCGACTCGCTGCGCGTCTACACCAGCCCCGATACCGTGGGCGTGGAGGTGGGCGGCGCGGTGAAGAACGTACTGGCGATTGCCGTGGGCGTGCTCGATGGCCTGGCCGATGCCGCGCCGGCCGGCAGTGCCGCGCCGGGTCTGAATGCCCGCGCCGCGCTCATCACCCGCGGCCTGGCCGAGATGACCCGCCTGGGTGTGGCGCTGGGCGCGCGCGCCGAGACCTTCATGGGCCTGTCCGGCCTGGGCGACCTGGTGCTGACCGCCACCGGGCACCTGTCGCGCAACCGCAGGGTCGGCCTGTTGCTGGCGAGCGGCCAGCCCTTGGCTGCAGCCCTGGCCAGCCTGGGTCATGTGGCGGAGGGCGTGCTCAGCGCGCCTGTCGTGCTGGCGCGCGCGCGGGCGCTGGGGGTGGACATGCCCATCACCGAGACCGTGGTGGACTTGCTGCAGGGCCGCGTGGCACCGGCCCAGGCCGTGGCCCGGTTGATGTCGCGCCACGCCCGGTCCGAATAGGAAGAAGCCCCGGCGACGCGCCGGGTCAGCCGCCGCCTGCGTAGCCGAGTTGCCGCCAGGCTTCGAACACCGCCACCGCCACCGCATTGCTGAGGTTCAGGCTGCGCTGGCCCGCCCGCATCGGCAAGCGCACCCGTTGCGCCGCCGCAAAGCTTTCGCGCAGGCCCACCGGCAGGCCGGCCGTTTCGCTGCCGAAGACCAGCCAGTCGCCAGGCTGAAAGCCCACGTCGGACAACAAGCGAGAGCCCCGCGTCGTGAAGGCGAAACAGCGGTTCGCGGGCGGCTGCTCTTCTTCCAGCAAGGCCTGCCATGACGCGTGGCGCTTGACGGCGGTGTACTCGTGGTAGTCCAGCCCGGCGCGGCGCAACAGCCGGTCGTCCATCGAAAACCCCAGCGGCTCGACCAGGTGCAAGGCGCAGCCGGTGTTGGCGGCCAGGCGGATGACGTTGCCGGTGTTGGGCGGAATCTCGGGCGCCACGAGCACGATGTTCAGCATCGCGTCCGCCATCACGCCGCCCCCGGCGCCGGGGTGCGCGCCAGCACCCAGGCCTCGACGGCCGCGACACCCGCGCGGCGCAGCGCGGCAGCGGCCTCGCGCAGCGTGGCGCCGGTGGTCATCACGTCGTCGACCAGCGCCACGCGGGTGTGCTGCAGGGCGGCGCGTTGCAGGCCGGGCACGAAGAAGGCGGCGCGCAGGTTGCGTTGGCGGGCGGCGCGGCCGAGGTCGGTCTGGTGCGCCGTGTCCAGCGTGCGCACCAAGGCGTCGGCCCGCGCAGGCAACTGCATCGCCGTGGCCACGCGGCGTGCCAGCTCCCAGGCCTGGTCGAAGCCGCGCTCGCGCAAGCGCTGGTGCGTCATCGGCACGGGCACCACCCACTGCACCGCCGTGGCGCCCCGGGCCATCACCGCATCCGACAAACGCCGGGCCAGCGGGCCGGCCAGCTCGGTCTGGCCATGGAACTTGAATTCGCGGATGAGGTGGTCCCAGGGGAAGACGTAGTCCACGGCGCAGACGGTTCGGTCGAAAGGCGGCGGTTCGCGCAGGCATTCACCGCAGGCGGGCGCTTCGAGCGCCAGCGGAAGTCCGCAGGAGCCGCACCGTGGCACCGGTGCCGCGAAGCGCGCCAGGCAGTCAGTGCAAAGCCGCGCTTGGCCCCAACGCCGGCACAGCTCGCATTGGCTGGGCAGATGGGCGAGGGCACGTTTGAGCACCATCTCAATATACTGCCCAAGATGGCCCCTCCCCCCGCCCTGCGCAGCGCCCGCAGGCCCGTCGACCCGGTGGCCCTGGCCCGCGTGCAGGCGCGCCTGAACCGGTCGGAAGCGACCCCGTGGCTGCACGCCGAGGTCGCGCGGCGCATGGCCGAGCGGCTGCCGGTGATTCGCCTGCAGCCGCAGCAGGTCATCGACTGGGGCGCGCACCTGGGGGCCAGCCGGTCGCTGCTGGAGCAGGCCTACCCGCGTGCCTCGGTGACTGCGGTGGAGCCCGACGAAGCGCGCCGCGCCGCCACGGCACAGGCTCTGCAGCCGGCCTGGTGGTCGCCGCGGCGCTGGGCTGCGGAGCGGGCCCCGGTGTGCGTCGAGGCCGATGTCGGCGCGGGCGGCGCCCAGCTGCTGTGGTCCAACATGGGCCTGCACGGGGTGCTCGACCCCCAGGCCGTGATGCTGCAATGGCAGCGCGCGCTGCAGACCGACGGCTTCCTGATGTTCTCGACGCTGGGCCCCGGCACGCTGGAGGGGCTGCGCGAGCTGTACCGGCAGTGCGGCTGGGGCGTGCCGCACGCCCCCTTCGTCGACATGCACGACCTGGGCGACATGCTGGTGCAGGCCGGCTTTGCCGACCCCGTGATGGACCAGGAGCAGATCACCCTGACCTGGCCCACGGCCGCGGCGCTGTTGGCCGAGCTGCGCCAGCTCGGCGGCAATGTCGACCCGAAGCGATCACCCGGCCTGCGCACGCCGCGCTGGCAGCAGCGGCTGTGCGACGCCCTGGGCGCCCACACCGGCATCGGCGGCAGGCCGCGTTTGAGCTTCGAAGTGGTCTATGGCCACGCCTTCCGGGCCGCACCCAAGTGGCGTCTGGAAGCCGAGACGCGCGTTCCCCTGGAAGAACTGCGCGCCACCATGAAGGCGGGCCGCAGTGGCGGGGCATGAACCGCAGGGAGTGCGTTATATTTATAGGGTCTTTTCAGAGGGTCCAACGAGGTGGCATGTCCCATCCTCGGCCCTGGTCGAATTCAGGCACTTTCAGTCGCCGAATAGCCAACCCCTGACGCCAAGCGCCCGCATCCCGCCCCTCGATGACAGCTTCCATTGTCCCCAGTCACTGGCCTTTGCCGCCCGCCGGATCCCGCGGCGGCGCGCGCTGGCAGTTCGGGCAAGACATCGGCCCCGGCGGTCCCGGTGAAGAGGCGGCAGGCACCGAGTGGCTGTTCAAGCGCAACTGTTCGATAGGTCCGCGGCAGTTGCTGGCCGTCTACCTGGGGCTGTGCGCCGTGTCGCTGACCGTGGGCCTGGCCTTTTACTTTCATGGCGCTCCCTTTGTGCTGGGCTTTGCCAGCCTGGAGCTCTTCTGCGTCGGCCTGGCGTTGCTGGCGTTTGCCCGCCATGCCGGTGACCGCGAGACGCTCACCCTGCGTGGCCGCACACTGCGGGTCGAGCAGCTGTCGGCCCACCGCGTGGTCCGCACTGAATTCATGGCCGAGTGGCTGACGGTCGAGCCGGCCGCCGGCCAGGGATCGCTGGTCGAGCTGGCGGGCCAGGGCCGCACCGCGCGGGTGGGCCGTTTCCTGCGCCCGGAATTGCGCGCCCTGTTTGCGCGCGAACTGCGGGTCGCGCTGCGCCGTGCCGCAGCGCCCACGTGACAAATTTGAACCGAGTGACCACGATGATGACGAAGATCGTTTCCCGTTTTCTCCAGCGCTGTGCACAGGCTGCCCTGTCCCTGGGTGCCCTGGCCGCCACGCATGCCGCTTTTGCCGTGAACGACCTGCCCGGTGGGCCGGGCGTGAACCAGCTCAATCTGCACACCCCGGTCACCCGCATCGGTGTGGAGCAGCACTTTCTGCACAACTTCATGCTGGTGGTCTGCATCGCGATCTTTGTCGCGGTGTTCGGCGTGATGTTCTATTCCATCCTCAAGCACCGCAAGTCGGTCGGCCACAAGGCCGCCAACTTCCATGAGAGCGTCAGCGTCGAGATCGCCTGGACGGTGATCCCCTTCATCATCGTCATCGCCATGGGCGCCATGGCCACGCGCACGGTGGTGGCCATGAAGGACACCACGAATGCCGACCTCACCATCAAGGCCACGGGCTACCAGTGGAAGTGGGGCTACGACTACATCAAGGGCGAGGGCGAGGGCATCGGCTTCCTGTCGGCGCTGGACGTGTCGCACCGGTTGATGTCCGACAGCGGCAAGCCCGCGGGCGACAACTACCTGCTCAAGGTCGACAACCCGATGGTCGTGCCGGTGGACCGCAAGGTGCGCATCATCACCACGGCCAACGACGTCATCCACGCCTGGATGGTGCCCTCGCTGGGCGTCAAGCAGGACGCGATCCCCGGCTTCGTGCGCGACACCTGGTTCCGCGCCGAGAAGGTCGGCGACTACTACGGCCAGTGCGCCGAGCTGTGCGGCAAGGAACACGCCTACATGCCGATTCATGTGCGTGTGCTGAGCCAGACCGACTACGCGAAGTGGGTCGACGGCAAGAAGAAGGACATGGCCGCCGCCGCCGACGACCCGAGCAAGGAGTGGAAGCTCGATGAGCTCGTGGCCCGCGGCGAGAAGGTCTACAACGCCAATTGCAACGCCTGCCATGG
The DNA here is from genome assembly GCA_031414735.1 of Burkholderiales bacterium. Classification (GTDB taxonomy): domain Bacteria; phylum Pseudomonadota; class Gammaproteobacteria; order Burkholderiales; family Burkholderiaceae_C; genus Rubrivivax. The sequence continues at coordinate 4,277 of JANNWL010000537.1, read as the reverse complement.
CGCTGCGGGCAAGGGCGCCGGGCCGATCAAGGCGCTGGATGGCAGTGCCGTGGTGCTGAACGACCCGGCCGGGCAGGTGAAGATTTTGCTCAACGGCGCCAACAACGGCGCCATGCCGGCTTGGCGCACGCTGTCTGACACGGAGATCGCCGCGGTCATCACCTACACGAAGAATTCGTGGAGCAACAAGACGGGCAAGCTGGTGCAGCCTGCCGAGATCGTTGCCGCCCGCAAGCAGTAAGCCAGCCCGCAAAGCGAAGGAATCGACATGAGCGCAGTTCTCGACCCCCACGGCCACGCCGCGAACCCTGGTCATGCCGACCACGACGACCACGCCCACGGTCAGCCCCACGGCTGGCGGCGCTGGTTGTTCGCCACCAACCACAAGGACATCGGCACGATGTACCTGCTGTTCAGCTTCTCGATGCTGATGGTGGGTGGCGTGCTGGCGCTGGGCATCCGCGCCGAGCTGTTCCAGCCGGGGCTGCAGTTCGTCAACCCCGACCTGTTCAACCAGCTCACCACCATGCACGGGCTGATCATGGTTTTCGGGGCCATCATGCCGGCCTTCGTGGGCTTCGCGAACTGGATGATCCCGCTGCAGATCGGCGCGGCCGACATGGCCTTCGCGCGCATGAACAACCTCAGCTTCTGGCTGCTGATCCCCGCCGCACTGATGCTCGTCGGATCGTTCTTCATGCCCGGCGGCGCGCCTTCGGCCGGCTGGACGCTGTACGCCCCGCTGACCCTGCAGATGGGCCCCAGCATGGACGCCGGCATCTTTGCCATGCACATCATGGGCGCCAGTTCCATCATGGGCAGCATCAACATCATCGTCACCATCCTGAACATGCGCGCCCCGGGCATGACGCTGATGAAGATGCCGCTGTTCTGCTGGACCTGGCTGATCACCGCCTACCTGCTGATCGCCGTGATGCCCGTGCTGGCCGGCGCCATCACCATGACGCTGACCGACCGCCACTTCGGCACCAGTTTCTTCAACCCCGCTGGCGGCGGCGACCCGGTGATGTACCAGCACATCTTCTGGTTCTTCGGCCACCCCGAGGTCTACATCATGATCTTGCCGGCCTTCGGCATCGTCAGCGCCATCATCCCGGCCTTCGCGCGCAAGCGGCTGTTCGGCTACACGTCGATGGTGTACGCCACCTCGTCGATCGCCATCCTGTCCTTCATCGTCTGGGCACACCACATGTACACCACCGGCATGCCGGTGACGGGGCAGCTGTTCTTCATGTACGCCACCATGTTGATCGCCGTGCCGACAGGCGTGAAGGTCTTCAACTGGATCGCCACCATGTGGCGCGGTTCGATGACCTTCGAGACGCCCATGCTGTGGGCCGTGGGCTTCCTGTTCGTGTTCACCATGGGCGGCTTCACCGGCCTGATCCTGGCCATGGCGCCCATCGACATCCAGCTGCAGGACACCTACTACGTCGTGGCGCATTTCCACTACGTGTTGGTGGCCGGTTCCTTGTTCGCGATGTTCGGTGGCTATTACTACTGGGCACCGAAGTGGACTGGCGTGATGTATTCCGAAACACGCGGCAAGATCCACTTCTGGGGCTCGTTGTTCTTCTTCAACGTCACCTTCTTCCCGATGCACTTCCTGGGCCTGGCCGGCATGCCGCGCCGCTATGCCGACTACCCCATGCAGTTTGCCGACTTCAACATGCTGGCCTCCATCGGCGGCTTTGGATTCGGTTTCATGCAGGTCTTCTTCCTGCTTGCCGTGGTGGTGCCAGCCATGCGCGGCAAGGGCGAGCCTGCGCCGCAAAAGCCCTGGGAAGGCGCCGAGGGCCTGGAATGGGAAGTGCCTTCTCCCGCACCTTGGCACACCTTCGAAACGCCGCCCAAGCTGGACGCCAGCGCCACCCGCGTGGTGGGCTGACTGGGTGACGACGAGCATGTCTAGTGACGAGCAACGCAAGGCCAATCGGCGCCTGGCGCTGATCCTGGCCACGATGGCGGGTGTCTTCCTGGCGGGCTTCGTCACCAAGATTTGGTGGATGGGCCCATGAGCGCAATCAAGGCCTTCGCGCTGGCCGACAACCGGCGCATGCTGTTGAAGCTGCTGGTCGTGGCTTCGGTCATGTTCGGCTTCGGCTACGCCTTGGTCCCCATGTACCGCGCCATCTGCGAGGCCCTGGGCATCAACGTGCTTTCTCTCACCGAGCAGCGCGTCGCCAGCGGCAGTTGGAGCGGCAAGAAGGCCGCGTCGAACACCCAGATCGACACCACGCGCACCATCACGGTCGAGTTCGACGCCAATGCGCGCGGGCCCTGGGACTTCAAGCCCGCCGTGCGCTCCATGCAGGTTCATCCCGGCGAAATGGCCACGGTGATGTACACCTTCCGCAATGTGCAGGACCGCCGGATGGCAGCGCAGGCCATCCCCAGCTACGCGCCCAAGCAATCGGCCGCGTTCTTTAACAAGCTCGAGTGTTTCTGCTTTAACGAATACATCCTGTCGCCCGGCGAATCGCGCGAATGGCCGGTGGTGTTCGTGATCGACCCCAAGTTGTCCAAGGACGTCACCACCATCACGCTTTCCTACACCTTCTTCGAGGTGGGCGGCAAGGTGCCGGCGGCGCCCGCGGGCGGCTTGGCCAACACGGCGGCCAAGGGCCTGGGGACATGAAGCCCGCGCCCCCGGCGACGCAGACAGGAACCTTCCTGCAGACCGTACGGGCCGTGGCCTGGTCGTTCTTCGGCGTGCGCCGTGCGGCCGATCTGGAACGTGATGTGCAGCGCCTGAACCCGGTGCATGTGGTGGTGGGGGGTGTGCTGGGCGCGGCGCTGTTGGTCGTGGCCCTGGTGTGGTTCGTGAAGTGGGTGGTTGGCAGCGGCGTGGCCGCCTGACCACACGACGATTTCTGACGGTACAGGTTCGAGGAGAGACTTCTTATGTCCAGCGCGACACCCGCGGGCGCCACGCCCTACTACTTCATCCCCTCACCATCGGCCTACCCGGTGGGCGTGGCCGCCGGTTTGTTCCTGGTGATCCTGGGTGCCAGCCAGTGGATCAACGGGGCCGGCTGGGGCGCCTGGATGTTGCTGGTCGGCATGACGGTGTGGCTCGCCGTGCTGTTTCAGTGGTTCCGCCAGGCCATCGGCGAGAGCGAGAGCGGCCAGTATTCCGACCGCATCGACGTGTCCTTCCGCTGGAGCATGAGCTGGTTCATCTTCTCGGAAGTGATGTTCTTCGCGGCCTTCTTTGGCGCGCTGTACTGGGCGCGTGTGCACTCGGTGCCCAACCTGGGCAACCTCGACCACCAGCTGCTGTGGCCCGACTTCAAGGCCCTGTGGCCCAGTTCAGTGCCTGGTGCCACGGCCTCGCCGGCCGGCATCGTCGAACCCTTCTCCACCATCGGCCCGTGGCCCTTGCCCACCATCAACACGGCCTTGTTGTTGACCTCGGGCATCACGCTGACGATTGCGCACCATGCCCTCATCGCAGGGCAGCGCGGCAAGACGATCTTGTGGATGTGGATCACGGTGTTCCTGGGTGCGGCCTTCGTCTGCGTGCAGGGCTACGAGTACCTGCACGCCTACCGCGACCTGAACCTCAAGCTGAGCTCGGGCATCTTCGGGTCGACGTTCTTCATGCTCACCGGCTTCCACGGCTTCCACGTGTTTGTGGGCATGTTGATGCTGACCTTCATCACGCTGCGTTTGATGAAGGGCCACTTCACACCGGACAGGCACTTTGGCTTTGAAGGCGCCGCGTGGTACTGGCACTTCGTCGACGTCGTCTGGCTCGGCCTGTACTTCATCGTGTACTGGCTCTAGCTGCGGCGCGGCTTGCCGCGCCACCGGGCGCCGCTTCGTGCGGCGCCTTTTTCTTGGGGGCTCAGGAACCGACCGGGATGCCCGACGGTCGCACCCAGCCCATGTACCAGCTGAGCAGGATGAACAGGAACAGCGCCACCGACAGGCCCACCCGCAGTGCCAGCGCGCGCGCCATGTTCTTGCTGCGGCGGTCGCCGCCTTCGCCACCCTTGCGCAGCATGAATACGCCCGCACTGGCCAGCGCACCCAGCACCGCCACCATCAACAACACCATCAAGGTCTTCATGGTTGCAGTCTATTCGCTGGCCGGTTTTCGGTGTGAAGGGCGCTGCCGATGAACCGTCGCGGTGCCGTCGTGCTGGTGGCCGCCGTGCTGTCGGCTGCACTGACGGCGCGACTGGGCTGGTGGCAGCTCGACCGCGCGGCGCAGAAGAACCAGCTGCAGGCGGCCATGGACAGCCGCCGCG